>JBDHTL010000146.1:0-8908 GCA_039808645.1 Rhodoblastus sp. | reverse complement strand
GCCAAGGGCAGCGTTCACACGGCCAGGGCCTGCGCATCATGGGCAGCGAGCGGATAGCGAAATTCGGGATCGGCCAGGTGGTCAAGCACCGCCGCTACCCGTTTCGCGGCGTCATCTACGACGTCGATCCCGTCTTCGGGAATACCGAGGAATGGTGGCTCGCCATCCCCGAGGAAGTGCGGCCGCGCAAGGACCAGCCCTTCTATCACCTGTTCGCGGAAAACGCCGAGACGGAATACGTCGCCTACGTTTCCGAGCAGAACCTGCTGCCCGACAATTCCGGCGAGCCGGTGCGCCATCCGCAGGTCGACGAGATTTTCACGCGCACCGAGACCGGCGATTATCGCCTGAAGCCCGGCCGGCAGCACTGAAGCGAATAGCGAAGTAGCGGATGCGAGTGGCGGGTGGGGCAGCGAACAGGGTTGTTCCCTATTCGCTACTCGCCATTCGCTACTCGCTCGTTGGTTACTGCTTCGGCGCTGCGGGCGCGGCGGGCGCCGCCGGGGCCGGAGCCGCGCCGCCCGGTGCGGCCGCGCCGCCGGGCGCCGCGCCGCCCTGAGCCTCGAGCTTCTTGCGCTCTTCCTCGGCCTTCTTCTGGAGCTGTTCCTGCAGCTTCTTCTGCTGCTCTTCGAGCACCTTCGGGTCGATCGCCGGGCCGTCGTAGGCCTTGCCGAAACCTTCGAGCGGCACGTTGAAGGCGACTTCGGCGCCGACGCCGTTGCGCACCTGGACGTTGAGCGCCGTGCCCTTCTTCATCGAATCGACGGTCGCCTGCTTGACCTTGGATTCGGCGAAGCAGCCGTTCGGGAAGCAGATTTCGAACGAGCCTTCCATGGTCGCGCCCTTGTCGACCGTGAAGCGGAAGCCCGGACGCAGCATCAGGCCGATCGGCATGAGGAAGCGGACAATCTTGCTCTCTTCGCCTTTCACGTCATAGACGGCGACGGCGAGCACCGGCGGCTGGTCGGCCTGGGTGCCGAAATCGCGGGTGGTGTAGCAGACTTCCTTGCCGGCCGACTGGTCCTTGCCGCAGACCTTGGTCCACTCGGCCTGGGCGGAGTGCAGGTCGACGACCATCGGGCCCTGCTGCGGCTGGCCGGCCGGCGCGGCGCCCTGCTGGCTCTGCGCGGGCGCGGCCGGCTTGGTCGCCGGCTTGGCGGCCGGCTTCTGCGCCTGAGCGAAGGCGCTTCCGGCGAAAGCGATCGACCCGGCGACGACGGCCGCGCCGAAAAGCTTCGTTTTGGACGGCATGTATGACCCTTTCAGTGAAATCTCGTTCGGGCGCGGCGCTCTGGAGAACCCGAGCGCGAGGAGCCCCGGCGGCACGCGGGCCCCGCCCGTTTTGCCCGCGTCGAAGCGCCCCCGCGCTCATCGCCCTCTATTGCGGCGACATAGTGACGGCGCCCTCATACTCGTTTTGCCCCGGCAAAGCCAGCGCCTAATGCTTTGCTTGCGCCCTGACGCCGCCGCACGGCTCGCCTAGACTGCGCACATGACGACTCGGACGATTCGGCAGGGGCTGGGCCTGACGCGGCGAAGCGCGATCGGCGCGCTGGCGGCGGCGCCGACGCTGCTGTCCGGCGCGGCGCGGGCGCAAGAGACCGGCCGGATCGCGCATGGCCTCGCCATGCACGGCGCGCCGGCGCTGCCGCCGGATTTCCAGCATCTGCCCTATGTGAACCCCAGCGCGCGCAAGGGCGGCCGACTGGCCGTCGCCTTCCAGGGCACGTTCGACGGGCTCAACCCGTTCAATCTTCGCGCGGGTTCGGCGGCGCAGGGCCTGAGCGGCAATGTCTTCCAGACGCTGATGACGCGCTCGCTCGACGAGCCCTTCACGCTCTACGGGCTGATCGCGCAGACGATCGAGACCGACGAGGATCGCAGCCACGTCGTCTTCCGGCTCGACCGGCGCGCGAAGTTTTCCGATGGGGCGCCGATCACGGCGGCAGACATTCTCTTCACCTTCGATCTCCTGAAGACGCGTGGCCGTCCGCAGCAGCGCATCGCCTACGGGCTCGTGCGGTCGATCGTCGCGGTCGACGACTGGACGGTGCGCTACGACCTGACCGGCGCCAACGACCGCGAACTGCCGCTGACGCTCGCGCTCATGCCGGTGTTGCCCAAGCACAAGACCGACGTGGAGCGGTTCTCGGATTCCGCGCTCGACATTCCCCTGGGCTCTGGCCCCTACCGGATCGCCGCGATCAAGCCCGGCGAGGAAATGCTGCTGAAGCGCAATCCCGACTATTGGGGACGCGACCTTCCGGTCTGCCGCGGGCTCTATAATTTCGACGAGATCCTGATCAGCTACTATCGCGACGCCAATTCGATGTTCGAGAGCTTCAAGGCGGGGCTGATCGACTATCGCGTCGAGGGCAATCCGACGCGCTGGAAGACGGGCTACAATTTTCCCGCCGTGCGCGACGGCCGCGTGAAAAAGGAAGAATTGCGGGTCGGCACGCCGCGCGGCATGGAGGGCTTTGCCTTCAACACGCGGCGCCCGCTGTTCCAGGACGTGCGCGTGCGCGAGGCGCTCGCGATCATGTTCGATTTCGAATGGATCAACCACAATCTGTTCGACGACCTTTATACGCGCACGACCAGCTTCTTCGACAATTCCGATCTCGCCTCGACCGGAAGGCCCGCCAGCGCGGACGAGCGCGCGCTGCTCGCGCCCTACGCGGGCGCGGTGCGCGACGACGTGCTGGAAGGCCGCTGGCGGCCCTATGTGGCGGACGGCTCGGGCCGCGACCGCAGGCAGGCGCGTGTCGCGCTCGACCTGATGGCGCAGGCCGGCTGGAAGCTCGTGCGCGGCGAACTGGAACGGAACGGCGAGGATTTCGAATTCGAGATCATGGTCGCCGACCGCAACCAGGAGCGGCTTGCGCTCAACTACGCCTCGTCGCTGAAGCGCATCGGCGTCAACGCGCGCGTGCGCACGGTGGACGAGGTGCAATACCAGCGCCGGCGCCAGCGGTTCGATTTCGACATGATGCTCGGAACCTGGGTCGCGTCCGCCTCGCCCGGCAACGAACAGCGGATGCGCTGGGGCTCGTCAAGCGCCTCGCAGGAGGCCTCGTTCAACCTGTCGGGCGCCTCGTCGCCGGCCATCGACGCGCTGATCGCCGCCATGCTCGCCGCGCACACGCGCGAGGAATTCGTGACGGCCGTGCGCGCCTACGACCGCGTGCTGCTGTCGGGCTTCTACATCGTGCCGCTGTTTCACACGGTCTACCAGTGGGACGCGCACTGGACGCGGATCGAGCGCCCCGAGACGCTGCCGCGCTGGGCAGCGCCGCTGTTTGCGGCGACGCTCGATACATGGTGGAGCGCGGCGCCATGAACGCGGCGGCGGGCGCGACCGGCGGCGACCATCCGCTTGCGGCCTTCGGGCTCGACACGGTGGCGCGCGGGGCCGCCCGGTTGCGAGCCGATCGCGTGGCGTTTGTGGAAGCCGGCCCGGGCGCGTCATGCGCGCCGACAAGCTACGGCGAGTTCGACCGGCTGACGCTGGCTTTCAGCGCGCATGCGCGCGTCTGCGGGCTTGCGCCCGGCGAGCGGGTCCTGATCGTCGGCGCCGCCCGCATCGGGGTCGCCGTCGCCATTCTCGGCGCGATCGGCGCCGGGCTCGAGCCGGTGATCGCGCCGGCGCATCTCTCGCCGGCGGCGCATGCTTTCCTCGCGCAGTCGACCGGCGCCGTCGCGATCGTCGGCCCGACACGGTTCGGCGCGTTCGACGCCGAGAAGGCGATGCTCGAAATCGCGGCGACGGCGCCGGGCGTGCGCCTGCTCGGTTCGCTTGGGCCCGGCGAATGCGACGGCGCCGTCGACTTTTCGCCGGCCGGCCTGCGCGATCCGGTCGAGGCGAACGCCTTCGGCGTCAAGCAAACGGCGCCGCCGCGCATCGGCCTCGTGCTCGCGCCGGAACAGAAGGCGCCGCGCGTCGTCTTCGTATCGCAATCGGAAATCGTCGCCATCGCGCTCGAATTCGCGTCGCGCCTGCGCCTCAACGCCGAGCGGCCGATCGTCTCGACCCTGTCGCCGGCGAGCCTCGCCGGCCTCGCGGCCGGGCCGGTCGCCGCGCTGCTCGTCGGCGCGCCGCTGACCTGGTTCGGCCCTTTCGAGGCGCAAGGCTTCGTCGACACGCTGGAGGGCGCCGGCCCGTGCCATCTCGTCGCGCCGCAGGCGGTCGCCGCCGATCTCGCCGCCGCCGGCCTGATCGCGCCGGGCCGTCTCGAGAGCCTGTCGCTGGCGACGCGGCTCGACGGCCCCGCCGCGCCGGCGCTCGGCGCCGCCTGCCCTGTCGCCTTGCTCGCGAGCGACGGCGAGGGCCGCATGACGATTTCGCTGTCCGGCGCTTGAAACGGCGGCCGCAGGGACACATTCTGACGCCATGACCGACCAGGAACAGCGCCGCCGCATCGCCATCGACATCGTTTCCGACGCGGTCTGTCCGTGGTGCTACATCGGCAAGCGCAATCTGGAGGCGGCGCTCGCCGACCTGCCCGATCTCAACGTCGACGTGCGCTGGCGGCCCTACCAGCTCGACCCGACCATTCCCGCCGAAGGTCTCGACCGACGCGCATACATGCAGCGCAAGTTCGGTTCGCGCATCGACGAAATCCACCAGCGATTGAAACAGGCGGGCGCGGCGGCCGGCCTCGATTTCGCCTTCGACGCCATCGCGCGTTCGCCCAATACGCTCGACGCGCATCGCTTGATCCGCTGGGCGGCCTCGGCCGGCGCGCAGGACGCGGTGGTCGAACGGCTGTTCCACGATTTCTTCATCGACGGAAAGGACATCGGCGACCGCGCCGTGCTGCTCGACGCCGCGCGCGATTGCGGCATGGACCCGAAGATCGTCGCCGATCTGCTGGCGGGCGAGGCGGACAAGGAGAGCGTGCGCGAGGAGATCGCGTCGGCCCAGCACATCGGCGTGACCGGCGTGCCGTTCTTCATTCTCGACGGCAAATTCGGCCTGCCCGGCGCCCAGCCGGCGGATGTGCTGAGGCGCGCCATCGGCAGGGCGCTCGAAAAGGCGGAAGAGCCGCGCGCCTAAGCGCGGGGAAGGCCGGCCGATCTAGGCGAAAGCCGGCTGCGCGCCGGTTGTGCGGGAAACACCCGCGCCGATCGCCGCGCGCCGCGCCACGACCCAGAACAGCAGGGCGACGGCGAACGGCGCGAGCGGGACGCCGAGCGCGAAAGCGACGACCCGTGAAAACGCCGGCAGCGCGAAGGCGAAGACGAGGATCGACTTTTCCCACGGCAGGAAGCCGGTCCGGACGCCCTGCGCCGTCGCCCAGGCGAGCGGAATGGCGAGCAGGGCCAGATCGTAGTCGAGAAAATAGGGGCTGGTCAGCGCGGCGGCCGTCGCGACCAGCGCGCCGACAGCCTCGCCCGACAGCGATTTCTTTCGCGCCAGGAACAGCAATATGCCGATCGTCGGCAGCGCGACGGCGGCCTGTGCGACATAGGCGAGATCGGCGCCGCCGCCGAGCAGGCGCACGGCGCCGAACACGCTCTGCAATTTCTCGACATCCATCATCTTGTCGTCGAGCACCGCCTTCGCTGCGGGCGCGGCGGCGAGGAACGCCTTCCAGGCGTCGAGGCCGAAGGCGCCGAGCGACAGGAGCCCGAGCGCGCACGCCGTGACGGCGGCGGCGCCGAAGGCGCGCCAGCGGCCGGACGCCATGAGCGCCAGCGGCATGACGACGGCCAGATGCGGCTTGAAGGCGAGGAGGCCGAGCAGGACGCCGGCGACGATCGGCCGCCGGTCGAGGCTCAGCGCCGCTGCGCCGAGGATGGCGGTCGTCAGCAGCGCATTCTGGCCATGCCCGACCGTGACGAAGACGGCGGGAAAGGCAAGCGCGGGCGCGAGGCCGACGACGCCCTCCCCGATACGGCGCACGACCGCCTGATAGGCGAAGGCCGTCAGCCCGATCCACATAGCGAGCGCCGTCAAATAGGGCAGCGCCGCCAGCGGCCAGCAGATCAGGAGATAGATCGGCGGATAGAAGAACGGATAGAAGCCCGTCTGCGGGCCGAATTCCTGCTTCTGGACGGCGTACTGGCGCGCCATGTCGTAGACGGCCGCCGGCTCGCCCATCAGCGCGAGCCGGGAGGCGGACCAGAAATTGGAGAAATCCGTGCCGAGCGGTTCGCCGCGCGTGTCGACTGCGCCATTGGCGGTCAGCACCAGGCCAAGCAGCGCCAGTACGACGACGCCCGCCACGATTCGCGGATAGGCGCGCGCCCGCGCGGCGTCGAGCCATTGGCCGTCGCGAATTTGGTCGAGAAGGGTCGGACGCACGCAAGTCTCCAGAATCGCTGGATTTTCGCGCAACCTGATGAATTGCCCGTAAATCGCGCGAGACGCGCCTTGAAATCGGCGGCATAATACCGATGTTGCATTGCACAATTTTTCAGAATTTGATTGGGAAGAACCTGATGGGCATACTAAATCAAGCCTTTAGCGCGTTTGCGAGCCGGGCCGAGGCGTCGCCCGAGGCCCATTTGTCGCTGGCGCTCCAGGGCGGCGGCTCGTACGGCGCCTTCACTTGGGGCGTGCTGGACCGGCTGCTCGAGGCGCCGGGTCCGCGGTTCGACGCCATCAGCGGCGCGAGCGCGGGGGCGGTCAATGCGGCCTTGCTGGCCTCCGGCCTCGTCGAAGGCGGCCGCGACGGGGCGCGCGCAAAACTCGAAAAATTCTGGAAGCGGATGAGCGCGGCCTCCTCCTTCCTGCCGCTAACCGCGATTCCCGCGGGACTCGAGGCGCTGGCGCAGACGCTCGCGCCGTTTCAGTTCAATCCGTTCGATCTCAATCCGCTGCGGCGCGCGCTGGAAAGCGAGATCGATTTCAAGCGGCTGCGCGAGACGCGATCGCCGCGCCTGCTGATCGCGACAACCCGCGTCTCGAACGGCGCCCTGCGCATCTTCCGTAACGCAGAACTGACGGTCGACACGATCCTGGCGTCGGCCTGCCTGCCGCTGATCCACCGCACGATCGAGATCGGCGGCGAGGGCTACTGGGACGGCGGCTATTCGGCCAATCCCCCGCTCATGCAACTCGTCCACGAATCCGATGCGCTGGACGTGCTGATCGTGCAGGTGACCCCGGCGCGCGCCCGCGGGGTGCCCACCAGCCGCAGCGAGATCGTGAAGCGGCTGGACCACATTTCATTCAACGCCACGCTCAACGCGGAACTGGAAGCGCTACGGCTGGCGGCGGACCTGCGGGCGACGCCGAAACTGCGGGGCCTACGCGTCGACAGGCTGGCTGCCGAGGACGAGATCGCCGATCTCGCGAGCCGCAGCGCCGCCGATCTCGACTGGCGCTTTCTGACGCGCCTGCGCGACGCCGGCCGCGGCGCCGCCGAAGCCTGGCTCGCCGAACGCTTCGCCGCAGCGGCTTAGATCGGGTTGCGATTTGATGGAAACGTGGCCGTCATTGCGAGGAGCTCCGGTGAAATCGCGACGCGGTTTCACCTGTCGCGACGCGGCAATCCATTCCGGATCATGTCCGAAGTCAGCTGGATATTGCTTTACGGAGCCTGTCATCGGGCGCGCCCTCGGCGCGACCCGTCGGCTCGCAATGACGGCTGGATGATGCCACTCAAGAGCACCCCGCTCTAACTACACAATGCGCGCGATCGACCTATCTTCCGCCATGCGGGGAGAGGAGGTCGCCATGGCGATGATCGATCATGCTCCCGAAACGACAGACGAGCGCGAATACGCCGTCCATCTCGCTAATTATCACGGGTTCCTGCGTGTCTTGTGGAGCGTCGTGGCAGGGGTCCTGCTCACGCTGATCCTGCTGGCTTCGATCTACTGAACGCGCGTCATTCCACCGTGACGCGCCTTTTTCAACGCGTCACTCGACCGTGACGCTTTTCGCCAGATTGCGCGGCTGGTCGACGTCCTTCCCCATGAAGACGGCCGCGTGATAGGCGAGCAATTGCACGGGGATCGCGTAGACGATCGCCGAGAAATCCGACGCCATCGGCTTCAGGAGGATGCTGCCGGCGAGTTCGGTCGCGAGCTCCGCTTTCGCCTCCTCGTCGCCGATCAGCACGATGCGGCCGCCGCGCGCGGCGACTTCCTGCACGTTGGACACGGTCTTTTCGAGCAAGGCGTCCTTCGGCGCGATGACGATGACGGGCATGTCCTCATCGATCAGCGCGATCGGGCCATGCTTCAGTTCGCCCGCCGCGTAGCCCTCGGCGTGGATGTAGGAAATTTCCTTCAGCTTCAGCGCGCCTTCGAGCGCGAGCGGAAACGAGCCGCCGCGGCCGAGATAGAGCGCGCTCTTCGCACTGGCGAGGCCGTGCGCGATCTTCTCGATGTCGCCTTCCTGCCGCAGCGCGTCGGCGATGAGGCCGGGAACGGCGATGAGATCGCCCACGAGACGCGCCTCGTCCTGCGCGCCGAGCACGCCGCGCGCTCGGCCGAGCGCGATGGCGAGGCAGGCCAGCACGGCGAGCTGGCAGGTGAACGCCTTCGTGGACGCGACGCCGATTTCCGGACCGGCGAGCGTGGGGGCGACCAGTTCGCTTTCGCGCGCGATGGTCGAGGTCGGCACGTTGACAACCGACAGGATGTGCTGGCGCTGGCTCTTGGCGTAGCGCAGCGAGGCCAACGTGTCCGCGGTCTCGCCGGATTGCGAGATGACGATGGCGAGGCCGTCGCCCTGCATCGGCGCCTCGCGATAGCGAAACTCTGACGCGACGTCGATATCGACCGGCAGGCGCGCGAAACGCTCGAACCAGTAGCGCGCGATCAGGCCGGCGTAATAGGCGGTGCCGCAGGCGGTCAGCGTCACGCGGTTGAGGCTCTTCGCGTCGAAGGGCAGCGCGAAGGGCAGCGACACCTTGCCGCCGGACATGTCGAGGTAGTGGGCGAGCGTGCG
>JBDHTL010000145.1:0-9012 GCA_039808645.1 Rhodoblastus sp. | reverse complement strand
CGCAGGGCCGCGAGGCCGGCGGCCATCGCGGCATGTTCCTGACCGACGACATCGACGCGCAGCCCGGCCTGTTCGCCCTGCTGCCGCAGGTCGTGGACGCCGTGAAGGTTCCGGTGATCGCGGCCGGCGGGATCGCCGACGGGCGCGGCGTCGCGGCGGCCCTCATGCTCGGCGCGAGCGCGGCGCAGATCGGCACCGCCTATCTGCTCAGCCCGCAGGCCGCGACCTCGGCCGTGCATCGCGCCGCGCTCAAGGCCGGCCGCGACGACACGACGCGGCTGACCAATCTCTTCACCGGCCGCCCGGCGCGCGGCCATCTCAACCGCTATCTGCGCGAGCAGGGGCCGATGAACGCCGCCGCCCCCGCCTTTCCGCTGGCGACAGGCGCGATAACGCCGCTGCGCGCCCATGCCGAAAAGGCCGGCTCCGGCGAATTCTCCCCGCTCTGGTCGGGCGAGGCGGGCCCTCTGGCGCGCGAGGAGGACGCCGGGGCCTTCACCCGGCGCGTCTGGGACGAGGCGCGGGCGCTGGTCGGCACGGTGGCGCCGCGGCTCTCCGGCTGAAGGCGGGCCCGGTCCATCCCGTTGATTTTTGAATGATCAGCGCCCAAATCTGATGCTGCGGCGGTTCAAACGCTTCTAAAATGACCTCCGGGGACTTGCCGAGAGACCCCGCATTGGGCCAAGAGCAGGGTACGTAATTATATTTCTCGGGACTCGCGTCACGCGAAAGGACAAGACGTTTCATGCCGGCGCATGCAGCCACACATTGGCGGAAGTCGAGCTTCTGCGGGACCCTGCGGGAATCCGGACTGCGTCCGACCCGTCAGCGCGTGCAGATCGCCGAACTTCTGTTCTCCAAGGGCGACCGCCATCTGACGGCTGAAGCGCTTTTCTCCGAGGCCCGCGAGCAGCGCTATCCGCCGTCGCTGGCCACGATCTACAACGCGCTGCGCGACTTCGCCGCGCACGGTCTCGTCCGCGAGATCGCGCTCTACGGCGCCAAGACCTGGTACGACACCAAGACCGGCCCGCACTACCATTTCTATCTGGAAGAGCGCGACGAACTGTTCGACATTCCCGAGGAATTCATCCCGCTGATGAACATTCCGGCGCCGGAAGGCACGGAGATCGTCGGCGTGGACGTCGTCATCCGCCTGTCCGCGAAGGACGGCCCGGAGGCGGCGCAGACCCCGCAGGCCTGCGCGGCCTGATCAGCCTTCGGTGTCGCGCCACTCGAGCGTGACCACCTTCGACTTGTCCACCGTCAGCGCCAGCCGCCCGCGCTTGAGCAGCAGCGCCTTCGCGCCGAACAGGTCGCGCCGCCAGCCCTGAAGCGCCGGCACGTCGGCGGAATCCGAAGCCGCGATCGCCTCGAGATCCTCGACATTGGCGATCATCTTCGGGGCGACGCTGTGCTTCTCGGCCACCTGCCGCAGCAACACTTTCAGCAGTTCCACCGTCGCGCTGTCGCGCTGCGGCCGCCGGTCGCGCTCGATTCGCGGCACGGTCGCGGGATCGCGGGCAAGGCCGCGTTCGACCGCGGCGAGGATTTCCGCGCCGCCCTTCGACCGTTCCATGCCGCGCGGAAACGCCCGGAGATTGCCGAGCGCGGCGGCGTCGCGCGGCGCCGCCAGCGCGATCTCGACCAGCACGTCGTCCTTGAGCACGCGCGAGCGCGGCACGTCGCGCGTCTGCGCCTCGTGCTCGCGCCAGGCGGCGACTTCCATCAGCACCGCGAGATCGCGGGGCTTGCGCGCCCGGCCCTTGAGGCGCTCCCAGGCGTTCTCGGGCTTCTGCTCGTAGGTCGCGGGCGAGGTCAGCGTGCCCATCTCGTCGGCCAGCCAGTCGATCCGGCCGGATTTCTCCAGCCGCGAGCGCAGGTGGCGGTAGATGTCGCGCAGCCAGGTGACGTCGGCGATGGCGTAGTCGATCTGCGCGTCGGACAGCGGGCGGCGCGACCAGTCGGTGAAGCGCGAGGACTTGTCGAGCGTCACCCGGCAGATCTGGGCGACGAGATCGCCGTAGGACACCTGGTCGCCGTAGCCGCAGACCATGGCGGCGACCTGCGTGTCGAACAGCGGCGCCGGCACGAGCCGCGCTAGGTTCCACATGATTTCGATGTCCTGCCGCGCCGCGTGGAACACTTTCACGACGTTGGGATCGGCCATCAGCGCGAAGAACGGCGCGAGGTCGAGCCCCTCGGCCAGCGCGTCGATGCCGACGGCTTCCTCGGGCGAGGCGATCTGGATGACGCAGACCTTCGGCCAGAACGTCGTTTCCCGCAGGAATTCCGTATCGACAGTGACGAAGGGATGGCGCGCGAGCCGGCTGCAGACCTCAGCCAGAGCGCCGGAGTCGGCAATCAGGGTCATGCCGGGCTGCATAACCGAAACAATGCCGCGATGCGAGACGTCCGTTGCAAATTCATGCGGCGTGTCGCCCGGGCCTCAGTAGCACGATCGCCAGGGCCGACACGACGTTGAGCAGCGCGCAACAGAGGAGCGGCGCGCCGTAGCCGCCGGCGAGGTCCCGGCCGACCCCGAGCAGCCCGGGGCCGAGCGCCCCGAACATCTGCGTTGCCGACGTCGACAGCGCCACCACCGCGCCGAAGGCCGCGGGCTCGAATTCCTCCTGCACGATGAGGGCGGGCAGGGTGATGACATTGCCCACGGACAATCCGTAGACCATCGCCGCCGCGTAGAAGACGGCTGGCTCCGGCCAGGCGACCAGAGCGGCGAGCGCCGCCGCCTGGCTGGTGACGGAAACCGCCGTCACGAGGCGGCGATCCAGCCTGTCGACGACCGCGCCCAGCAGCAGCCGCCCCGCGACAGCCGCGAAAGTCGTCGCCGCCACGGCCGCTGCTGCGCCGGCGGGGCCGACGACGGGCGCGAAAATGTTGATCTCGTGCGTGAGAAAGGCCGTCTGCGTCACCCAGACGATGGCGAAGGCGCCCGCGATCGACCAGAACCGGAAGCTGCGCAGCAAGTCGCGCTTGCCCTGCGCCGCGGGCCGCGCCGCGCTTCCCGGCGCGCCGGCGGCGGGCGCCTCGATCAGCCAGAGCGCCAGCGGCGCGCCGAGGAAGGCGAGCAGGGCGCCCGCGACCAGCATCGCCGTCGGAAAGCCCCGGGCGTCGATCAGCGCCTGCAGCGCGGGCACCACCAGAATGCCGCCCGCGCTCGCCCCGGTCAGCGCCAGCGACACCGCAAGCCCGCGCCGCGCCGAAAACCACATGCCGAGAATGGTGGTGATCGCCGCGAGGCTGGTCGACGCCCAGCCGACCGACATGAGGAGATAGACGGCGTAGAGCTGCCAGGGCTCGCGCACGATTCCGAGGGCCGCCGCCGCCGCGCCGGTCGCGATCATGCCGGCCGCCACCACGCGCGGCGCGCCGAACCGCGCAATCCAGTCGGCGACGAAGGCGACCATGATGGCGCTGACGAAATAGAAGCCCGTCACCGCGCCCGACACCAGCGACAGCGACCAGCCGCGCAACGCGAGAAGATGCGCGAGATAGACGCCCTGTCCATAGAAGCCGAAGCCCCAGGCGAGCGTGGCGACGACGAAGCAGACCGCGACCATCCGCCAGCCGCGATAGGCGCGCGAATGCTCGTCCGTCACGGGCCGCTCCCGTCCGCGGCGCGGCGCTTCATCCGTCCTTGTCGACCGCGAGTTTCTGGAAGCCGGCCAGCATCGTCGGCCGCTTCGACGACAGGACGCGCGAATTGATCCCGCCCCACGAAATCTCGCCCGACAGCCGGCCCCACTCGATCTTGGGACAGCGGTTCATGACGACCTGCACGCCGCGGGTCTCGGCGCGCGCGGCGGCCTCGTCGTTGCGGACGGACAATTGCATCCAGATCGTCTTCGGCAGCCAGGGCAGGGCCAGCGCCTCGTCGACGACCTTGCCGGCCGCCTCGGAATTGCGGAACACGTCGATCATGTCGACCGGCTCCGGCAGATCCCCGAGCGAGGCGTGGACGCGCTGGCCGAGTATGTCCTTGCCGGCGAGGCCCGGATTGATCGGAAACACCCGGTAGCCGCGCGCCAGCAGATATTTCAGGACGATGTAGGACGTGCGCGCCTCGTTCGCCGAAGCGCCGACCAGCGCGATCGTTTTCGTCGTGCGCAGGATCGAGCGGATATGGGCGTCGGGATAGGCGTCGTGATTCATGCGCGATTCATCGGGCTGGGCTCCGATCATACACCTAGCGGCCGGCGCCCGGATCGCAAAGGGCGCGCCGTCTTCGCGCGCTGCGCGGGCGGGGCCTATCCGCCGCGCTGGATCGTCGAGACGATCCGCCACCGCCCCTTGTCCTTGCCGAAGCAGACCGCGCCGGGCGTCATTTCGTCCAGCCCCAGCGCGTCCGTGTAGCCGATCGCGCCGTCCGGCAGGGCGATGGCGTTCCAGCCGGACGGCGTCGCGGCGGTCAGATCCGTGACGATCGGCGCGATGTCGCCAGGATCGAGCCGCGAGATCGTTTCCGCATCGGGCGCGGGTTTCGCGCGCAGCGCGATCGCCGAAGAGGCGACGCGCAGGTTCTCGGGCTCGACGCCCGCCGCCTTGGCCGCGGCCGCCGCCCTGGCGCGATCGAAGCGCGGCAGCGCCGGCGCGCAGACCTCGCCCCGGGCGTCGGGATTGGCGCCGGGCCCGCCGGCGCCGAGATTGGCGGCCAGGATCGCGAACATCGTGTCGTTCTGCGCGGCCTCCGGCATGTCCGGCGCGGGCTTGCCCTCGCAGCAGAAGGCAAGGCGCAGCCGGTCGATCGGCCGGGCGCTCTTCGCGCCGACGGCCTTCGCCTTGCCGGGCGCGCAGGCCTTCAGCGGATCGGCCGCGCAGTCGAGCGCGACGAACCTATCGGACAGCAGCGCGGCGAGGGCGCCCGCGTCCTTTGCCTCGATGGCGGCGCGCACGTCCCTCAGCAGCGCGGCGAGATCGGCGTCGTTCTCGGCCGCGCGGTCGTAGGTCGCGGTCGCCGGCCTGTAGGGTTTCGACGGCGGCGATTGGGCGATGGCGGGCGAGGCGATCGTCAGCGCGGCGGCAAGCGACACTGCGGCGCGCGTGGAAAGTTTCATGAGGTTCATCCTGCGAGCGCGCGCCCGGACCGCGAGCCTTCGGGCTCGCCTCGAAGTCGCGAAAAGCGAGCCGGAAGGCTCGCGGTCCATGTCTACCTGTCTTCCCAGCTCGGCGTCCGCTTCTGCACGAAGGCGGAAATGCCCTCGTCGGCGTCGCGCGCGAGCAGGTTCTCGACCATCACGCGGCTCGTGTGGCCATAGGCCTCGCCGAGCTGCATCTCCGCCTGCTCATAGAAGGCGCGCTTGCCGATCTTGACCGTCAACGCCGATTTCGACGCGATCCTGGCGGCCAGCGCCAGCGCGGATTCCAGCGCGCCGCCGGCCTCCACGACGCGGTTGACGAGGCCGAAGCGCGCAGCGTCCTGCGCGTCGAACATGTCGCCCGACAGCAGCATTTCCATCGCGTGCTTGCGCGACAGGTTGCGCGACAGCGCGACCATCGGCGTCGAGCAGAAGAGGCCGATGTTGACGCCCGGCGTGCAGAACTGCGCCTTCGCGCCGGCGATCGCGAGATCGCAGGTCGCGACGAGCTGGCAGCCCGCCGCCGAGGCTATGCCCTCCACCGCCGCGATCACGGGCTGGGGCAGGGCGACGACCTGCTGCATCATCGACGCGCATCGCGCCAGGGTCGCCTCGAAGAAGGCGCGGCCCCGGTCGGCGCCGGCGCGCGCGGCGGTGATCTCCTTGAGATCGTGGCCTGACGAAAAGGCCGGCCCCTCGGCCGCCAGCACGACGACGCGCACGCCGCGGTCGGCGGCGATCTCCGCGAAAGCCGCGCTCAGCGCCTCCAGCATGGCGATCGACAGCGCGTTGCGCGCCTGCGGCCGCGAAAGCGTGAGGGTGAGAACGCCGTCGGCGGCGAGGTCGCGGCGCAGGAGGGCGGGCGGGGCGGCGGAGAGGACGGCGCTGGTCATGGCGCGCACAATCTCGCGCTTTGCCCGCGCCGGCAAGCCGCCCGCGAGCGGCCCGCAGGGCGCATGCGCACGCGGGCGAGAGGGCGCGACGTCGCGCGGCTTGAACCGGACGCCGCGCCCCCGCACACTGGCGGCCAGTCCACGGCCCAACCGGAACTCCTCTCCTGTCGATCCGCTTTCTCCTGATCCTCGCCGGCTTCGCCGGCTTCGGCGCGGCCCTGTACCGCGGCTTGTCCAGCGCCAACGCCGTCGTCATCGGCTTCGTCGTCCTCGGGTGGATCGTCTCGCTCTGCCTGCACGAATCGGCGCATGCGGTCGCCGCCTGGCTCGGCGGCGACCGTTCGGTCGAGACGAAGGGCTATCTGTCGCTCGACCCGATGGCCTATGCGCAGCCGCTGCTGACGTTCGGGTTGCCGGTGCTGTTCGTCCTGCTCGGCGGCGTCGGCCTGCCGGGCGGGGCGGTCTATATCGAGCGGCTGTCGCTGCGCAGCCGCTGGTGGGACAGCCTCGTCTCGGCCGCGGGGCCCCTGGCCAACGCCGCCTTCCTCTTCGCCATCGCCATTCCCTTCTGGCTCGACTGGCCGCTGACGGCCGGCGCGGGGCCGTTCTGGAACGCGCTCGCCTTCCTCGGCTATCTGCAGGCGACCGCACTGGCGCTCAATCTTCTGCCGATTCCCGGTTTCGACGGATTCGGAATCATCCGCCCGCATCTGCCCTACGACATGCAACTCCAGGCCGACCGTTTCGCGGCGATCTCCGGCCTGCTGCTGCTCGCGCTGATCTTCATCCCGCAGTTCGGCGCGGCGATCCGCAACGCCAGCCTGACCCTGACGGATATTGCCGGAATCGACCGCTATTTCATCGCCAAGGGCTACGCGATGTTCCGGTTCTTTCGTTGAATCGGAACATCCGATGTTCGCAGCAAGTATCGGCTTTATAGCGACAATATCGGATCAGTTGGCGATGGCGACCGACACGTCCAGCGCGCCGTTCCTGATCGCGACATCATAGCTGATGTCCCGCACGGAAATGCCCCAGGAGGTCATGAACACCATCCGGGCGCGACAGGACGCCCGGTTGGCCTTGGCGTCGAATTCGGTCGTCGCCACGCTCTCGAGCGTGAAGCGGCCGGTCTTCCAGGCGTCTTCCATTTCCTGGACGGCGGCCTTGGCGGCGATTTCGAGCTGCTTCTCGTCCTTCTGGTCGAGCTTGCGCTCCTTGAGGATCCGGTCGAGCGCGGGGATGCTGCCGCGCTTCAGTAATTCCCTCGAGACGTCGTTGGGATATTGATTGCGCACGCCCTCGATCGCCATGCCCTTGACGATATCGTTGTCGCAGGCCGCCTCCTGGCCGCATCCCGCGAGCGTGGCCGCGAGGGCAAGACCGATCGCGCCGAGGGCGAATCGGCGGCTGGAGGGAACGCGGAGGAGAAGCGGCATGCGGGGCGGGACGGCGACGACGGAGCCTCAGGATTTAGCCCTCGCCCCCGCGCTCCGCAATCGTCGGTCGTGTCCGGACTGTCGCCGATGGACATTCGTCCCGCTTTCCCTATCACTGGCGGCCACGATCATGCCGAACAAGGACGCCCGATGACCGCGCTGCCGAAGCACCTCGGACCCGACGAACTGACGAGACTGCTCGCCGCGGAATTCCCGCAGAATTTCACCGGCGACGCCGCGATGCTGATCGAGGAGGCCGTGCCGATGCGCGCCCGCGTGCGCCTGCCGTTCCATGACCGGCACCTGCGGCCGGGCGGGACGATCGCCGGCCCCGCCATGTTCGCCCTGGCCGATTGCGCGCTCTATATCGCCGTGCTCGCCTCGATCGGCTGGGCGCCGCTGTCGGTGACCACCAACCTGTCGATCAACTTCATGTCGAAGCCGCAGCCCGGCGACATCGTCGGGGATTGCCGGCTCATGAAGCTCGGCAAGAAGCTGGCGGTCGGCGAGGTCTACATCCATTCCGCCGGCCGCGACGACGCCGTGGCGCACGCGGTCGGAACCTATTCGATTCCGCCGCGGTGAGGGGGCCGCGCGTTCGGCCCTCTCCATCCAGGCCTGCCGGAGCCTGTTAAAGGCCGGGACGCGGCTCCCAGTAGGTCGGCGCGCCGTAGTAATTGTGGGTGCGGACCTCCCAGTCGCGGTCGTTCTGCCAGGAATCATCGCTGAACGCCGGCGCGTCCTTCAATTGCCGCTCGGTTATGTTCGTCCGGAACCCGCCGAGCGAGCGATCGTAGGTGAGCGCGCCCCAGGGGATCGGATAATGGCTGTGGCCCAGTCCGGCGAATCCCCCGAAGCTCATGACGGCATAGGCCACGCGGCCCGACACCTTGTCGATGATGAGGTGGTCGATCTCGCCGATGTTCGTCTTGTCGGCGCCGTAGACCTCGGTTCCCTGAATGTCTTCGCTCGAAATGCACTGGTGGTCGGGGTGGGCGGTTGCGCGTCCCATGGCCGTGTCTCCTCGTTTCGCCCCGCAGCGCTTCGGAGCATTTGAAACACGGCGCGCGGGCAGCTGGTTCCGCGCGCATCGACATTTCGCGCGGCGGCCCGGGGGATGGGCCGACGCACGGCTTCCGGCGGATTCGCCGCCAGGCACGGTTGCATGATACCACATCGCTCTTCGGGCTTGTTTTTCTAGGCGACGCCTCGCGGCGCTTGACGCGCAAATGGCGCTCGCCTATAAGCCCGCCATCCGGACCGGCGCAGGTTTCCAGACCTCGGCGCCGGTTCGTTCTGTTTCGCGGCGATTACAAGGAATTCACCGCATGTTCGGCAAGACTTATTCGGCCAAGCCCGCCGATATCGAAAAGAAGTGGCTGCTGATCGACGCCAAGGGCCTGGTCGTCGGCCGTCTCGCCTCCCTCATTGCGATGAGGTTGCGCGGAAAACACAAGGCGACATTCACGCCCCACATGGACGACGGCGACAACGTCATCGTCATCAACGCCGACAAGGTGGTCCTGACCGGCCGCAAGCGCGACCAGAAGGTCTATTACCATCACACCGGCTATCCCGGCGGCA
>JBDHTL010000144.1:0-9025 GCA_039808645.1 Rhodoblastus sp. | reverse complement strand
CTAGAGCGCCCCCGTCGCGCGCAATCGCTCGATCTCCTCCGGCGAACGGCCGAGTTCGCCGAGCACCGCGTCCGTATCGGCGCCGAGCAGAGGCGGCGGACGATGCTCGACGGGCGTCGCGGACAGGCGCAGCGGCGAGCGCACCAGCCGCACGTTCTGGCCGCTGCCGTGCGGCAACTGGATGGCGAGTTCGCGATGGCGCACCTGCGCATCGGCGAAGACTTCGTGCATGTGGTTGATCGGTCCGCAGGGCACGTTGGCCTTGGCGCAGCGCCCGACCCAGATCGCCATCGGCGCCTGCCGGAGCGGCGGCGAGATGATTTCGTACAGCGCGTCGCGGTTCGAGAATCGCGCCGTATTGGTGCGGAAGCGCGCGTCTTCCGCCAGCGCGGGCATGTCGATCAAGTCGCAGAAGGCGCGAAACTGCGAGTCGTTGGAAATGGCGAGCACGATCTCGCCGTCCTCGACCTCGAACACGTCCGAGGGGCAGACGACGGCGTTGGTGTTGCCGTTGCGCTTCGGCACCTTGCCGTTGAGCAGGAAATTGACCGCGAGATTGCCGTTGAAGGCGACGGCGCTGTCCAGCATCGCGGCGTCGACGAACTGCCCCTGCCCGGTCGCCTTGCGATGATAGAGCGCGGCGAGAACCGCGATCGCCGCGTAGAGGCCCGTCACCATGTCGGTCAGCGGCACGGCGGTGCGCATGGGCTGCGAGCCCGGCGTTCCCTCGGGCGGACCGACCGTGCTCATCAGGCCCGACATGGCCTGCATCACGAAATCGTAGGCCGGCCGGTCGGAATAAGGCCCGTCCTGCCCGAAGCCGGTGATCGAGCAATAAACGATGTTCTCGCGCAGGCCGCGAATGCTCTCGTAGTCGAGGCCGAACTTCTTCAGCGCCCCCGCCTTGAAATTCTCGACGAAGACGTCGCTGTCGCGCGCAAGCTCGCGGATGAGATCGGCGCCCTCCTTCGTCGCGATGTCGACGGTGACCGAGCGCTTGCCGCGGTTGCAGGCCATGTAGATCGCGCTGTTGTCGGTCGGCTTGCGTTCGGCATCTTCGAGAAACGGCCCCATCTGGCGCGTGTCGTCGCCGGTGACGGGCCGTTCGATCTTGATCACCTCCGCGCCGAGATCGGCGAGGATCTGCGTGCACCAGGGACCGGAGACGACGCGCGAGAGATCGAGCACGCGCACGCCAGACAGAACGCCAGCCATGAATCCTCCGTCGACAGCGCATTCGCGCGCCTTCCCGCATTATGCCGCAGACCGGGCGCTGCGCTCCAGCCTCGCGCTCAGGCGCCAGCCATGCGGACAATTTGCATCGAATTGCCTGGCGCGACGTAAGCCGATGGCAATCGGCTCATGGAAACCTCCTGTTTACCGCGTCGCGATGTGGAGGACGCAATGCCGAAGGTTCCGTTCAACGTCGACAAGGGATTCAGGAAATTCGACCCGACCAGCATGGACGCGCCGATCAGCATGGTCGTGCGCGACGACCAGGCGCGGGCCTTCCGGATCGTCGGTCTCGCGCTGCTCGTCGTGTTCTGCGGCGCCCTGAGCGTCGTTCTGACGGCGATCGATCCGCTCGGCTAGGGCGCGGCGGCGCACGCTATTGCTTGCGCCGTTCCCGGAGCTTGCGGAAATCCTCGCCCGCGTGATGCGAGGAGCGCGTGAGCGGCGACGCCGAGACGAGCAGGAAGCCCTTGGCGTAAGCCACGGTTTCGTACGCCTTGAACTCGTCCGGGGTGACGAAGTCCACGACTTCGTGATGTTTTCGCGTCGGTTGCAGGTATTGGCCGATCGTCAGGAAATCCACCTCCGCCGAGCGAAGATCGTCCATCAATTGCAGCACTTCGTTCCGCTTCTCGCCGAGCCCGACCATGATGCCGGACTTGGTGAATATCTGCGGGTCCAGTTCCTTCACGCGCTGCAGGAGCCGGATCGAGTGGAAATAGCGCGCGCCAGGACGAACCGTCAGGTAGTTCGAGGGCACGGTCTCGAGATTGTGGTTGAACACGTCGGGCCTGGCCGCGACGACCACTTCGAGCGCCCCTTCCTTGCGCAGGAAATCGGGTGTCAAAATTTCGATCGTCGTCTTCGGGCTCGCCTTGCGGATCGCGGCGATGGTCGCAGCGAAATGCGCCGCGCCGCCGTCGGCGAGATCGTCGCGGTCGACCGAGGTGACGACGACATGCTCGAGACCGAGCTTGGCGGTCGCCTGCGCGACGCTCTCGGGCTCGCCGGCGTCGAGGGCCGCCGGCAGGCCGGTCTTCACGTTGCAGAAGGCGCAGGCGCGCGTGCACGTGTCGCCCATGATCATGAAGGTCGCGTGTTTCTTGTCCCAGCATTCGCCGAGGTTGGGGCAGCCCGCCTCCTCGCAGACCGTGACGAGATTGTTCTCGCGCACGATGCGGTTGGTTTCCGCCCATCGCGGCGAACCCGGCGCCTTCACGCGGATCCACGCGGGCTTGCGCGCCATCGGCTTGTCCGGGCGATGGGCCTTTTCCGGATGGCGCGCGGAATCGTCCGCCTTGCGGCGCGGATCCTTGTTGAGCGTGTCGATGAGCGTGGTCATGGGAAATCCCGCGCCGGAGCGTCCGCGGCGCCTGCGCCTATATAGAGCGCGCGCGCGCTGCGCTCAAATCGGGTTCACCTGTTGCGCGTCAGCGCCTGCCAGACGAAGAGGATGACGATCGAGCCGACCAGCGCGGCGATGAAATGACCGAAGCGGCCCATGACCGCGACATCGGCGACCTCCGCCAGCTTGAAGCCGAGCGCCGAGCCGCAGATGCCGACGATGATGTTGGTGAGCAGGCCGTTGCGGAAGCCGACGATCTTGCCGCCGATCCAGCCGGCGAGGCCGCCGATGATGATGAGGCCGATCAGGCCGACGCCGGGCGTGCCGAGAAGGCCGAGTTGATTGTTCATGGCATTTCCTTATTCAACGCGGGCGGCGCAGTTGCGCGCCGCGCTTTCTTAAGAGATTTCGAGCCCGCGCGCCAGCATGCGCGCACGAGGGAGGCGGTCATGACCATGCGGCGCTGGCGCCTCGTCTCGGGGCTCGTCATGTTCGTCTATATTGCGACCCACATGCTCAACCACGCGCTGGGCGCCTGGTCGCTCGGCCATGCCGAGGATGCTCTGGAACTGGCGGTCGCGATCTGGCGCAGCCTGCCCGGCACGATCCTGCTCTACGGCGCGGCCGCCGTGCATTTCGCGCTCGCCCTGAGCACGCTCTACGAGCGCCGCCACTGGAACCTGCCCGCCATCGAATGGCTGCGTCTGTGGGCGGGATTCAGCCTGCCGTGGCTGCTGATCGGCCATGTCTATTCGACACGCGTCGCCGACGAATGGTTCGCGGCGGCGGCGACCTACCAGAACATCGTCGGCGTCCTCGCGCGCGGCGGATTGCAGGGATGGCAGATCGCCCTGCTCGCGCCGGGCTGGATCCACGGGTGCCTGGGCCTGTGGATCACGCTGCGGCGCTATCCACTGATGCGGCGCCTCAAGCCGGCGCTGATCGCGCTCATGGTCGGCCTGCCCGTCCTGTCGGCGGCCGGCTTCGGCGCGATGACGCGCGCGACGATCGCCGCGCCGGCGCCGGCGAAACCCGATCGCGTCGAGAAGATCGAAATCGAGAACTGGCGGCGCGCGACGGTCGCCGTTTATCTTGCGCTCGTCGTCGGCGCCGCGGGCGCGGGGCTGCTGCGCAATGCGCGGGAGAAGAAGCAGCGCGCGTAACGTCACATGTGGATGACGCGCCCGTAGGCGTCGAGCACGCTCTCGTGCATCATTTCCGACAGCGTGGGATGCGGGAAGACCGTGTGCATCAGCTCTTCCTCGGTCGTCTCGCAATTCATCGCGACGACGAAGCCCTGGATGAGCTCGGTGACTTCCGCGCCGACCATATGCGCGCCGAGCAGCTTGCCGGTCTTGGCGTCGAACACCGTCTTGATCATGCCGTCGGGTTCGCCGAGCGCGATCGCCTTGCCGTTGCCGGTGAAGTTGAAACGGCCGACCTTGACCTCGTGGCCCGCGGCCTTGGCCTTCGCCTCGGTGAGCCCGACCGACGCCACCTGCGGATTGCAATAGGTGCAACCCGGAATCATCGTCTTTTCCATCGGGTGCGTGTGCAGGCCCTTGATGGTTTCGACGCAGATCACGCCTTCATGCTCGGCCTTGTGCGCGAGCATGGGCGGGCCGGCGACGTCGCCGATGGCGTAGACGCCGGGCACGTTGGTGCGGCCGTAGCCGTCGATGACGACGCAGCCGCGATCGGTCTTCACGCCGAGCGCTTCCAGCCCGAGGTTCTCGATATTGCCGACGACGCCGACGGCCGAGATCATGCGCTCGGCGGTGATCTCCTGCGTCTTGCCCTTGTCGTCCTCGATCGTGGCGGTAATGGAATCCGCGCCCTTGGCGACCTTGGTCACCTTGGTCGAGAGATGGATCTTCAGGCCGAGCTTCTCGAATTTCTTCTGCGCGACCTTGGCAATCTCGGCATCCTCGACCGGCATGACCTGCGGCAGCACCTCGACCACCGTCACGTCCGCGCCCATCTGGCGGTAGAAGGACGCGAATTCGATGCCGATGGCCCCCGAGCCCATGACGATCAGCGACCTCGGGAATTTCTCGGGCTTCATCGCCTCGAAATAGGTCCAGATCAGCTTGCCGTCGGGCTCGATGCCCGGCAGCGTGCGCGGGCGCGCGCCGGTGGCGACGATGATGTGCTTGGCCTGATAGGTTCCCTCGCCCTGCACGCCCTTGGGGATCGGATTCTGCGGCTGCACGATCGGCTTCTTCGTCGTGGTCACCTTGACCTCGCCGACCTTGGAAATGACGGCCTCGCCCCAGATGACGTCGACCTTGTTCTTCTTGAGAAGAAACGCGACGCCGCCGTTGAGCTGCTGCGACACCTGGCGCGAGCGCTTCACGACGGCTGTCGGATCGGGCGACACCTTGCCGTCGAGCTTCAAGCCGTAAGCGCTGGCATGCTCGGCGTAATGCAGGATTTCGGCGGAGCGCAGCAGCGCCTTGGTCGGAATGCAGCCCCAGTTGAGGCAGATGCCGCCGAGATGCTCGCGCTCGACCACGGCCGTCTTGAAGCCGAGTTGCGCTGCGCGGATCGCAGCGACATAGCCGCCGGGGCCGCCGCCGATGATGAGGATGTCGTAGGCGCTCATGCTCGTCTCCTCACACCAGCATCGACATCGGGTTTTCGATGTAGCGCCGGAACGCCGCGAGCAATTCGGCGCCGAGCGCGCCATCGACCGCGCGATGGTCGGTCGACAGGGTCACGCTCATCATGTCGGCCACCGCAGGCGCGCCGTCCTTCACGACCACGCGTTTTTCGCCCGCGCCCACGGCAAGGATCGTGGCGTGCGGCGGGTTGATGACGGCGGAGAAATTCTTGATGCCGAACATGCCGAGGTTCGACACGGCGCTCGAGCCGCCCTGGTATTCCTCTGGCTTCAGTTTGCGATTCTTCGCGCGAGACGCGTAATCCTTCATCTCGCTCGATATCGCGGAAATCGTCTTCGTCTCGGCCTTGCGGATCACCGGCGTGATGAGGCCGCCGGGGATCGAGACGGCGACGCCGACGTCGCAATGCTTGTGCTTGAGCATCGCCGTGTCGGTCCACGACACGTTGGCGTCGGGCACATCGCGCAGCGCCAGCGCCAGCGCCTTGATGACGAAGTCGTTGACGGAAACCTTGAAGGCCGGCTTGCCGTCCTTGTCCTTCGGCGCGCTGCCGTTGATCTCCTCGCGCAACTTCAGGAGCGCGCCGAGATCGCAGTCGATCGACAGGTAGAAATGCGGGATCGTCGATTTCGCTTCCGTCAGGCGACGCGCGATCGTCTTGCGCATATTGTCGTGCGGTATTTCCTCGAAGGAGCCCGCCTCGAACAATTTTCGGACTGTATCGCCGGACATGCCCTGCGGCGCGGCTGCGGCTGGCGCGGGAGCGACGGTGGGCGCCGCCGCCGCGGCTGGCGCTGCGGCGGCCTTGGCGCCGCCGGAGGCGATGGCGGCCTTCACGTCGCGTTCGACAACGCGACCGTGCGGGCCCGAGCCCTTGATCGCCGAAAGGTCGAGGCCGGCGTCCCTGGCGATGCGGCGCGCGAGCGGCGAGGAGAAGACGCGATTGCCGGAGGCCGCTTGCGGGGCAGCTGGAGCAGCCGCTGGCGCGGCAGGCGCAGCTGTCGGCGCTTCGGCGGCTGCGGGTTTCGCGGCAGGCGCAGGCGCAGCCGCGGCGCTGGCGTCCTCGCCCTCCCCCGCGATGACCGCGATCGGCGTGTTCACCGCCACGTCCTGCGAACCTTCCGGCACGAGGATTTTGGCCAGCACGCCTTCATCGACGGCTTCGACTTCCATCGTCGCCTTGTCGGTCTCGATCTCAGCGATGACGTCGCCGGACCTGATCGCGTCGCCTTCCTTCTTGAGCCATTTGGCGAGATTGCCCTTCTCCATCGTCGGCGACAGGGCGGGCATGAGAACGTTGGTCGGCATGGTCGGCCTCAATTCATCGATGACGTTGTGCCGAAATCGGTCGGGCGCGACCATTCGGCGTCGAACATGTCCTTGATCGCCTGGAGGGCGTCGTCTTCGCTCACTTGCGTTTCGAGCGCGTAGATGCGGGCGGCGTGGCGCGCGAGGTCGGCGAGCAGCACGCCCCAGGTTCCCGGCTCGTCGAAGGAACGGCGCAGGCCGACGCTCAATCCGCCGTCGACGACGAAGCAGCGCAGCACTTCGTGCCCGCCCTTCTCACGCGCGTCGGGCGGCGGTTCGAGCTGGTGGAGCGTCTCGTCCGCCATGCGTCACCGATACAGAACGGCTTTGGCCGCCGCGACGACCTCGCCGACGTTGGGCAGCGCGAGCTTCTCGAGATTGGCGGCATAGGGCATGGGCACGTCCTTGCCGCAGATGCGGATGACCGGCGCGTCGAGATAATCGAAGGCTTCGGTCATCAATTGCGCGGAGATTTCCGCGCCGACGCCGGACTGCGGCCAGCCCTCCTCCACCGTCACGCAGCGGCCGGTCTTCATCACCGAGCGCACGATTGTCTCGACATCCATCGGGCGGATGGTGCGCAGGTCGATCACCTCGGCGCTGACGCCTTCTTCCGCCAGCGCGTCGGCGGCCTTCAGCGCATAGGTCATGCCGATCGACCATGAAACGATCGTCACATGCTCGCCCGCGCGGGCGATGCGCGCCTTCCCGATCGGCACGACGAAATCGTCGAGGCGCGGCACGTCGAACGTCTGGCCGTAGAGGATTTCGTTCTCGAGGAAGATGATCGGGTTGGGATCGCGGATCGCCGCCTTCAGCAGGCCCTTGGCGTCGGCGGCCGAATAGGGCGCGATCACCTTGAGGCCGGGAATGTTGGAATACCAGGCCGCGTAATCCTGGCTGTGCTGCGCGCCGACGCGGGCCGCCGCGCCGTTCGGGCCGCGGAACACGATCGAGGCGCCCATCTGGCCGCCGGACATGTAGAGCGTCTTGGCGGCGGAATTGATGATGTGGTCGATCGCCTGCATGGCGAAGTTGAACGTCATGAATTCGACGATGGGCTTGAGGCCGGCCATCGCGGCGCCGACGCCAAGGCCGGCGAAACCGTGCTCGGTGATCGGCGTGTCGACCACGCGGCGCGCGCCGAATTCCTGCAGCAAGCCTTGCGTGATCTTGTAGGCGCCCTGGTATTCGGCGACCTCCTCGCCCATCACGAAGACCGTGTCGTCGCGGCGCATCTCTTCCGCCATCGCGTCGCGCAGCGCCTCGCGCACTGTCATGGCGACCATCGGCGTGCCGGCGGGAAATTCTGGGGCTTCCGGCGGCGCGGCGACCTTCGGCTGCGCCGGCGCCTTCTCCATGGTGGGCGCCACCTTCTGGTCGGGCGGCGCTGTCACCGAGGCGCTGGCCGGCGGCGCGGCCGGCGCAGGCGCGGAAGCCGCAGAGGACGCGTCCTCGCCCTCGCCCGCGATGACGGCGATCGGCGTGTTGACCTTCACGGCTTCAGTGCCGGCGGGCACCAGAATCTTCGCCAGCACGCCCTCGTCGACGGCTTCGACTTCCATCGTCGCCTTGTCGGTCTCGATCTCCGCGATCACGTCGCCGGACTTGATCGTGTCGCCCTCGGCTTTCAGCCATTTGGCGAGCGTGCCCTCTTCCATCGTGGGCGACAGGGCCGGCATCAGGATATTCGTCGGCATTTGGAATCTCGCGTCTGAATTGGGAATGCCCGGGCGCCAGCGCGCCGCCGGGGTGAGGACGGCGCTGCCGCGCCGCCCCGTCAGAGCAGGATGTCGGTGTAGAGTTCCGACGGATCGGGCTCGGGATCCTGCGTGGCGAATTCGGCCGCCTCCGAGACGACCGACCGCACGCCGGCGTCGATCTTCTTCAGTTCGTCCTCGGATACGCCGCTCGCGAGCAAGCGCGCGCGCACCTGTTCGATCGGGTCGTGCTCCTCGCGCATTTTCTGCACTTCTTCCTTGGAGCGGTATTTCGCCGGATCGGACATGGAATGGCCGCGATAGCGATAGGTCTGCATTTCCAGAATGTACGGGCCCTGGCCGCTGCGGCACCATTCGAGCGCGCGCTCGGTGGCGGCCTTCACGGCGCGGACGTCCATGCCGTCGACAGCTTCGCCGGGCATGTTGAAGGCCGAACCGCGCTTCCAGAATTCCGTCAGCGCCGACGAGCGCGCGACCGAGGTGCCCATGGCGTAGCGGTTGTTCTCGATGATGAAGATGACCGGCAGCTTCCACAGCTCGGCCATGTTGAAGCTCTCGTAGACCTGGCCCTGGTTGGCCGCGCCGTCGCCGAAATAGGTGAGCGAGACCGAGTCGTTCTCGCGGTAGCGGTTGGCGAAGCCGAGGCCCGTGCCGAGCGCGACCTGCGCGCCGACGATGCCGTGGCCGCCGTAGAAATTCTTCTCCTTCGAGAACATGTGCATGGAGCCGCCCTTGCCTTTCGACAGGCCGCCGCGGCGTCCGGTGAGTTCGGCCATCACGCCCTTGGGGTCGAG
>JBDHTL010000143.1:0-9043 GCA_039808645.1 Rhodoblastus sp. | reverse complement strand
TAGCGCCTCATGGAAAGCCTCCAAAAAAGAAGGCTCTCCATGAATCACGGATTGGCTGATTTGCGAATCCCAGTCGGTCGGCTTCTCAAGCCCCACCAATTTGACGACACGCCCTAGAGGAGCGGCATCTTGAAGACGACGAATTGTCTGACTCGTGCAGCAAAGAAATTCCGTCGCAATAGCGAGGGAGGCGTTGCTGTCCTTTTCGCTGTAAGCATCGTCCCGATTCTGGGAGCGCTGGGTCTTGCGGTCGATAGCGCCAATCTGTCCAGCGCGTCCGCGCGGGTGCAGCAGGCGACCGACGCCGCTTCGCTGGCGGTCGCCAGCGGCATGCGCAACGGGCTGACCGCTGCCGAAGCGTCCGCCGAGGGCGTCAGAATCTACAAGTCCAACCTCCGCGGTTCGGCGACAAGCGCGCCAACGATCAGCGTCACCCAGAACGGCGAGACGTTCACGGCTGTCGTCAAGGGAACGGTTGGCGTCAACTCGATCGTCAAGAAGATATTCGTTTCGACGCCCATATCGGCTTCAGCGACCTCGACCGCGCAGGCTGTCGCAGGCGCGCCGGTCACCCAGAATTTCGTCGGAAAGGGCAATATCACCGGCACGGGCCTTGTTTGGGACGACCCCTACTACCGGTCCAATACCAACAAGAATGTGGTCGTAGATCAGTACATCGATTGCACGGACGGGCAGTGGTACAATTTACTTTCTGATGGCGGTCTGCAGATCAACGGCCTTTGTCGCGACGGCGGAAATTCGCTCGACGGCAAAGCGTTCTACAAATTGCAGATCAACGTGCCCAATCACGACGTCGTTCTTGACGGAACCTATTCCATCAACAGCAACACATTCGTGAAAAACGTGTTCCGTGTCGACGGGATGGACGTGTCCATGGGCGACTCGACCACCGGGACTGGCTGTTGCCTGCCGTGGAGCGGAGGTCCGAACTACAGCCTTATCGCGGGTTCGCCGAGCAAGTTCACGATCAAATCATCGACGGATGTCTACGCTTATCCGACCAGCTTGGGCACGAAAACCTGGGGGATTACGATCTCGAACGGAAACTGGACTATCCAGGCCAACATCGGGCATGCCGGTTCCAACATCAACGTTCGCGCGACGACGGCCGGCATGTGCGGAACCCCTGGCGGCATTCTGGGACAGATCATGTCCGGCGTGACGCCGGACCTGAATGCGGTCGCTGGACCAAAGACCGTCGGCCCGCAATACGGGTGGACGCCGACCTGCTCGGGCGCGACGGGCGGCGTCGGCAGCGGAGCGATTGCCCGAATAATCAAGTAATCGGCTCAGCCGGCGGCCGCGCCGAACATTCCGGGGCGCGAGGCGGACGATGCAGCAAAACTATTGCTCGTCGTCGCCTCGCCCTCATCGTTCGTCGCAATGCACGTTGCTGGCGCCGGATTGCTTCGTCGCCTCGCTCTTCGCGGCGACAGAGCGTCCTACCCCGCCAACGCCCCGTTGATCGCTTTCGTCACCTCGTCGATCGGCGCCATGCCGTCGACTGTCTTCAACTCGCCGATCCCCGCGTAATAGGCCGAAACCGGCGCGGTCTGCTCGCGGTAGGCGTCGAGACGGATCTTGAAGCTTTCGGGATTGTCGTCGGCGCGGACCGTACCGCCGGCGGCGACCGTCTCACGGGCGCGGTTCTCGATGCGGGCCATCAGGGCCTTTTCGTCGACCTTCAGCTCCACGACCGCGTCGAGCTTCATCTTCTCGGCGTCCAGCAGCTTGGTCAGGGCTTCCGCCTGCGCGACCGTGCGCGGAAAACCGTCGAGGATGAAGCCCTTGGCGGCGTCGGCCTCCTTGATGCGGTCCTTGATGATGCCGATCACGATCTCGTCGGAGACGAGGCCGCCGGATTCCATCACCGCCTTGGCCTTCAGGCCGACCGGGGTGCCGGCCTTCACGGCCGCGCGCAGCATGTCGCCGGTGGAAAGCTGGGGAATGCCGAACTTCTCGACCAGCCGGGCGGCCTGCGTGCCCTTGCCCGCGCCGGGCGGTCCCAGAAGTATCAGCCTCATTTCTTCCTCCCCCGCAGCTTGGCCTTGCGGACAAGCCCTTCGTATTGATGCGCCTGGAGATGGCCGTGGATCTGGGCCACCGTGTCCATGGTCACGCTCACCACGATGAGCAGCGACGTGCCGCCGAAATAAAACGGCATGCCGGCCTGGGAAATTAGCAATTCGGGTATGAGGCAGATGACCGCCAGATAGGCCGCGCCGATGACGGTGATGCGCATCAGCACCTGGTCGATGTATTGCGCGGTCCGTTCGCCCGGCCTTATGCCCGGAATGAACCCTCCGTGCTTCTTCAGATTATCGGCGGTGTCGACCGGATTGAACACGATCGCCGTGTAGAAAAAGGCGAAGAACACGATCAGCGCCACATATAGCAGCATGTAGAGCGGCCGCCCGTGGCCGAGCAGCTGGCCGATCGTCGCCATGATGCCGGTCGAGCCCGCGCTTTCCGAGAAATTCGCGATCGTGGTCGGCAGCAACAGCAGCGAGGAAGCGAAGATCGGCGGGATCACGCCCGACGTGTTCAGCTTCAGCGGCAGGAAGGAGGTCTGCCCTTCATACACCCGGTTGCCGTGCTGGCGCTTGGGATAGGTGATGAGCAGGCGGCGCTGTGCGCGCTCCACGAAGACGATGAAGGCGACAACGACGATCGACATCACGATCACGGCCAGGATCAGGCCGGTCGAGATCGCGCCCTGACGGCCGAGTTCCAGCGTGTTGGCGATGGCCGACGGGAAGGCCGCGACGATGCCGGCGAAGATGATCAGCGAGGAGCCGTTGCCGATGCCGCGGCTGGTGATCTGCTCGCCGAGCCACATCAGGAACATCGTGCCGCCCATCAGCGTCAGCACGGTCGAAATGCGGAAGAACCAGCCGGGCTCGGTGACGACGCCGGTCTGTCCCTCGAGGCCCACCGCCATGCCGTAGGCCTGGAAGGCGGCGAGCGCGACGGTGAGGTAGCGCGTGTACTGGTTGAGCAGCTTCTGGCCGCTCTCGCCTTCCTTCTTGATCGCCTCGAGCGTGGGAATCACTGAAGTCAGCAGCTGGATGATGATGGACGCCGAAATGTACGGCATGATGTTCAGCGCGAAGATCGCCATGCGCTGCACGGCGCCGCCGGCGAACATGTTGAACAGTTCGAGCACGCCCTGGCTCTTGCCGAGGAACGAGTTGGCAAAAGCCTCGGGGTCGATGCCCGGCAGCGGGATATAGGTCCCGAGCCGGTAGACGATCAGCGCGCCCAGCGTGAACCAGATGCGCTTCTTCAGCTCGTCGGCCTTGGAAAAGGCGGACCAGTTGACGTTGGCGGCGAGTTGTTCGGCGGCTGACGCCATGGATCGTCCTCGGCTCGCGCTTCAGGCGCTCAGGCCCCGCGCATCAAACAAAAGCGGAGCGAAGGACCGATGTCCCGCGCTCCGCCGATATAGGCATTTTCACGCGCGAATCTACGCGTGAAGAATAATCAGGCGGACGGGGCCTCGGCTGCGGCTGCGAGCAGCTTGACCGAACCGCCGGCCTTCTCGATCGCTTCCCGGGCAGACTTGGACGCGGCCGCGACCTCGAAAGCGAGCTTCGCCTTCAGTTCGCCCTGGCCCAGGATCTTCACGCCGTCGCGCGCCTTGGTGACGACGCCGGCCGCCATCAGCGACTCGATCGTCACCGCCTTGGCGGCGTCGAGCTTGCCCGCATCCACCGCCGCCTGCACGCGGCCGAGATTGACCTCGTTGTAGTCGGTGGAGAAGGGATTCCAGAAGCCGCGCTTGGGCAGGCGACGATGCAGCGGCATCTGGCCGCCTTCGAAGCCCTTGATGGCGACGCCGGTGCGGGCCTTCTGACCCTTCACGCCGCGTCCGCCGGTCTTGCCCTTCCCGGAGCCGATGCCGCGTCCGACGCGCATCTTGTTCTTCGAGGAGCCGGGATTGTCGGAAATGCCGTTGAGTTTCATCGGCTCCTCCTCACTTAGCGTCGACGACGCGCACGAGGTGCGCGACGGTGGCGACCATGCCGCGGACATCGGGCGTGTCCTTCAGCGTGGCGCGGCGGCCGATCTTGTTGAGCCCGAGGCCCTTCAGCGTCTGGCGCTGCGAGGCGGGACGGCCGATCGGGCTCTTGGTCTGTTCGACGACGAACGTCTTGTCGCTCATGACGGCCCCCTATCAGGAATCGGCCGCTTCGGCGTCGCCGCCGGGGCGACGCGACTGCAGCGTGGAGACCTTGATCGAACGGCGGGCGGCGACCTGGCGCGGCGAATCCTCGCGGCCAAGCGCGTCGAACGTCGCGCGGATCATGTTGTAGGGATTCGAGGACCCCTGCGACTTCGCGACGACGTCGTGCATGCCGAGCGTCTCGAAGACGGCGCGCATCGGGCCGCCCGCGATGATGCCGGTGCCCGCCGGCGCGGCGCGCAGGATGACGCGGCCCGCGCCGTGACGGCCGGCGACGTCGTGATGCAGCGTGCGGCCTTCGCGCAGCGGCACGCGGATCAGCGCGCGCTTGGCGGCTTCCGTGGCCTTGCGGATCGCTTCCGGCACTTCGCGCGCCTTGCCGTGGCCGTAGCCGACGCGGCCCTTCTGGTCGCCGACGACGACGAGCGCGGCGAAGCCGAAGCGCCGCCCGCCCTTCACCACCTTGGCGACGCGGTTGATGTGGACGAGGCGATCCACGAATTCCGAATCGCGCTCTTCGCGATCGCGTTCGCGACCGCGGCCGCGACCGCCCTCATGCCTGGGTTCAGCCATTCTCTCTTTCCGTCACTTGCGCGGAACGCGTGTTTCGCGCCCGCTCGCTTCGAAGCAATGGACCGCGAGCCTTCAGGCCCGCAGTCTCCGAAAGCGAGCCTTCTAGACTCGCCATCGCCGGAAAGCGAGCCCGAAGGCTCGCGGTCCGATTAAAACTCCAGCCCGCCCTCGCGCGCGCCGTCGGCCAGCGCCTTCACGCGGCCGTGGTACATGTAGCCGCCGCGATCGAACACGACGTTCTTGACGCCGGCGGCGACCGCGCGCTCGGCGATCAGCTTGCCGATCTCCTTGGCCGCCTCGACCGTCGCGCCGGTCTTCAGCGCCTCGCGCTTGTCCTTCTCCAGCGAAGAAGCGGCGACGATCGTCGCGCCCTTCTCGTCGTCGATGATCTGGGCGTAGATCTGCTTCGACGAGCGGAACACGGAAAGCCGCGGCTTGCCGTAGGCGCGCGCGCGGATCGAACGGCGAACGCGCGCGACGCGACGTTCCTGAGCCTTGTTGTCCTTGGCCATGGCCGATCCTTACTTCTTCTTGCCTTCCTTGCGGAAGATGAACTCGTCTGCATACTTGACGCCCTTGCCCTTGTAAGGCTCGGGGCCGCGGTAGGCGCGGATTTCGGCGGCGACCTGGCCGACCTGGCGCTTGTCGATGCCCGACACCATGATTTCCGTCGGCTTGGGCGTCACGATGGCGATGCCGGCCGGGATGTCATAGTTCACGTCGTGGCTGAAGCCGAGCGACAGCTGCAGCTTCTTGCCGGCGACCGCGGCCTTGTAGCCGACGCCCGTGATCTCGAGCTTCTTCTCAAAGCCCTTGGTCACGCCGACCACGAGGTTGTTCACCTGGGCGCGCGAGGTGCCCCACAGCGCGCGGGCGCGCTTGGTCGGGTGGCGCGGGTCGACCATGATTTCGTTGTTCTCGAACTTCACGTCGACATCGTCGGGAACGACGAACGAGAGTTCGCCCTTGGCGCCTTTGACCGAGACCTTCTGGCCTTCGACCTTGGCGGTGACGCCCGACGGGATCGCCACGGGCTTCTTGCCGATACGAGACATGTGCTTTTCCTCTCGAGGTCCGGTCAGAAGACCTTGCAGAGAACTTCGCCGCCGACGTTCGCCTCGCGGGCCGCATGGTCCGCCATGACGCCCTTCGGTGTCGAAACGATGGTGATGCCGAGCCCGTTCGCGACGCGCGGCATGGCGTCGACGGCCGCGTACACGCGGCGGCCGGGCTTGGAGACGCGCGAAATCTCGCGGATCACCGGCTGGCCTTCGAAGTACTTCAGCTCGATCTCGAACTCCGTGCGGCCGTTGCCGAACTCGGTCGTCGAATAGCCGCGGATGAAGCCTTCGTCCTTGAGGACGTCGAGCACGTGCCCGCGCAGGCGCGAGCCCGGCGTGGACACCTTGTTCTTGCGACGCATCTGCGCGTTGCGGATGCGGGTGAGCATATCGCCCAACGGATCGGTCATCGACATGGGCGCTTCCTCACCAGCTCGACTTGACGAGGCCGGGGACGAGACCCTTCGACCCGAGTTCGCGCAGCGCGATACGCGACATCTTCAGCTTGCGATAGTACGCGCGCGGACGGCCCGTCACCTCGCAGCGGTTGCGGATGCGGATCTGCGCCGAATTGCGCGGCAACGCGGCGAGCTTGAGGCGCGCCTCGAAGCGCTCCTCCATGCTCAGATCCATGTTGTCGGCGATCGCCTGCAGGCGGGCGCGACGGCCGGCGAACTGCTTCACCAGCCGCATTTTCCGCTTGTTGTTCTCGATAGCGCTTTTCTTGGCCATGTGTTTTCCTTGTAGTACCGCGTTTGAGCTAGACGCTCACTGCCGGAACGGGAAATTGAACGCGCTGAGCAGCGCGCGGGCTTCGTCGTCGGTCTTCGCCGTGGTGCACACGATGATGTCCATGCCCAGCACCGACTCCGCCTTGTCGTAGTCGATCTCCGGGAACACCAGATGCTCCTTGATGCCCATGGCGTAGTTGCCGCGGCCGTCGAAGCTCTTCGGGTTCAGGCCGCGGAAGTCTCGAACGCGGGGCAGCGCGATCGTGACGAGACGGTCCAGGAACTCGTACATGCGGGTCTTGCGCAGGGTGACCTTGGCGCCGATCGGCATGTTCTCGCGCACCTTGAAGGTCGAGATCGCCTTGCGGGCGCGCGTGACGACCGGCTTCTGGCCGGCGATCAGGCCGAGGTCGGCCGCCGCCACCGTCACCTTCTTGGTGTCGTTGACCGCGTCGCCCACGCCCATGTTGAGCACGATCTTCTCGATGCGCGGCACTTCGAGCGCGTTCTTGTAGCCGAACTGCTCGATCAGCTTGGCGCGCACGACCTCGTCGTACACCTTGCGCATCCGCGGGCTGTAGCCCTCCGGCAACGGAGCGGCCTTGGCGCCGGAGCCCTTGGCGACCTTCTCGGCCTTGGGCTTGGCGACCTTGGCGGAATCCTTAGCCCCGGAATTGGCGGGGGCGGCGGCCTTCGGGGCCTTTGTCTTCTTGTCGTCAGCCATCGATCAGATCTCCCGAGCGCTTGGAGAAGCGGACCTTGCGGCCGTCTTCGAGGACCTTGAACCCGACGCGCGTCGGCTTGCCGTCCTTGGGGTCGCTCAGCGCGAGATTGGACAGGTGGACGGAGGCTTCCTTGTTGATGATGCCGCCTTCCTGCTGCATGGACTGGCGCTGGTGGCGCTTGACCATGTTGACGCCGCGCACGATCGCGCGCTCCTCGGCCGGCATGACCCGCACGACCTCTCCAGAGCGGCCCTTGTCGCGGCCGGTGATGACGACGACCTTGTCGCCCTTCTTGATCTTGGCGGCCATTACAGCACCTCCGGCGCCAGCGAGATGATCTTCATGTGGTTCTTGGCGCGCAGTTCGCGCGGCACCGGTCCGAAGATGCGGGTGCCGATCGGCTCGGACTGGTTGTTGATGAGAACCGCCGCATTGGTGTCGAAGCGGATCACCGAACCGTCGGCGCGCTTGATGTCCTTGGCGGTGCGCACGACGACCGCCTTCATGACGTCGCCCTTCTTCACGCGGCCGCGCGGGATCGCTTCCTTGATCGACACCACGATGATGTCGCCGACGCCGGCGTACTTCCGCTTCGAGCCGCCGAGCACCTTGATGCACATCACGCGGCGCGCGCCGGAATTGTCCGCCACGTCGAGGTTGGTCTGCATTTGAATCATGGCCTGAGCCTTTCGTTCAGATCGGTTTCCGAGGCAAGCCCCGGACTTCGCCTGAAGGAAGCTTGCGCTTCCCTATTTCACTTATCGGAGGCCTCAGGCCTTCGCTGCTTCGATCACGATCCAGCGCTTCAGCCGGGAGATCGGACGCGTCTCTTCGATGGAGACGACGTCGCCGACCTTGTGTCCGGCCTCGTCGTGGGCGTGATAGTTCTTGGTGCGGCGCACGGTCTTCTTCAGCAGCGGGTGCGTGAAACGGCGCTCGACCTTCACGACCACCGTCTTCGCCTGCTTGTCGCTGACCACGACGCCCTGGAGAATGCGCTTCGGCATGGATTGACCTTATTTCTTTCGAAAGCCGCGCTTATCGCGGCTTACTTGGCTTTCTCTTGGCGCTTCTGCGCGGCGAAGGTTTTGGCGCGGGCGATGTCGCGGCGCACGACGCGCACGCGAGACGTGTTCTCGAGCTGGCCGGTGGCCCTCTGGAAGCGCAGGTTGAACTGCTCCTTCTTCAGCTTGAGAACTTCCTCGTTCAGCTGGTCGTCGGTCATGACCTTGAGGTCGCCGGTCCTCTGCTTCGATTTCATGGTCGCCCCCTTATTCGGCGATGCGCGCGATGAAGCGCGTCTTGATCGGCAGCTTGGCGGCGGCCAGGGTCAGCGCTTCACGCGCGAGAGGCTCCGGCACGCCGTCGATCTCGAACATGATGCGGCCGGGCGACACGCGGGCCGCCCAGAATTCCGGCGAGCCCTTGCCCTTGCCCATGCGGACTTCGGTCGGCTTCTTGGAAACCGGCACGTCCGGGAAGATGCGAATCCACACGCGACCGGCGCGCTTCATGTGGCGCGTCATCGCGCGGCGAGCCGCCTCGATCTGGCGCGCGGTGATGCGCTCGGGCTCCATCGCCTTCAGGCCGAACTGGCCGAAGTTCAATTCGGCGCCGCCCTTGGTGACGTTGCGGATGCGGCCCTTGAAGGCCTTCCTGAATTTCGTTCGCTTCGGTTGCAGCATTGTCGAACTCTTTCAGCTTCAGGCGGTCGCTTCGCGACGCTCGCGACGGTCGCCGCGGTCG
>JBDHTL010000142.1:0-9048 GCA_039808645.1 Rhodoblastus sp. | reverse complement strand
CGCCCGTCTCCGCCAGGACCTTCGTGATCGCAGCCGTCAAAGACGTCTTGCCGTGGTCAACGTGACCGATCGTGCCGATGTTGCAATGCGGCTTCGTGCGTTCGAACTTTTCCTTGCCCATGGCCCCTGATCCGACTGGAGGAGTGTAAGTGCGGGCCGAGCGTTTAAGGCTCTTTGCCGGAATATTCAAGCTGGGCGGAAATCAGCCGTGCGGCCGGTCCAGCTCCGGATAATGGCGGAACAGGCCGTCCTGGTTGAACGCCTGCCGGCGCGGGCTTTTCAGATAGGCCGCTATCCGCGGACGCTGCGCAATCGCGGCCGCGAGCGCGGCAACCCTCTCCCGCGCCGGCAGATGCCGCGCCATCGTGCGCGGAAACGCGTATTCGAGGCCCGCGACGAGATGATAGAGGGACAGATCGGCATAGCTGATCTTCCGGCCGACGAGATGCGCGGGACCCGCCGGATTGGCCTCCAGAACCTTCTCGAACCAGTCGAGAAACTTCGGAATGCGGTCCTCGCGGAACGACTTCGCGCGCCGCGCCGCCTCCGTTTTCTGGTCTTCATAATACAGCCCGACGCTAATCGGGTGATGAACATCGTGCGCCTCGGCGGCGCAATCGGCGATCGTGAGCTGGATCTGATGCGTCCAGAGCCTGCCGGCTTCTTCCCGCGGCGCGAGGTTCAGCCGGCGGCCGAGGTAGAGCAGGATATTGGCGGTCTGGCCGATCACGACGTCGCCGTCGCGCAGGAACGGCGGCGCGAACGGGGGATGCGCGCCCTCCTCCATCAGCGCCGTCATCTCCTTCACGCCGCACCCTTTCACGCGGCAAACGTCGTCATAATCGGCGCCGGCCTCTTCGAGCGCCAGCCGCACGAATTCGCCGCGCCCGGGAATGCCCGGCCAATAGAAGAGTTCGTAAGGCATGACGCGCTCCGCAACGGCCGCTCGCCGCCGGAAGATAGGGCGCCCCGGCGCCCGGTTCTACGGCAGCTTCGTCACCGCAAAGATCAGGATCGGCACGAACATCAGGAGCGAGAACTCGTTGTAGACGCGGAAGAAGATCGAGGAATGGCGGAAGTCGCCGCGCCGCATCTGCGCCAGCCACACGGCGCTCAGCGCGTAATAGACGACGAGGCCGACGACGAAGACGAGCTTCCAGTGCAGCCAGCGGCCGCCGATGCCGAAGCCGAGCCAGTCCCAGAGGCCGGCCGCCATGCCGAGGATCCCGAGCCCCGCGCAAAAACGGAACAGGCGCTTCGCCATGCCCAGAAGCCGTTCGGTCGGTTCGCCCGCCTGGTGCGCCTCGGCGATGTTGACCAGCAGGCGCGGCATGTAGAACACGCCGGCCATCCAGCCGATGACGCCGAAGAGATGCAATACCTTGACCCATTCCATCGCGCGCGGACCTTGGCGGGCGTGGCGCGGCGCGTCAACCGCGTTTGCAGGCGCCGCACACGCGCGGCCCACGACCTGCTATAGCCTCGCCTGCATGCGCGTCCTTCTCGCTCTCCTGCTTTGTCTCGCGGCCGCGACCGCCTCCGCCGAAGCCCCGGAAGCCTGTGGCAATCCGGATGCGCTGGGGGTCGGCCGCGTGATCGAGGTCGGCGCGCCCGGCGGCCTGCACATCGGCCAGAAGACCTATCCGCAGACGCTCGCGCTCGCGGAGAAGGAAGTCGTGCTGACCCTCGACGACGGTCCTCTGCCGGGCCTGACCGAACGAGCGCTCGACGCGCTGGCGGCGGAATGCGTGCGCGCGACATTCTTCTTCGTCGGCCGCAACGCGGAGGCGCATCCGCAGATCGTCCGGCGCGCGCTGAAGGACGGCCACACGATCGGCCACCATTCCTGGTCCCACCCGATGCGGACCCTGCGCGGGCTGTCCCGGTCCGCCGCAATCGAGGAAATCGCGCACGGGATCGACGCGACGCAGCGCGCGGCGGGCCAGGGCGCGTTGACGGGCGAGCGTCCCGTCACGCCCTTCTTCCGTTTCCCCGGCTTCGCGGACACGCCGGAGACTCTCGCCTGGCTCGACGCCCGCGACATCGCCGTCTTCGGCGCCGATCTCTGGGCTTCCGATTGGCTCGCCCAGACGCCGCAGGCGCAATTGGAGCTGACGATGAGACGCCTCGCGGCGACCGGCCGCGGCATCCTGCTGCTCCACGACATCCGCGCCCAGACGGTCGCCATGCTGCCTGTCCTGCTGCGGCGGCTGAAGCGGGAAGGCTACAGAATCGTCCACCTGCAGCCCGGAGCGACAAAGCCCGCGCTCAGGGAGCCGCCCGCGGGATGGAAATCCGAGACCGGCGACTTTCTGGAGCGCTACATGCCGCATCTCGGGCCGCCCGCGGACGCGCGAAGCGGACCGCCGCGCGCGCAGGGCGGCTGAGGCGATTTAAGAGGGAACGGAGAGCTTCGGGAGGAAACTGGAGCGGGTGAAGGGAATCGAACCCTCGTATTCAGCTTGGAAGGCTGCTGCTCTACCATTGAGCTACACCCGCTCGGGCCGTCGAACGGCGCAGGACATATGCCCGCGCGCGTCGCCGATTGCAACCGGAGATCAGGCGGCGATGCGCCGCTCGCGCGCGATGCCGGCGGCGCCCGACAGCATCTGCGCCAGGGCCGCTGCGATCTCCCGCAGGCTCACCCTGTCCTCGCCCGGCCCGCAGGCGATCGAGGCGCCGACGACCGGGGTCAGCGCCCAGAGGATGTGGCTGTTGCAGGCGTCGATCATCTCGTCGGGATTGAAGACGCGCTGCGCATGCCGGCGCACTTCGGCGAAGGCCGCGCCGGCGTGACGCCCGGCGAGCACCTCGTCCCAGGCGGCCTGATGCATGCGCGCCAGACGCCCCGCGAGCGCGGCGGGCGTCGCCTGCGCATAAAATTCGACGGCGATCTGGCCGATCACCTTTTTCATCTCGTTGGTCTCGATGCCGAGCGCCTGGTCCATGCACGGATTCCATGGGGGTGGGCCGATTGCTCCATGGAAGCGCGCGATGGTTAACGAAGCGTATGCAAAGGCCCCGCAGTCCGCGGAAAAGGGGCCTCGGGACGCCAGGGCCGCTCACCGCTGCTGCGGCAAGGTCTGCGCATAGGCGAGGATTCCCCCCGCCATTTCCTGCGGAAACGCCGCGAGCGCCGGCATGGCCTCGCCGGGATGGCCGTTGACGATTCCGTGCAGCGCCCGCCAGGGATCCTGGCCGGCGATCCTGCCGAGCGGCTGCATCGTCCGGATCTCGCGCCCGTCCGCGCCGTGGCAGGGCGCGCAGATCGTCTGGTAATGCGCTTCGTATCCGGCGGAGGCGCTGCGCGCCTTCTTCGTCGCGCGGTCGATGTAGCGGTCCATGTCGACCTGGCCCCTGGTCAGGAAATTGGCGAGATCGGCGATGTCGCGCTCCGACAGGCGGCCCTTGATGTCGTGCAGGTCGCCGCGCAAGGCGAGGACCGCGCGCGCCGGGTCGCCGCCCATCAATCCGTCGACTCCCCTGATCGCGCGTTCCCTTCCGTCGATCGCGCTTTTCGTGCCGCGATAGTCCCAGCCGTGGCATTCCCTGCAGCGCCAGGTCGTGCGCGGGTCGGTCTCGCCGAGGGGCTGCCCCGCCCAGGCCGGATGCGCCGTCTTCGGCGCGTCGACGCGGTTTTCTTTGTACCAGGCGTCGTAGAGGCGCCCGCCGCGCACGATCGAGGCCAGCATGTTGCGGCTCGGCAGGCTCTGCGCCGCCGCCAGCACGTCCTGGACGAAGGGCGCGCCCATCACGCGCAGCGAGGGCATGTTGCCGTTCGGGTGGCCGTTGAGCAGCGTGTGCAGCGCGCGCCAGGGGTTGGCGCGCGCCGTGTCGCCGAGCGGCGGCGCCTCTGCGATCTGCTGCCCGTCGTTGCCGTGGCAATTCGCGCAGATCGTCTGCAACACGACATCGCCGCGCCGGCCGTCGCCGCGCGCGCGGGACGTCGCGGGATCGACGGCGGCGTCCATGTCGACCTGTCCGCGCGCGAGGAAATTCGCGAGGTCCTCGACATCCGCCTGTTTCAGGAAATCGCCATAGCCGTGACGGCTGTCGCGCAGGACCGCCTTGATCGTCTCGGCGCCGGCGCCCCGCTGCTGCTCGATCCCGCCTGCCATGCCCGGCGCCGCGGCGCGGCCGTCCTTGCCGCGATAGTCCCAGCCGTGGCAATCGACGCAGCGGCCCGGCCGCTCCTTCCCGCGTTCGGCGCCGCGTTCGTAGGTGCGCGGGCCCGCGATCGAAAGCTCCTTTCCCCAGTCCTCGTAGAGCCTGCCGCCCCGCGCGATCGAGGCGAGTTCGCTTTCGGCCGCGCGGACGCCGGGCGACGCCAGAAGCAGGAAGGCGAAAAGCGCGCGCAGGCCGTTCAAACGGGACATGGCTCAATCGCCCTCGAAATCCTTGGGCAGTTCATGCGCGACGCCCTTGTGGCAAGTGATGCAATGCTTGCCTTCCATCTTCGCCTGCGGGTGCTTCAACTTGGCGCGGCGGCCCTGGTCGTCCAGCTTCATGGCCTCGAAATCGTGGCACGATCGGCAGCCCGCCGAACTCGTGCTTTCCATGTAGGACCAGACATTGCGGGCCAGATGCAGCCGGCGCGCCTCGAATTTCTCCGGCGTGTCGATCGTGCCGGCGAGCTCGTGATAGACGTCCTTGGCGGCCACGATCTTGGCCACGAATTTCGGGAAGAAATCCTTCGGCACATGGCAATCGGCGCAGGCGGCGCGGGCGCCGGCGCGATTGCTGTAGTGGATCGTCTTCTTGTACTCGGCGTAGGGTCCGCGCTCCATCGTGTGGCAGGAGACGCAGAACTCGGTCCGGTTCGTGTAGGCCGCGAAGGCGTTGAAGCCGCCGACGAAGGCGGCGACGCCGATCGCCCCGACGAGAAGAAGCAGCGCGCCGCCGGCGGCGGTCGCCGGCGTCAGCCAGCCTCTGATGCGTGCGAGCACGTCGCAAATCCGTTGCAGGAAAATGGGCCGGGACTGCGCCCGGCCCTGCCTTCTCGAACGATCAGCCCCAGCTGTCGGCGCGAATGTTCTCGAACCAGCTGTGCGCGTAGAGAAGTTCGCGCTTCCGATCCGCGTCGGAGGCGTCCATCTTCGACAGGCCGCCCGCGCCCTTCACTTCGGCGATCGAATTCTTCTCCTTGTCGTAGGTGTAGACCCCGGCGACCGAGAAGGCGTGATCCTGGCCTGCGACCGAATAGCAGGTGTTGAGATAGGTCGGCTCCGGCGCCGGCTGGCCCTTGAGCATCGCGATCGCCGCCGCCGCGGCGACCTTGGCCTGCGAATTGGCCGAATAGCCGGATTTCGGCATGGTCGCCGCCTCCGACGCGTCGCCGAGCACATGCACGCCCGGGGCCTTCTTCGACTCCATCGTATCCTTGCTGACCGGCGCCCAGGCGCCCTCGACCAGTCCGGCGTCGAAGGCGATCTTGCCGGCCTTCTGCGGCGGGATGACGTTGAGCACGTCGGCCTTGAACTTGTCGAACTCGGTCTCGACCGTCATCGTCGACAGGTCGATCTTCTGCACCTTGCCGCCCTTGCCGCCGCTGACCCACTGGATCATGCCGTCCGGCGTCCCGAAGCCGTAGAACTTCGTCCAGGCCTGCTGGAACAGGCCCTGCTTGGAGAAGCCGTCCTTGGGATCGAGAATGATCACCTTCGACTTCGGCTTGTGCTTCTTGAAGTAATGCGCGACCAGGCTCGCCCGCTCGTAGGGGCCGGGCGGGCAGCGGAACGGGTTGGGCGGCGCGATCATGACGAAATTGCCGCCGTCCGGCATGGCCTCGAGCTGCTTGCGCAGCAGCGCCGTCTGCGGGCCGGCTTTCCACGCATGCGGCGCCTTCTCGACATCCGCCTCGCTGTAGCCCGGCACGCCGCCGAAGTTGAAGTCGATGCCGGGCGCGACGATGCAGCGGTCGTAGGCGAACTTCTGTCCGCCCTTGGTCGCCACGGATTTGGCCGCCACGTCGATGCCGGTCACGAGATCGTGCACGACCTTGACGCCGCGCTTGCCGAGCCCGCCGAAACCGACCTTGAGCGTCTCGAGCTTGCGGTCGCCCGCGAGCACCTCGTTGCTCATGAAGCAGGTGTAATAGTCGGGATTGGCCTCGATCAGCGTGACCTCGAGCGAGGGATCCCCGAGTTTGAGATATTTCGCCGCCGTCGCGCCGGCCGGTCCGCCGCCGACGACGACGACCTTCTGGCCGGCGGCGCGCGCGACATGCGGCGCGGCGACGACGCCGCCGAGCGTGAGCGCGGCGCCGCCGATCCGGAGGAAGCCGCGGCGATCGATCGAATGGGTCATGGTCGTTCTCCCGCTCACTTCACGCTGGCGTAGTAGTGCAGAATGTCGATGAACGCCGCTTCGCCCTTGTCGCGGACGACTTCGTCGAACTTCGCCTTCTGCCGCCGCTCCGTCTGGCGCTTGCCGGAGAGAAAGTCCTGCATGGAAAATTCCATGTACGGCAGCCATTGCCCAGCCAGCATGCCGACGCCCTCGGCGATGCGGCCTTCGTCCTCGTGGCAGGATTCGCAATATCGCTTCGCCAGCGCCTTGCCGGACTTCACCTTGTCCACGTCGGTCTTCTGCGGATACCGGACGAATTTCTGCTTCTGGAAATACTTGGCCATCTCGGCGATGTCGTCGTCGCTGTAGCCCTTGGCGATGCGGTCCATGACGGTCGCGGGGCGCTTGCCGTCCCGGTAGTCCTTCATCGACATCACGAAATAATCGATCGACAGCGAAGCGATCGTCGGCGTCACCGGACCGAAGCTCGAGCCGTTGGGACCGTGGCAGCCGGCGCAGGTCGCCGCCATCGCCTCCCCGCTCGGCCCGGCGGCCACGGGCGCGCTCGCGCCCAACGCCGCGACAAGCGCAGCGGCGGCGAACCATCGCGATTCTATTTTCATGCGCTCCCCTCCCACGGCGACGCCCACCGCCGATCGTCGCGGTGCGCATGCCAAACACAGCGTTGCCTCGCCGGGACCGTCGCGGAAGCGGACGCGCCTGCGACCTGCTTCCGAAATCAGATGGGGTCTTTGCGCCCCTGTCCCGTTACAAATATTCAGACATGATAAGATAAGGGGGCCGTAGCGCCGTCAAGCGCGCGAAGGGCGACGGTCGTCGGACAGAAGGTCGCACGTCGCCGCGACGCGCGCGGACCGGGAAGCGCGGGATCCGGGAATGGTGGGGGAAGTAGGACTCGAACCTACGAAGGCATAGCCAGCGGATTTACAGTCCGCCCCCTTTGCCGCTCGGGACATTCCCCCACGAGAGCGAGGCTGCGGCGCGCACATGCGCGTTGGAGCCTTGCCCGTGGTCCGGCAAAGCCGGCCCGACGGCCCGCCTTATGCGGGCGGGGCGGCGCCCTGTCAACCGCTAATGGCGGCCGATTGCGCATTGGCGCGGGCCGTGAGACACGGCGTGGACGACAGGCGCGGGCGACCGGAAAACTCATGCGACGCGACAGGCCCGGACGGGGCGGCAAGGACCGGAACAAGCCGGGCGATTTCGGGCGGGGCGCGCCGCGCGGACGCGCGCCCGAGCGTAGGCCGCAGCGCGACGGCGAGGCCCCCGCCTTTCGCAAGGCGGGCGCCGATCTCGTCGTTCTCTACGGCGTGCACGCGGTGCGCGAAGCCTTGCAGGCGAAAAGACGAAAGCTGCTTGCGCTCTACGCCACCGCCGGCGCGGCGGACCGCATCGCGCCGGATGCGGCGGCCGCGCACCTGCAGCCGCAGATCGTGGACGGCGCGGACCTCGACCGCCGCCTCGGTCCCGGCGCCGTGCACCAGGGCCTTCTCCTCGAGGCGCGCCCGCTTCCGCCGCGCGACATCTCGGACATCGAGAACCGCAGCGGGGTCGTGCTGGTTCTCGACCAGATCACCGATCCGCACAATGTCGGCGCCATCCTGCGCACCGCGGCCGCCTTCGCCGTCGACGCTCTCGTCGTCACGGAGCGCCATGCGCCCGACTTTTCCGGCGTGCTGGCCAAGACGGCCTCCGGCGGCCTCGAACATGTGCCGATCGTCTCCGTCGTCAATCTCGCGCGGGCGATGGAGGCGCTCGGAGACATGGGCTACCTGCGCGTCGGGCTCGATTCGGAGGGCTCGGCTTCGCTCGGGGAGACGACCCTGTCGCGCCCGCTCGCGCTGGCGCTCGGCGCAGAAGGCGCGGGCCTGCGCCGCCTGACGCGGGAGAATTGCGACCTCGTCGCGCGCCTCGACATGCCCGGAGCGATCAAGAGCCTCAACGTCTCCAATGCCTGCGCTGTCGCGCTGGCCACCGTCGCGCAAAAACTGCCCGTCTGACCTCAGGTGCGCCGTTTCGGGAAACGCACGCCGCGCGCCTTCATGTCCTTCAGCGCGATATAGGCCTCCGCCGTCATGATCGCGTCGTTGAGCGCGTCGTGCTGATCGAGCATGGGAATGCCGAGATCGTGCAGGATGCGCGCGAAGGACAGGTCGATCTGGTCGCCCGGATGCCCGTCGCCGTAGCGCCGCTCGTAATACATGGCCGAGACTTCGATCATCTTGTTGGGTAGTTCGATCTGGATCAGCGGCAACACGTTCTTGTCGATCATCGCCGCGTCGAATTCGAGATAATAGCCGACCAGCGGCCGGCCGCCGACGAAGCGGAGGAAGTCGCGCATGATCTGCCGGATGCGCTCGCCCTTCTCAGTCTCGCTCTCGAAGACGCGATGAACCTTGATCGCCTCGGCTTTCATCTTCGCTTCGGGGCGCGCGATGGCGACGAATTTCTCCGATGTGAGGATGCGGTTGCCGCGCACCTTCACCGCCGCGATGGTGATGATGTCGTCCTTCGCGACGTCGAGCCCCGTCGTCTCGCAATCGACCACGACGACCTCGTCGGCAGGCCCCGGATCGAACAGGAAACGGAACGACTGGTCGGCCAGCGTGAAATAGTGAAACCAGCGTTTCAGGCGGCGCGGCAGCATGTCAGAACATGGCGAAGTTGTAGTGGCGCCGCAGGAAGTCGCGGAACTGCTTCACCACCTTGAAGGACTCGCGCAAGAGGTCGCGCTGGGCG
>JBDHTL010000141.1:0-9093 GCA_039808645.1 Rhodoblastus sp. | reverse complement strand
TCCTTCACCAGCGCGGCGAGTTCGGCCTGCGGCAGGCTCTTGTCTTCCACGTGCATCTTCACCGCCAGCCCGAAGCCGCCGCCCTCGCGTGGGCCGATCGAGACGTTGCAGGTGATCGCGGCCTTGCTCGCGTCCTTCTTGTGCGACTTGGCGATGAAATCGAGCGCGCCGCCGAAACAGGCCGCATATCCCGCCGCGAACAGGTGCTCGGGCGTCGTCGTTCCGGGCTTGCCGGGGCCGCCCATCTCCCTGGCGACGGACAGGTCCGCCTTCACCGATCCATCGGCGGCAGCCGTATGCCCGTTGCGCCCGCCCGTGGCGGTGGCGGCGACGGTCAGAAGCGGCTTGATTTTATCGACCATTGTTCTCTCCCGGAATGGATGGTCCGGGAGAGATAGGGCGCTCGCAGGGTCAAGCTAGGCCGCTGCCGGCTTGGCGGGAAAGCCGGCCGCCGTCAGCGCGGCGGCAAGGGCGGCCGGATCGGCGGCGGTTTCCGCCTCCACGCGGCCGGTGGCGAGGTCGACCGAAACCTTCGAGGCGGCGTCCTGCTTCTGGATGATCTTCTCCACCGAGCGGGCGCAGCCGCCGCAGGTCATGCCGGATACGTCGAACTGCAGCTTGGACATCGGGCGCTCCTTTGACGGCGCAGGATACATTCGCTCTTCAATATATTTCGTCTCGCCCCGGGAAGGAATGGCGACCCGGCGTCGCAGCGCTCGACCGCCTCCTCGCGCCCGCCCTATATCGAGGGAGGGACGCCGTTGGCGCGAGGGAGGAGCCGGGAATGGTCGACACGCGCAGGGAAACGGACAGTCTCGGCGAGATCGAGGTTCCCGCCGACAAGCTCTGGGGCGCGCAGACCCAGCGCTCGCTGGAATATTTCTCGATCGGCCGCGAGCTGATGCCGCGCGAAATGATCGGCGCCTACGCGATCCTGAAGACCGCCGTCGCCAACGTGAACCATGCCGCCGGCCGGCTGAACGACGAGGCGCATCGGCTGATCGTGCAGGCCTGCGACGAGATCCTGGCCGGCCGGCACGACGACATGTTCCCGCTGCACGTCTGGATGACCGGTTCGGGCACGCAATTCAACATGAACGTGAACGAGGTGATCTCGAACCGCTGCTGCCAGCTCGCCGGAACGCCGCTCGGCAGCAAGACGCCGGTCCATCCCAACGACCATGTCAACATGGCGCAGTCGTCGAACGACAATTTTCCCTCCGCCATGTACATGGCCGCCGCGCTGGGCGCGCGCCGCCGTCTCATTCCGGCGGTGCGGGACCTGCGCGATTCCATCGCCGCGAAGGCGAAGGCATGGGCCGACATCGTCAAGATCGGCCGCACCCATCTGCAGGACGCGACGCCGCTGACGCTCGGCCAGGAATGGTCCGGCTACGCGGCCATGCTCGACGACAATGTCGCGCGCCTCGACTCCGCGCTCGAAGGGGTCTATCGGCTCGCGCTCGGCGGCACGGCGGTCGGCACCGGGGTCAATGCCGCGCCGGGCTTCGCAGAGGCCGCCGCCGCCGAGATCGCGCGGTTGACCGGCCTGCCCTTCGTCACCGCGCCGAACAAATTCGCGGCGCAGGGCGCGCATGACGCGCTCGTGCATTTCTCCGGCGCGCTGCGCACGCTTGCCGGCTCGCTCTTCAAGATCGCCAACGACATTCGCCTGCTCGCCTGCGGCCCGCGCGCGGGCCTTGCCGAACTGGTCCTGCCCGCCAACGAGCCGGGCTCCTCGATCATGCCCGGCAAGGTCAATCCGACGCAGGCCGAGGCGCTGACCATGATCGCGGCGCAGGTCATGGCCAACGACGTCGCCGTCGGCTTCGGCGGCGCCGGCGGCCATCTGGAAATGAACGTCTACAAGCCGCTCATCATCCACAATGTCATGCAGTCGATCGCGATCCTGTCGGACGGCGCCACGAATTTCCGCCGCTTCCTGATCGAGGGAACCGAGCCCGACAGAAAGCGGATCGCGAGATATGTCGCGGATTCGCTGATGCTGGTGACCGCGCTCGCGCCCGCCATCGGCTACGACAAGGCGTCCGAGATCGCGCACTACGCGCTGCACGAGGACCTGACGCTGAAGCAGGCGGCGCTGAAGCTCGCCTATGTCTCGGAGGCCGACTTCGACCGGCTCGTGGACCCCGCGAAAATGCTTGGGCCCAATCTGCCGCCGCGCTTGACTTGAACCGCCGCGACCCGTAGCGCGCGGCGATGAGTTTTGATCCTACTTCCAGGCCGGTCGCCGGCCTCTCGGCCCTCGCCGCCGACTACGACGTGATCCTCAGCGACGTCTGGGGGGTGGTGCACGACGGGCGCACGCATACGCCGTCCGCCGCCGACGCGCTGACACGCTTCCGGCAGAAGGGCGGCACGGTCGTGCTCATCACCAACGCGCCGCGCCCGCGCGCGCCGATCGCCGAGATGCTCGACGGCTTCGGCCTGCCGCGCGCGGCCTACGATTCCATCGTCTCGTCGGGCGACGTCACGGTCGATCTGATCTGCGCGCGCGGGCTCGCGCCCCTGCACCATATCGGCCCGCCGCGCGACCTCTCCCTGTTCGACACGGTCGCCGAACGCATCGGCGAAAAGCCGCCGCTGCTGTCGCTGGCCGAGGCCGATTATGTCGTGTGCACCGGCCTGTTCGACGATTACGGCGATCCCGAACCCTACCTGCCGACGCTCGTCGCCATGAAGGAACGCGACCTCCCGCTGATCTGCGCAAACCCCGATATTGTCGTGCACGTGGGCGACGATCTCCTGTGGTGCGCCGGCGCGCTTGCGGAACGCTACGAGGGTCTTGGCGGCCGCGTGATCATGGCCGGCAAGCCGCACGCCATCATCTACGAGGCCGCGCTGAAGGAAGCCGAGCGCGTGCGCCAAAAACCCTTCGATCGCGCGCGGGTGCTGGCGGTCGGCGACGGGTTGTTCACCGACATCAGGGGCGCGGCGTCGCAAGGTTTCGACGCCCTGTTCGTGACCTCCGGCATCCACCGCGACGCGCTGCATCCGGCAGGCGCCGCCGACGACTGGAGCGTCGACGAGGCCGCCTACCGCAATCTGCTGGCCGAAGTCGGCGCAGCGCCCGCCGCGCATTTGCGCGAATTGGTGTGGTGAGGCGGCGGCTGGCGAACGCGACGGCTGTAGTTGGCAGGGCTCGCCACTACTTGAATGTTTTTCTGTATTCAGCCCCGAGCGGCACGACGGTGGGCGAAAGCCCCTCCCGCGGCGGTGGCATGGGGTTCTTGTCTGTCGGAATCTTGCCGCGCTCCAACGCCTGCAGCGCGGTCGGCGGCGGCGGTGGCTTTATGGGATTGTCAAGCGCCCGCTGAAAATCACTTTTCGGTGGGGGCGGCACATAGTTCAAATTTGGATTTTTTGTCTGAGCGAACGCGTTATGTGCGAACACTATCGCGATGAAGAAAATCCAACGCACGACAGCCTCCATGGGAGAAAACAAAAGTCTATTTGTTGGTATATTTTACCATTTCCGCGCTAACTTCGCATTCGATTGATGCGGTCTTACCTGCAAATGAGGCGACATTTGTGCCGCAATCGGCTCCAGCAAAAACAACAAAAGATGAAATGACTGGGACTTCAATTTCATTATAGTCTGTTCTGACTTTAATAATCCTCTTATCAACCGACCTTAATTCACATTTTTCTTCTTTCGGAGCCCATCCAGATATTTTCTTTACAGAAATGCTTCCTTCTTTGAAAAATCTGTCCGCAGGAGCATTATAGGTTTGAAATTTTTTTATTTCGTCCCCACTGAATGATTTGCATGTTATGTGACCTCCATCAAGATTAAATGGACCAAACATCTCAGATCTAGCGGAATTAGTGAAGCAAATACTCGCGAAAATCGCGAGGGAAATTGCAATCTTCATAATAATCTCTTTGAGACTACATTATTGCATAAATAAGGTATCATTAAAGGTTTTTTCTTGCTGTTAGCTGGCTCACAAGATATGCGCCTGAATCGTCATTTGCCTTTTGAATAGGGGCGATTTGTATGCCCCGCCGCCTCGCCACCCACGCCGCCCTTGTCCTCATCTGCGGTTTCATCGTCCTCTTCATCGGCGGCGGCGCGCGTTTCGCCATCGGGCTGACGCTCAAGCCCATCGTCGATGAGTTCGGCTGGCCGCGCGGCGCGCTGGGGATCGCGGTCGCGGTGTTCCAGATCGTCTCGGCGCTCGCCATGTTCTGGGCCGGCCGGCTCGCCGACGCCAGGAGCCCGCGCCTCGTGCTCGTTCTGGGCCTTGCGGTCGCCGGCCTCGGCATCGGACTCATGGGCTTCGCCGCGCAGCCCTGGCACGCCGCGCTGCTCTACGGCGTGATCTTCGGCCTCGGCAACGGCGCGGCCTCGCTCATCCCCGTCGGCGTCATGGTCACGCGGGCCTTTCCGGTGCGTACCGGCATGGTCAACGCCGTGGTCACCTCCGGCATGAGCGTCGGCCAGCTCGTGATGATCGCGGGCCTTGCAGCGCTGCTGGCGGCGCTCGACTGGCGGACGATGTTTCTCGGCCTCGGCCTTGCCCATCTCGCGCTGGCGCTCGCGTTGCTGGCGGCGCTGCCGAAGGCCGACGCGGGAGCGGCGCGCGCCGCGCAGCCGGCCGACGGCATGGGCGTCGCGGAGGCCCTGCGCACGGGCCGCATGTGGCTGCTGCTCGCCATCTACGCCATCTGCGGCTTCGACGATTTCTTCGTCGCCACCCATGTCGTCGCCTTCGCGCAGGACCGCGGCGTGAACGCCCTCGTCGCCGGCAACCTTCTGGCCCTGATGGGGCTGACGGGACTGATCGGCGTCGTCGCCGGCGGCGTCCTGAGCGATCGCGTCGGCCCGGTCTGGCCGACCGCGCTGTCGTTCCTGGCGCGTGTGCTGGTCTTCGGCCTCGTCATGGTCAACCAGTCGCCGTTGTCCGTCGCGATCTTCGCGCTCGTCTTCGGCGCGACCTTCATGGTCACGGCGCCGCTGACGGTCGTGCTCGCGACACGATTTTTCGGCGCCCGGCATCTTGGCGCGCTCACCGGCATGATCACGATGGTGCACCAGATCGCGGGCGGCCTCGGCGCCTGGCTCGGCGCGGCGATCTTCGACGCCACCGGCGGCTACGGACAGGCCTTCGCCGTCATGTCCGCCGTCTCGGCGCTTGCGCTCGCCCTCTGCATTCCGCTCGCCCGTATCGAGCGATAGCGGTCGAAAGCGGCCGCGCGGGCGCTAGCTTACGGGCGACGACCGAGAGAGCGAGCCCCCGATGACCAAAAACACGATCTGCATCTGGTACGATCGCGACGCCGAGGCCGCGGCCAATTTCTACGCCGAGACCTTCCCCGACAGCCGCGTCGAATCCGTCCACCTCGCGCCGACGGACTACCCCAGCGGCAGGAAGGGCGACGTCATCACCGTCCAGTTCACGGTGGTCGGCGTGCCCTGCGTGGGCCTGAACGGCGGCCCGATGTTTCGCCATACGGAGGCCTTCTCCTTCCAGATATCGACGCAGGACCAGGCCGAGACCGATCGCTACTGGAACGCCATCATCGGCAATGGCGGCGCCGAAAGCGCCTGCGGCTGGTGCCGGGACAAATGGGGCGTCAACTGGCAGATCACGCCGAAAGTTCTGACCGACGCCCTTGCCGCCGGCGGCGCCGCGGCGAAGAACGCCTTCGAGGCGATGATGCCGATGAAGAAGATCGACGTGGCTGCGATCGAGGCGGCCGTGCGCAGGGCGGGGTAACCTGGGCAGTCGGCGTTCGGTAGCGGGCAGCAGGCAGTCGAATGCCGACTGCCGAACGCCCTCAGGCGGCGCGGGCCGTGAACACCGCGTCGATCTTCGCCTTCAGGGTCGCGGCGTTGAACGGCTTGACGATATAGCTCGACACGCCGGCCTTGCGGGCGGCGATCACATTGTCGGTCTTGGACTCGGCCGTGACCATGATGAAGGGTATGTCGGCGGTGGGAGCTTCGCCCCTCAGCTTCACCAGCAGCTCGAAGCCGGTCATCGGCTGCATGTTCCAGTCGGAAATGATGAGCCCGTAGCGCTTCTCGGCGATGCGCTCGAGCGCCTGCGCGCCGTTGCTGGCGGTGTCGACGTTCTCGTAGCCGATCTGCTTCAGGAGGTTGCAGATGATGCGGACCATCGTCTGATAGTCGTCGACGACCAGAATCGGCATCGTGGAATCGGCGTTCATATCGGTCTCCCTGAGCTTCCGCCCGGCCGAAACCGATGGAAGCTGCCTACTACGCATAGCAGGCAGGGGCTTTCGGTTGTGTAAACAGGATCGGCGGCCGGAGCGATTGCCTGATAAAGTTTAGCTATTGCCGCAGCGCCGGCTTGCGGCAGGGTTGCCGAAGAGTTACTCGGGGCGCGCGTTCCGGAGGTACGAACATGTCGGCGCCCTACAAGACCCATTATTTCGAGGACCTTACGGTCGGTCAGCGCGAAACGCTGATGAAGACGGTCATGGACGACGACGTCATCGCCTTTGCCGACCTGTCCGGCGACCGCAATCCGGTCCACCTGTCGGACCATTTCGCCCGCAAGACCCGGTTCGGCGAACGGATCGTCCACGGCCTCTACACGGCGAGCCTGATCTCGACCGTCATCGGCATGTACCTGCCGGGCCCCGGCGCGGTCTACATGTCGCAAACCCTTAATTTCAAAGGCCCTGTCAAGATCGGCGACGTCATCAACGTCGTCGTTGAAGTGGTCGAGCTGACCGAGAAGGGCCGCCGCGTGCGCCTGCATTGCGAGTGCCTGGTCGACGGCAAGGTGGTGCTGGACGGCGAGGCGCTGGTCATGGCGCCTACCCGTAACCCGACGCCGCGCCCCGCCGCCAAGGCTGAGGCCTGAGGACGGCTTGACCCTGGTCTCCTCGCGTGGCTCTTTGCGGCGCTAACAGTTCGGCTGCGCCGAATCTTGATGAATTCGCTGCGATGGCTCGGGGCCCTCCCCCTCCCCACAAGGGGGAGGGACTTGATCCGTGGCGGCCCGACGGCTTCCGGCAAGTGACCATACCTTCCCGTTTCATCGACGCCACCGACCCCCCATCCCCCCCGCCGGGGCTGGAGGGCGCTGTCGTAGCCATCGGCAATTTCGACGGGCTGCATCGCGGCCATCGCGGGGTGATCGCCCGGGCCAAGGCGCTCGCCGCCCGGCTCGGCAAGCCCTGCGCGGTCCTGACCTTCGAGCCGCACCCGGCCGATTTCTTCGCCAGGAAGAGCGTCATCTTCCGCCTGACCTCGCATGAGGCCAAGGCGGCTTTTCTCGCCCGCCTCGGCCTCGACGGCATGATCGTGCTCACCTTCGACGCCGCGCTCTCCGGCCTTTCGGCCCAGGCCTTCGTCGACGACGTGCTGGTCCGCCGGCTCGGCGTGTCCGGCGTGGTGGCGGGCTACGATTTCCATTTCGGCGCGAAGCGGCAGGGCACGCCGGACTTCCTAAAGGCCGAGGGGGCGCGGCAGGGCTTCGCCGTCGACATCGTCGAGCGCATCTCGCAGGACGAGGAGGGCTCGCTCGACGCCGTGTCCTCCACGGCCACCCGCGCCGCGCTCGAAGCCGGCGACGTCGCTCTCGCCGCCCGCCTGCTCGGCCATCCCTGGTTCGTCGAGGGCGAGGTCGTCCACGGCGCAAAGCGCGGCCGCACGATCGGCTTTCCCACCGCCAATATCGCCCTCGACCCGTCGTGCCGCTTGCGCCACGGCGTCTACGCCGTGACCCTGACGGTCGACGGCAGGACGCATGGCGGCGCCGCCAGTTTCGGCAAGCGTCCGACCTTTGACGACGGTCCGCCGCTGCTGGAAGTCTTCGTCCTCGATTTTGACGGCGACCTCTACGGCAAGACGGTCGAGATCGCCTTCATCGACTTCATCCGGCCGGAAGCCAGGTTCGATTCGGTCGAGGCTCTGGTCGCGCGCATGAACGAGGACGTCGCGGAAGCGCGGCGGATGCTGGCGGCGATTTTCTGACGTTTCATGTTGCGTTCAGCCTGCCTGCTCCATATCTCCTGCCGCGACGGAGAGACGGCAATGGCCGCCACAGACAATGAGCGCGTAGACAAAGTCGAATATCCCCGCGGCGAGATCGAGATACTCGCGCCCGGCGAGAATCCGTCGCCTTCGGGCCGCCGCCGCAGTCCGTTCGAGGCGCAAGGCGCGTCGGCGCAGCGCACCTATACGTTCCAGACGCGGCTCAGCGGCTTTCTCGGCTTCGTTTTCGCGGCGCTGGTCGTCAGCGCCCTGTTCGTGTTCGTCGCCGGCTTTCTGGCGGTTGTCGTCACGATCGCGGTGGCCGTCGTCGCCGGCTTCGTCCTGCGCAACAAGCTCCGGCGGTGGCTGGGGCGTTAGCCGCCGACCCGTGTCAGCGTCCCTCCAGCACCAGCACGGTCTGTCTTTGCGGCAGGCTCGCGCGCGAAACCTCGACGAAGCGCGCGCCTTCGTATTTCACCTCGAATTTTTCCCCCGCCAGCCTGAGGAACCGCTCGAGCGTCGAGGGCCCGAATATGTGCATCGGGATTGTCAGCGGCGCGCGGATCGTGGCGATCGTCTCGATCATGCCGGCCGCGCCCAGCGTGTAGGAGCCGTCGACGGGGGCGAGCAGCACGTCGACATGGCGTAGTTGCTGCAGGTGCTCGGGCGTCAGGCGATGGTGCAGGTGCCCGAGATGGGCGATGCACAGGCCCGCCGCTTCGAACACGAAGATCGAATTGCCGTCGTATTCCGTGCCGCCGCCCCAGTCGCGGATATTGGTCGGCACGTTGCGCACATGCAGGTCGCCCTCGGTTACATCCCAATTGGCGGCCTTGCCGTCGTCGCCCCAGCCCTTGAGCACATGCTTGATCTTCGGGTCGGGGTGGACGCTGTTGTGCGTCGAATGCGCCTTGTTCATCGTCGCGACGTCGGGAACGACGGAGGAGCGGATGTAGTCGTTGTAGTCGGTCACCGCGGTCGTGCCGCCCGGCGTCTCGATCAGGAAGCTCGCGTGGCCGATGAAGGTCAGCCGCACCCGGTCGCCGGCGAGCGCGGCCTTCAGGATCGTCGGGCCGCCGGCCACCATGTCCGGGCATTTCTCGACCTCTGCGGCGCGG
>JBDHTL010000140.1:0-9108 GCA_039808645.1 Rhodoblastus sp. | reverse complement strand
GTCCATGCCGGAACGACGCTGATCGCGGCGGGCGATATCGAGAAGGGCGTGTTCGATCTGGTCGGCGACGTGCCGAACCTCGCCGCGCGCCTGTCGCAACGCGCGGCGCCGGGCCAGGTGTTCGCCAGCATCGACGCGCTGGGGCCGAACGCGCATTTCTTTCGACTAGGCCCGCCGGTCGACCTGTCGGCCGTTGGCCTCGACCTCCCGGTTCATGTCGTGCTCGGCCGCAGCGCGGCGGCGAGCCGCTTCGAATCGACGGCCGGCCGCGGCCTCACGCCCTTCATCGGCCGCGACGAGATCGTCGCGCAATTGCGCAGCTTCGTGCGCGGCGGCGACGAGCGGCCCGGCGCCGTGACCATTCTGGGCGGCGCGGGACTCGGCAAGACGCGGCTGCTCGAGGAAACGCTCCAGTCCCTCGATCCGCGCGAAACGATCGTCCTGCGCGGCGGGTGCGAGAACTACCTCGGCGCCGAGGTGCTCCAGCCCTTCCTGCAGATGGTGCGCGGCTTCATCGGCCTGCGTGATGGCATTTCGCCCGACGAGGCGGTGGCCCTCTCCCGTGATGCGCTCGAACCCTGGCGGCGGGAAATCGGTCCGCGCGTCGATTCCGTGCGCGGGCTCGTCGCCACGAGTCCCGACATTCGGCCGGCGGAAGCGGCCAGTCGCGCGGTCGACGATCTCTCGGCCTTCATCGTGGCGCTCGCCGGCGCGCATCGCGTCGCGCTGGTCGTCGACGACTGGCAATGGGCGGACGACGCCACCAGGCAATTGCTGTCGGCGCTTCTGCAATGCGAGCGGCCGCTGCGCATCATTCTCACCAGCCGCATGCGTGACGACGGCGCGGACCTGGTCGCCGGCGCGCCGCATATCGAACTGCGCCCGTTCGACGGCGCAGAGACGGCGCGCGCCGTGCGTCGCTGGCTGCCGGAGGCCGATCCTTTCCTGATCGCGCGCATCCACGACTACGCCGGCGGCGTGCCGCTTTACATCGAGGAATTGTGCCACCTCGCCTCGACCGAGAATCTGTCGCAGACGCTTGTCGCGCGCGGCAAGAGCAGCTGGATCGGCGCGCTCGTGACGTCGCGCCTGCAGCGTCTGCCCGAGCGGCAGGCCGAAATCGTCCGGGCGGCGGCCGTCGTCGGCAATCTCGCGCCCTACAGGTCGCTGATCGCGGCCTGCGGCTATGCTCCCGACGGCGAGACGCTGCGCGCGCTGGCCGAGGCCGACTTACTGTTCGTCGACGCGGCGAGCGGCGGCCTGCGTTTCAAGCACGGCATAACCAGGGATTCGATCTACGAATCGATCGGCCTGAAGGCGCGCCGGGCGCTGCATCGGCGGATCGCCGAAGCGCATTCGGCGCGCGCCGCCGGCGGCGATCACGACGATACGCTCGAGGCGCTCGCCTACCACAGTTTCGGCGCCGGCGATTGGGACAAGGCCGCGCAATTCGCGGAGCAGGCCGGCGACAAGGCGGCGTCCGCCTTCGCGCTCGATCGCGCGCGCGCCCACTACAAGGCCGCGCTCGACGCCATTGACAACATGCCCGACCGCGGCCGCGATCTCGATCTGCACTGGTGCCTGTTGGTCGCCAAACTCGGCATGGCCAGCATTTTCGATCCGCTGTCGCTGCGCAACGACGTCAGCCTGTTCGAGCGGGCCGCGACTCTGGCGCGCGCGGTCGGCGACATCGACGCGGAAGCGCGTGCGAACTACTGGCTCGGCTACATGTGCTACGGCTTCGGCCGTTTCCGGGAAGGCGTCGTCCACGCGCAACGCGCGGCCCGACTCGCGCGCGCCGCCGGCGACGAGCGCCTGATCGCGCAGGTCGACGCGACGCTCGGCCAGGTGCTCGCCGCCGCCGGCCGATACGACGAGGCGCTCGTGCTGATTGACGCCGCTGTCGTCAGCAAGAAGCGGGCCGCGCGGCCGGGCGGCGGCGTCGCGATCGGCTCTGCCTATGCGCTTTCCTGCGAAGCGGGCATCCTGGCGGACCGCGGCGACTTCGCCGGCGCAGACGCCTGTTTCGAGGAGGCGACCGCCTTGCTCGGCGGCTCCAGTCACCCGGTCGCCAATTCGATGCGCAACTGGCGCGCCGTCTCTCTGGTCTGGCGCGGCGCGTGGGACGAAGCCGAGGCGCTGGCGAACGAGAATGCGCGCGTCGCGGAAAACATGCGCGGGCTTCTCTTGCTCGCGACGTCGCGGGCGGCCTCGGGATTCGCCCGCTGGCGCCGCACGGGCGAGCCCGAGGCGCTCCAGCAATTGCGCGATGCGATCCGCTGGATGGAAGGCCGCGACTTCAAGTTCTTCGTATCGGTCCAGTACAGCTGGCTGGTCGAGGCCTGCGCCGAGGTCGGCGACGTCGCATGTGCGCGACGCTACGGCGCCCATGTCCTGCTGCGCGCGCGTCATGGCGAGAGGCTCGGCGAAGCCGCGGTCAGCCGCGCGCTCGCTTCGATGGCGACGCGGGCGGGGCGCGCCTCCGACTGCGCGCGTTGGGTCGATCGCGCGAACTTGTCCGCCCGCCTGCGCGGCTCGCGTCGCGAAGCCGCGCTCAACGAGGCGCTCTGGGCCACGCTGCCGGGCCGTCGCGGCGACGCGGCGCATGCGGAAGCCGAACTGCGCGCCATGGGAATGGCCTGGCATGCCGACCGCGCCGCCGCGCGCTGAGGCGCGGCGTCAGGCGACGGCGGGCTGGCCGATCCCCAGCGCCTGAAGCGCCTTGACCATTTTGTCTGCGAGCAGGTCGTAGCCGTCGCGCGTCGGATGCAGTTCGTTCGACCAGAGCGCGGGATCGCGGGCGAGCGTCCCCGTCAGGTTCACATGCCTGATCTTGTCCGGATTGGCGGCGGCGACGCGCGCGACGGCGCCGTTGAGCCGATCGATCAGCGCCTTCATGACGACCGCGTTGGCCGCCACGTCGGTCCTCTGGCGATAGTCGAAGATCGGTTTCAGCCACGGGCCGCCGAGCCAGAATCCAGTGCCGTTCGGCACCGGATGGTCGTAGGCGTGGATCAGGATCGGAATATCCGTCACGTCGTGAATCCGCTTCGTGATCGTCGCCAGATAGCCGTGCAATTCCTCGTCGATGAATTTGACGACCTCACCCTCGATCAGCGGATCGCCGGCCGGCCCGCCGCCTTCCTTCAACATGCGGTAGAGCGCGGTCCGGGGCACGTTCGATACCGGCTGACAGACGTCGTTGCCGCCGCCGCCGAGGATGATGCAGGCCGGCGTCGCTTCGCCCGGGCCGATATTGTCGAAGAACCGCGCGACCTGATCGAGCGCCGACGTTTCCGCCATTTCGCGCAGGAAGCGCCCGAGATTCGCGAAATCCTGATCGAACTCGTCGACATAGCCGCGTCGTGCGAGCGCGCCGCGCAGGCTCGGGTAGGGCGAGGTGTCGGACAGCCAGGAATCGCCGATCGCCAGCACCGGCGAGGTCGTCTGGTCCATGAGCGCCGTTCGCGTGAAATGGCGCGGCGCGCCGTCCCTCTGGCTGTGCACGGCGGGCGTCGACAGGACCGCGCCGTCGGCCGAGATCGTCAGCGGGCCGGGACCCGGCCGCAGCGGCAGCGGCGTTTCCACCAGCGCGCTGAAGAATCCGATCATCAGCGCGATGGCGGGATCCGCGCCGGGACAGGCGTGCGTGGGATGATCCTTCTCGCGACGATTGCCGCCGAACGCGTGATGATATTCGCGGCTGCCTTCGGTCAGGCATTGCTGGGTCGCCGAAACGGCGCCGGCGACGATCACGTCGCCGGGCTTGATGGCGATCTCGTTCGGCGTCTTGCCGATCTTGGTGGAGGCGACGGCGGTTCGCCAGATCAGTTCCGGCACGGCCCGAAGCTGGAAGGCCGGAATGAAATCGGCCACAAGCCTGTTGCAGGCTTCCGTGAAATCGCGCGAAGGCGAGCCGGCGTAGCGCGCGCGCAATTTCCAGACAACGCCGTCGCGCAGCCATTCGTTGAGGATGCGCCGCAGGTTGCCTTCTACGGTCGGAATGAATCCCATCATCGCGCCGGCGATCGTCTGCGCGCAGAAGTCGATGTCGTTCCGGCCTTCCGGCGAATCGAGCACGGCGCGCGCGACCGGCGCCGTGATCTCGTCGCGGAAGGCGGTGAGATAGTCCTCCATCGCCTCGCGCGCCGACTGACCGTGCGCGGCGCCGTATTGCTCGACGCTGCGGCCGGGATGCGGCTGGAAAATGTAGCGCGAGGGCGACAGGAAATGGCCCGGATAGTTCGCGGGCTCGCCCAGCGTCCAGTCCCAGCGGTATCCGGAACGGCGAAAATGTTTCCCCTTCTCCGTAATGCCGAACCATTCCTCGCAGAAATGCGCGAGCAGTGGGTCGACCAGTTCGCGCGACTCGACCGTCAGCTCCCAGCGCTTTTCCCGGTCGTGGCGCGCGTCCTCGATCTCCTGCTGGACGAGTTTCTGCAGCGCTTCCTGCACTGCCGCGCGCGCCCCGAGAAACGCCTGATGCGGGTCGATCGCCATGATCGCCTCGTTGCAGGCGCGCGACCAGGTCTCGTAGGCCTGATCCTCCTGACCAGGATCGAGACCGAGATAGAGCACGCCGAACGACCTGTGCATGCGCGGCAGATAGCCGGTGATCGTCAGCGCCTCGTTGCGATTGACGAACACGTCGCGCACGAGATCCTTGTCCGCGACGAGAACGCCGAAGGGCGTGCGCAAAACGCCACCGTGGTTTTCGCGAATGGCGGCCCAGACCGACGCGCTCGTGAAGTCGGCCGCGAAATCCGGGTCTTCCAGCACCGCCTTCCATGCGTCGAGAGCCGCGTCCGCGCCGTGCTCCTTCTCGAAGGCGCGCAAGTCGGCGATTGTCTGCTCGCCCGCCTTCGCGCTCCATGTCAGAAGAGGCTTGCAGTCGCGCGCGGCGGCGCGTTCCTTCAGCAGCGCGAGCGCCTTGATCGACGGCGCGAACAGATAGGCGCCCCATTCCAGCCGCACGAACGGCCGGGGCTCGACATGCAGCCTGTCCTCGCCGTCGAGCGGCGCATGGACAACCTTGGCCTCGTGTTCGAAACGGTAGAAGCGCTTCTTGCCCGGCTCGGCCAGACCGAGCAGCGGATCGCTGACGCCGGAATAGCTGCCGGAACTATTGGCGCCTGTCAGCCAGCTCTGGACCACCTCGAACTGCTCGCCGAGGCTGGCGTTGTAGGCCATGAAGACCAGACCGCGCTCCCTGTCGAGACTTTCCTTCTTCTTGGCTTCATCCGGCTCGCTGCGATCGTGCCAGGGCCCGTAGGACATGCCGCGCCGCGCGATGCGCGGCGGGCGCTGGCCGCTCTCGGGCTGCACAAAGCGCGGGTTGGTCCGGCGGATGTGGGCATGAAGCGGGCACATGACGCCGTTCGGGTCCTTGTCGAAATGGAAATCGTTCGACAGGGGATCGCCGATGACGACGGCGAGCGGCTGCCCGGACTTTTCGTGATCGGCGGGCCAGCGCCCGAGCAGCTTTGCCATGAGATCTTCGCGGCCGAGATTGACGCCCTGGTCGTTGACCGCCTTGACGGCATCCTGCAGCGCCGTCTCGAAAGCGCCGACGTCCTGCCGCAGCTTGCGGATCGCCAGAAAGCTGCCGTCGCGCAGCAGCGGATGAAGTCGCGGGGAAGCGCCGCTGTAGAACTCGGCCTTGTCGGCCAGGTTCGGATAGCCGCACAGCATTTCGCCGAGGTGGATCTGGTTGGAATAGCGCCGGCCGGCTTCCGCTTTCGTCAGGACGGGTTCGGAATTGCCTTCGGTGAATCCGAAATGCTCTTCCACCACTTTTCTCGGATTGCGCAGGCGGTGCATCCACTGCAGCGACAGCGGAATGACGCCTTCGTGCGCGGCGACGAGCCGCTTCATAGCCTCCATCAGCGGCGCCCGCGCCGTCGGCGTGTCCTCGTCCGTGCTGTCGGGCATGGCGCGGCGGCGCACCTGCACCATGACGTGCACGGCGTTGAGGTCGATGCGCGGCGTCTCGGCGGAATCGCTGATTTCCTCGGCGTAGATTCCATCCGCCCAGTTGCGCACGGGAAGGCGCCAGCGCTGCGGGTGGTTGATGCGCACGTCGCCGAGAATGCCGGCGCGCATCGCCATGCCTTGGACGAATTCTTCCGGCAGTTCGCGGATTTCGTCGTCGGCCAGACCCGCCATGCGCAAGCCCTCGACCGAAAAGCCGACGTTGGTCGTGATCGCGCCGGGCGCGAGCGTGGCCGTATCGGCCTCGGTCGTCGGCCGCAGCGCGCCGAGGAAGGCGGCGACCGCCGCCGGCGAGTCGAATTGCGCCAGCAGCACGCAGCCGTGGTCGATGTCGGGATAGGACGTCAGAATGCCGCCCTGGACATTGGCGGGCTCGGCGAGGGGCGGCGTCTCGGGCATCGGATTGGGCAAGGCCCGCCGCACCGGCGGCTCGTCCAGCTTGTTCTGGATCCACAGCATCGCTTCCTGGAACCGCCGCACGGCGCGCTGGACGCCGAGCTGATAGGTCGCGCTGTGCGCCATCGGCACGAATTCGGGCAGGAGCTCATGCGCCGCGCGCAGAAGGATCTCGCCGTCGCGCGTGCCGGGCAGGTAGACGTCGGACAGGCGGTGAACGCCGGCGAGAACGCGCACGCCGTGACGGAACGGCGCCTTGCCGGCGTCCTCGACATTCATCTTCTGCTCGAAGCCCGCGCTCGTCGGGTCGCCCGGCACCGAGCCGCGCGTCTCGAAGATCGACCGCGCCGCAATCTGTTCCGAGGAGGGGATGCGGATGCGCGTCGTGATGAGCTGGGCTTCGTCGGCCGCCGCCCGTCGATGCACGCGCTCCGACATCTTCAGGTAGCGGATATCGTCGACCGTGGTGTTCGGCGTCGCGTAGAGAAAGGCCGCTTGGCTCTGCGCGGACTTCAGCCATTCGCCCCATTTCTCGTAGCTGTTCTCGTATCCCAGCACATAGCCTTCGGTATTGCAGAACACGAGGTCGAGCAGGCGCGTCACCTTTTGCCAGATCACCCGTACATAGGCTTCCCACGAACCGTCGAAGGTGACGGTCAGAAGAACCTTGTCTTCCGGTTCGAGCACGACGATGCCGACCGAATGGATGCGTCCGACGCGCTCGACCGCGTCGGAGAGAACGCGAAACAATTCGTGCTCGTGCGAATCCGAACGCCCGATGTGAAGCGCGCGCAGGACGCGCTTGACGCGCGTCTTGTATGTGACCGCGTCGAGGGCGGGAACGAAGCCGCTCTTGATCTTCGCGAGCACGCGGAAATCCGACGTTCCCGCAAGCCCGCCGGTCTTGATGGTCAGATCGCGGCGCATCCTCTCCCCCTGTCGTTGCTTGATCGGCGCCCCCGCGCACGCCGAATTCGCGCGACGATACTGGCTTGGGAAGCCTGCTCCGAACTGTGAGGCGGCTCACTCTCGGCGCGAGACCGCCGGAGGTCGTCAGCGCGACGCGATGTCGGCGAGCGTGTCCGGCCGCAAGACGGTCAGCCGCCTGCGCGCCAGCGCGATCACGCCCTCGCGCGACCACACCTGAAGCTGGCGGTTGATCATCTCGCGCGACATTCCGACGCGCTGGCTGAGCTCGTTCTGCGACAATTCGGCCGACAGGCTGTCGGCGCCTTCGGTCAGCCGCAGCAGCGTCTTGGCGAGACGGCCGCGCAGATTCAGGAACATCATCTCCTCGACCTGCTCGGTCGTGCGCCGCAACCGGCCGGACAGAATTTCAAGAAGCTTGATCGCGATCTCCGGTTTCTTCGTCAGAATCGGAAGGAAGTCGCGCCGCTCGAGCGCGAGGAGGCAGCAGTCGGTCAGCGCCGTGGCGTCGCCGGTGCGCGGGCGGCCGTCGAGCAAGGCGATCTCGCCGAAAATGTCGCCCTTGTCGAACTGGTTGAGAACGACGCTCTTGCCCTCGCTCGACGAACTGGTGACGAGAACCTTGCCGCGCACGACGGCGAACAGGCAGAAGCCGGGATCGCCCTTGGAGAAGATCATCGCTTCGCGCCGGAACTCGCGGACTTTCGCATAGGCGGCGATCTGGTCGCAGGAGTCCTTGTCGAGTTCGCGGAACAATTCGTGCTGGCGGAGAATCGCGACCTTGTTCACGGCGGGCGCGCGCGGCTCTGGACCGGCAAGAAGCGACATACCCGGGCCTGTTCTCCGAAATTCTCTCGCCTCAGCCTAGCACAGCGGCCCGGGGCGCCAAGGCGAGCGCGTCAGGCAGCGAGAAGCTTGAGCCCGACAATGGACAGCACGAGCGCCAGCAGAAGGCGCAGGAAACGGTCGTGCACGCGAGGCGCGAGGCGGCTGCCGGCGACGATGCCCGGAATCGAGCCGAGCAGGAGCGATGCGAGCATCCACAGATCGACCGAGCCGATCAGCCAGTGTCCCGCGCCGGCCACGAACGTCAGCGGCACTGCATGGGCGATATCCGTGCCGACGATCCGCAGCGCCGACGCGGTCGGATAGAGCAGCAGCAGCACTGTCACGCCCAAGGCGCCGGCGCCGACGGAAGAGGCCGACACGAGAATGCCGAGAATCGCGCCGACGGCGAATGTCGTCCAGTCCAGGCGGCGTTGCGGCATCGGCGGCCGCTCGCCGCGAATCCTGAGCAGCCACGGACGCAACGCCATCGACAGCGCGGTCAGGATGAGCGCGATTCCGAGCGCCGCGCCGATCAGGCGCGTGACGTCGGCCGAATTCGCGCCGCTCCACGACATGACGAAAAGGGTGGCGACCGAAGCCGGCACGCTTCCCGAGGCGAGCAGCCGCACGATGCGCCAGTCGACGTTCTGGCGCGAGCCGTGCACCAGCGTGCCGGCGCCTTTGGTGATCGCCGCGTAGAGCAGGTCGGTGCCGACCGCGGTCGCCGGATGGACGCCGAACAGCAGCACGAGCAGCGGCGTCATCAGCGAGCCGCCGCCGACGCCGGTAAGCCCGACGATCAGCCCGACAGCGGCGCCGGAAATCGAGTAGAGAGGATCGATCATCGAACGTCTCGGGGCGCCGCGCGGCCCCTCAGATGCCGCCGCCGTCGGTCGTGAGTTCGCTCTCCGCCCGGGCCGCGCGACGCGCTTGCGCCCAGAGGCGGGCGCGGCGCAGCGCGACGCC
>JBDHTL010000139.1:0-9115 GCA_039808645.1 Rhodoblastus sp. | reverse complement strand
CGCCGTCACCTTGAAGCGGTCGTTGGCGTTGACGATCTCGTCGTCGACCAGCGCGGCGATGTCCTCGTCGTAGACGATCTTCTTGCGGTCGGCCAAATCCTTGAAGCGGCGGAAGGCGTCGTTCAGCGCGTTTTCGCCCAGCTCGTAGCCCATCTCCTTCAGCTTCTCGCGGAAGGCGGCGCGGCCCGAATGCTTGCCCATGACCAGCGAGGTCTTCGACACGCCGACCGATTCCGGCGTCATGATCTCGTAGGTCAGCGAGCTCTTCAGCATGCCGTGCTGGTGGATGCCGCTCTCGTGCGCGAAGGCGTTCCGGCCGACGATCGCCTTGTTGTACTGCACCGGAAACGAGGTGACCGCCGACACGAGCTTGGAAGCCCGGTTCAGCATCGTCGTCTCGATGCCCGTGTCGTAGGGCAACGCGTCCTGGCGGGTGCGGATCGCCATGATGATCTCTTCCAGCGCCGCATTGCCCGCGCGCTCGCCGATGCCGTTGATCGTGCATTCGATCTGGCGGGCGCCGCCGGCGAGGCCGGCCAGGGAGTTGGCGACCGCCATGCCGAGATCGTTGTGGCAATGGACGGAGAAGATCGCCTTGTCGGAATTCGGCACGCGGGCGCGAACCGTCTCGAACATGGCCTGGTACTCCTGCGGGGTCGTGTAACCGACCGTGTCGGGCAGGTTGATGGTCGTGGCGCCCGCCTTGATCGCGGCTTCGACGATCCGGCACATGAAGTCGATCTCGGTGCGGGTCGCGTCTTCCGCCGACCATTCGACGTCGTCGGTCCATTTGCGGGCGCGCGTGACGGCGTCGATCGTGGCCTGCAGCACCTGTTCCGGCGTCATGCCGAGCTTGACCGACATGTGCAGCGGCGAAGTCGAGATGAACGTGTGGATGCGGCCGCGCTTGGCCGGCTTGATCGCCGCGCCGCAGCGGTCGATGTCGGCCAGCCCCGTGCGCGACAGGCCGCAGATCACCGCCTTGTCGGCGCGGCGCGCGATTTCCGCTACCGATTCGAAATCGCCGTCGGAAGCGGCCGGAAAGCCCGCCTCGATGATGTCGACGCCCATCTCGTCGAGCAATTCGGCGACCTCCATCTTCTCTTCGAAGGTCATGGTCGCGCCCGGGCATTGCTCGCCGTCGCGCAGGGTGGTGTCGAAAATGATGACGCGGTCCTTGTTGGAGCCGGTTTCGGTCGCAGCGGTCATGGTCTCTTTCCTGGAATCGAATGTGTCGTTCGAAGCCGGGGCGCCGCTATTGGAAATGTCGGGCGGCCGGCGGGTCGGGTAAAGCTCATCCCCTCAGCGCCCAGGCAAAGCCCAGCCGGCGCTCAGGGGCGGCTAAGAAGCAGCAGACCCGAAAGAAGCTCGGCGGAGGCGGGCGCACGCGACGGCGCACAGGCGGCAGGCCCGTGAGCGTCCTTCTGCGTGCTGGTGGCGAATCGGGCCACGAAATCCTCGCGCGATATCGTGCGCCTCAGCGCACGAAGGATTCATGGATAACCCAGGACGCCGCCGACGACAAGCGCGGAAAAATGGCCGCCGGTCGGGCGGGCGCGGGAACCGGTTCGTTGCTGTTGCGTTCATCTGCATGAACGGGCCGGCGCCGATGCCGGCCGCCCCAACCCCCAGGTTCCCACATGCTCGGCAGATTGCAGAAACTCGTACAAAAAGTGCGGTCGGCGGCTCTCGCCGGCCGTCCCGTGCTCGCGCGCGCCGATATCGTCCGCTGCGGCCTATATGTGCCGCGCGGCGCGACCGGCCATATTCTTCGCGTGCGTCCAGACGGCGATTTCGACATCGCCTTTGACCGGCTCGAACGGAAACCGATCCGGGCGCGCCGCAACGAGATCGCCCCGGCGCCGACACTGGCGCCCCGCGGGCTGTTCGGCCTGCGCATCCCCTCGCACTGACCGATTCTTCTTCCCCCGCTGCGCCCGCCTCCGGCGGGCGCTTTTTTGTGGCTTGTGAGGCGGCGCTCGATCGGGCACAAACAGGAGAACTGTCCGACAAAACGAGCCGACGAAATGAATGACGAGCCCATCCTGACCTGCAATCCGCCGCCGCCCGAGGGCTGGAGCCTGTTCACGCTGCGCGGCGGCTACATCGACCGCAACGGCCCTCTCTTCTATCGCGACGACGGCCCGCAGGGTTTCCAGCTCGGCATGCGCATCGAGCATCGCCACTGCAATCCGCGCGGCGTCGGCCACGGCGGCTGGCTGATGACCTTCGCCGACATGATGCTGCCGATGGCGGCCCACCGCCATCCGAAGGTCGGCCGCAACTTCCTCCCGACCGTATCGATGGCCGTGGATTTTCTCGCGCCGGCGCCGCTGGGCGCCTGGCTCAACAGCCGCACGGAAATCCTGCGCGTCACCCGCAATCTCGTTTTCGCACAAGGGCTCATCTATGCGGACGAGACGCTGGTCGCCCGCGTCAACGGCGTCTTCAAGATCGGCGAGCCTATCGCCAAGCTGCTGGGCGACGCCGACAAATAGCGCGCGGCGCTTGACCGCAGCCGCAGGAGCGGCGAACTTCTCGCGTCTCGACTGGAGCCCGGCCTTGATGACCTCTCGCCTGCTGCCGCTCGCTGCCTGCGCCGTCGCCCTTCTCGCGCTCGCGTCCTGCAATTCGACCCCCGCGCCGCAGGCGATCGCAACGCAGCCGGCCCCGCAGCAACGCGTCGTCTCCCCGATCACGCCACAGGGTTTCAAGCTGCCGGAAGGTGCGGGCTGCTCCGGCGCGATCGCCCGCTATCGCGCCGTCGTCGCCAACGACCACGACACCGGCAACGTCAACGACAGCGTCTACAAGCAGATCGAGGGCGAGATTTCGGGCGCGTCCGCTGCCTGCGCCGCCGGCAGGGAGGGCGAGGCAATGAGCCTGATCGCCGCCTCCAAGAACCGCCACGGCTACCCCGGCTGAGCCGCGCGGCCGGGGGCGCCCGTCGCGCCCTCCCCTTGACCCGGCCCCCATCCCGCGCTACCAAACCCGCCGATCAACGCACGGCGGAACCCATGCGCAAGAGCCTTATCGTATCGCGAGCGCCTGAGACGGAGCGGGACTGAACCCGACACTCCGCCGATGGCGCTCAACCCGAGGTCCCTGATGGGGCCTTTTTTATTGCCCTGATTTCCGCCACAAGGACCGCATTCGCAGGAGATGGCCATGTCGAGACAGATGACCGGCGCCGAAATGATCGTGGAGGCCCTGAAGGATCAGGGCGTGGACACCATTTTCGGCTATCCCGGCGGCGCGGTCCTGCCGATCTACGATGCGATCTTCCACCAGAACAAGGTGCGTCATGTGCTGGTCCGCCACGAACAGGGCGCGGGCCACGCGGCCGAGGGCTACGCCCGCTCGACCGGCAAGGTCGGCGTGCTGCTCGTGACGTCGGGCCCGGGCGCGACCAACGCCGTCACCGCGCTGACCGACGCCTTGATGGATTCCATCCCGCTCGTCTGCATCACCGGCCAGGTGCCGACCCATTTGATCGGTTCCGACGCCTTCCAGGAATGCGACACGGTCGGCATCACCCGCCATTGCACCAAGCACAATTATCTCGTGAAGCGCATCGAGGACCTGCCGCGCATCCTGCATGAAGCCTTCTATGTCGCGTCCAGCGGCCGTCCCGGCCCGGTCGTCATCGACGTGCCGAAGGACGTGCAATTCGCGACGGGAACGTACCATTTCGCGCGCAACATCCAGCACAAGACCTACCAGCCGCAGCTCAAGGGCGACCGCGCCAGGATCAAGCACGCCGTCGCCATGATGGCGGCGGCCAAGCGCCCGATCTTCTACACCGGCGGCGGCGTCATCAATTCGGGGCCGGCGGCCTCCACCCTGCTGCGCGAACTGGTGAAGCTGACGGGCTTTCCGATCACCTCGACGCTGATGGGGCTCGGCGCCTATCCCGCGCCCGATCCGCAATGGGTCGGCATGCTCGGCATGCACGGCACGTACGAGGCCAACAACGCCATGCACGATTGCGATCTGATGATCTCGATCGGCGCGCGTTTCGACGACCGCATCACCGGCCGCCTCGATGCCTTCTCGCCGGGTTCGAAGAAGATCCATATCGACATCGATCCGTCGTCCATCAACAAGAACGTGAAGGTCGACCTCGGCATCGTCGGCGATTGCGCGCATGTGCTGGAAGACATGGTGACGCTGTGGCGGTCGGAGTCGATGCAGGCCGACAAGGCGGCGCTGGCGTCGTGGTGGAAGCAGATCGACAAGTGGCGCGCCCGCAAGTCGCTCGCCTTCCAGAACTCGACCAAGACCATCAAGCCGCAATACGCCATCCAGCGGCTCTACGAACTGACCAAGGACCGCAAGACCTACATCACCACGGAAGTCGGCCAGCACCAGATGTGGGCGGCCCAGCACTATCACTTCAAGGAGCCGAACCGCTGGATGACCTCGGGCGGCCTCGGCACGATGGGCTACGGCCTGCCCGCCGCCGTCGGCGCGCAGATGGCCCATCCCGACGCGCTCGTCGTCGACATCGCCGGCGAGGCCTCGATCCTGATGAACATCCAGGAGCTCTCGACCGCCGTGCAGTTCCGCTGCCCGGTGAAGATTTTCATCCTCAACAACGAATACATGGGCATGGTGCGCCAGTGGCAGGAGCTTCTGCACGGCGGGCGCTATTCGCATTCTTACTCCGACGCCCTGCCCGATTTCGTGAAGCTGGCCGAAGCCTACGGCGCGCACGGCATCCGCTGCTCGGACCCGGCGAAGCTCGACGACGCCATCAAGGAGATGATCGATACGCCGAACGTGGTCATCTTCGACTGCGTGGTCGACAAGGCCGAGAATTGCCTCCCGATGATCCCGTCGGGCAAGGCGCACAACGACATGATCCTGCCCGACGAGATCGAGGACATCGGCTCGGTCATCGACGACAAGGGGAAGATGTTGGTGTGACGTGACCAACGATCGCCAACAAACGACGGACGCCGAGCCCTCCCCTCAGGGGAGGGCGGCTCGCGCCAGCGAGCCGGGTGGGGTCGCGCCGGTGACGGGCGCCCGCCGCCCGCGACGGCCTGCTTCATCCGTTCCAGTCGCGTTCGCGCGCGCTTTGCGTAATAACGCCACGCCGCAGGAACGTCGGCTATGGCTGAAATTGCGGGCGCTGCGCCCGCAGGGACTACACTTCCGTAGGCAGGTTCCGATCGACCGTTTCGTGGTCGACTTCGCCTGCCTCCGGCGCAAGCTGATCATCGAAATCGACGGCGGTCAGCATAACAAGGACGCTAACGCGGCGCGCGACCGCATTCGCGATGAGCGCCTCGACGCGCTGGGCTTCACGGTCCTGCGCTTTTGGAACAGCGACGTCGCAGCCGACATGGACGCAGTCGTGGAAACGATTTTTGCGCGCGCGGTGGCGACCCCACCCCTGCCCTCCCCTGAAGGGGAGGGAGAAGTTTCGTCAATTCCCAGTTCTTCGCAGGACCAGCAAATATGAACGCCGCCATCCCCACTCCCGCCTTCCCGCCTTCCCCCTATTCCTCGGCGATCGGCAAGTCGAACGTCGAAAGCCACACGCTGTCGGTGCTCGTGGACAACGAGCCCGGCGTTCTCGCGCGCGTCGTCGGCCTGTTTTCGGGCCGCGGCTACAATATCGAGAGCCTGACCGTCGCCGAGGTGGCGCATGGCGAGCACCTGTCGCGCATCACGATCGTCACGAACGGCACGCCCGAAGTGATCGAGCAGATCACCCATCAACTCGAGCGCATCGTGCCGATTCACAAGGTGATCGACCTCTCCCTCAGCAAACGCGCGATCGAGCGCGAACTCGCCATGGTGAAGGTGCGTGGGCAGGGCGAGGCGCGCGTCGAGGCGCTGCGCCTGGCCGAAGCCTTCCGCGCCAAGGTGATCGACGCCACGACCGAGAGCTTCATCTTCGAGCTGACCGGCGCGACGGCCAAGATCGACGATTTCGTCGAACTGATGCGCCCGCTCGGTCTGGTCGAGGTTTCCCGCACCGGCGTCGCCGCGATTTCGCGCGGGCCCGAGCCGATCTGAGGCCGCAACCCCGGAATGCGGGCCGTACAGCCCTCCGGGGCTTGACCTTGCCCCTCCAAACCGTCACCAAGCGCCCGCACGACGAATTTTGCCGCCCGCGCGGCCAAAACATCCAAGGGGAACTGAGAGAATGCGCGTCTACTACGATCGGGATGCCGATATCAATCTCATCAAGGGCAAGAAGGTCGCCGTCGTCGGCTACGGCTCGCAGGGTCACGCCCATGTGCTGAACATGCGCGATTCCGGCGTGAAGGACGTCTGCGTCGCGCTGCGCGCCGGCTCGGCGACCGCCAAGAAGGCGGAGGGCGAGGGCCTCAAGGTCATGACCGTGGCGGAAGCCGCCAAATGGGCCGACGTCGTGATGATGCTGACCCCCGACGAATTGCAGGCCGACATCTACCGCGACGAACTCGCCCCCAACATGAAGAAGGGCGCCGCCCTCCTGTTCGCGCACGGCCTGAACGTGCACTTCAACCTCATCGAACCGCGCAAGGACCTCGACGTCCTCATGGTCGCCCCCAAGGGCCCCGGCCACACCGTGCGTTCGGAATACAAGCGCGGCGGCGGCGTGCCCTGCCTGATCGCCATCCATCAGGACGCGTCCGGCAACGCCCATGACCTCGGCCTGTCCTATGCATCCGCCATCGGCGGCGGCCGCGCCGGCATCATCGAGACCAACTTCAAGGAAGAATGCGAGACCGACCTGTTCGGCGAGCAGGTCGTCCTCTGCGGCGGCCTCGTCGAACTGATCCGCGCCGGCTTCGAGACGCTGGTGGAAGCCGGCTATGCGCCGGAAATGGCCTATTTCGAGTGCCTGCACGAAGTGAAGCTGATCGTCGACCTCATCTACGAGGGCGGCATCGCCAACATGAACTACTCGATCTCCAACACCGCCGAATACGGCGAATACGTCACCGGCCCGCGCATCATCACGCCCGAGACGAAGGCCGAGATGAAGCGCGTCCTCAACGACATCCAGTCCGGCAAGTTCACCCGCGACTGGATGCTGGAGAACAAGGTCAACCAGACCTCCTTCAAGGCCGTGCGCGCCCGCAACGCCGCCCACCAGATCGAAGAGGTCGGCGAGAAGCTGCGCGCCATGATGCCCTGGATCGGCAAGAACAAGCTGGTCGACAAGGACAAGAACTGATCACATCCGATCGAATGAAGAAGCCCCCGGAGACGGGGGCTTTTTTGTTGGCCGCGTCCGAGCGCCGCCATGACGGCTGCGCGCGGCGCATGTAGTTTGCGCGTGAACCGTCAGACCCCGGACCCAGCGTGAAGCCGATCTTCTTCCACAACGCCGGCCTCGCCCTTTCCGGCAATCAAGTCCTGCGCGACCTCTCCTTCGCGCTGAAGCCGGGCGAATGGGCTTTCCTCCTCGGCCCGCCCGGCGCCGGCAAGACGACGCTGCTGCGGCTGGCGGCCGGCGAGATCGCGCCGACGTCGGGCGTCATCGAGCGCCCAGGCGAAGGCCGCTTCGCGCATCATTCGACGCCGCTCGACGATACGAAGTTTTCGCGCGACATCGTGGCGCAGGAGATGGCCGGTCCCGATACAGGCGAGCGCGCCAGGAAACTGCTCGCCGAACTCGGGCTCGAAGCCTATCTCGGCCACGAGCCCTTCCGTCTTTCGCGCGGTCACCGCGCGCGTCTCGCCATCGCGCAGGGCATCGCGGCGCGGCCGGCGCTGCTCTGCCTCGACGATCCCTTCTCGCCGATGGACCGTCGCGCGAAAATGCTGACGGCCGACGCGCTCAACCGCGCCGCCGACGAGGACGGGCTTTCGATCCTGATGGCGAGCAACAATCCGCTGGACGCGCTGCGCTACGCCGATCGCATCCTGATCCTGAGCGCGGGTCCGGCGGCGACCATTGTCGACACGATCGCGCACGATCCGATGCCCGACGCGAGCGACGACGAACTGGCGGAAACGGAGCTGCATGCGCGCCTGTGGCGCGCGCTCGACGGGTAGAGCGCCTCGTCATGCGGCGGAAACAACGCCGTCATCGCGAGCCGACCGGCCGCGCTGAAGGCGCGCCCGATGACAGGCTCCGCGAAGCAATCCATCCCCGGGGACTGACTCGTAGATACATTACTTCGTCGCTACAGGTGAAACCGCCTCGCGGCTTTACCGGAACTCCTCGCAATGACGGCGACGTTTCCGTCCGATCTCATCGCGCTCTAGCCTCTACTTCACGAAATCCAGAGTCTTGAACGCCGTCATCTTGCCCCGGACCTCGCCGGACGCGTCGCGCTGCACGCCGGAGCCGGTCGTCACGCGCACCTTCTTGCCGACGAACGAGCGCGGCATCTTCTGTTTCTCGAACCAGGGAACGCAGGCCTTGGCCTCGCACAGCCCGGTCTCCTCCCTCTTCTCGGTCCTGATCGTCAGATAGCAATTGTCGCCGCATTCGAACTTGCGGATCGTCCCCTCGAGCGTCTTCGTCGCCGCGATGGCCCTGGCGCTCGGCTTTTTCGGCTTCTTCTTGATGATCCGCATCTGCTGCGGCGTGTCCGGCTGCGCGGTCTGCGCCTGCGCGACGCCGCCGGCGAAGGCGACGACGAGCAGAGCGGCGAAAAGCTGCGACTTCATGATTCCCCCCGGGCAAGTGGCCGTTGCCGGACAGATAGGGCGCGGCTGCGCCGCGCCCTTCATATGGGGCGGGATCAGAACTTCACGAGGTCCTTGATCGCCGATTCCGCATTCGAGGGCACGACGCCGCGCTTCACGAAATCGTCCCAGCCCTTGAACTTGCCCTTGGCGCGGGCGTCCATGATCGCCTTGGCGCGGGCCGGCCCGATCTGCGGCAGCTTGTCGAGTTCGTCCGCGGTGGCCGTGTTGAGATCGATCTTCTTGCCCGCGGTCGCGGCGGGCTTCGCCGGCTCCGCCGCCTTGGCGGCGGGCTTCGCCGGCTCGGCTTTCGCGGCGGGCGCGGCGGCGGGTTTCGCCGGCTCAGCCGCCTTGGCCGCGGGCTTGGCCGGCTCGGCGGGCTTGGCCGGCTCCGTGGAAAGCACCGAGCCCAGCACGTTGTTGGGACGGTACGTCGCGAGTCCCTTGAGGCCCGCCTTCCACGCGGAGAGGT
>JBDHTL010000138.1:0-9305 GCA_039808645.1 Rhodoblastus sp. | reverse complement strand
CAACATCATCAAGCAATTCCGGGCGATTGCGACCCGCTACGAAAAGACCGCGCGCAACTTCCTCGCGGGCGTCCATCTGGTCTGCGCCCTCGCTTGGCTCAAATGACGACACGCCCTAGCTGGCCATGTGGCAGCCACTTCTCGCCGTGGTGCTCATTCTTCGACCGCGGCGGACCATGTGACCAACAGTTAGATGCAAACTTGAAACAATTGATATTCTTGTCCGAGACGGGAGCGTGAAGTTGCTTTAATCTTAATGTTTTATGTGCTGCCGGGCGTCGATCCGAGCGATGTGCGCCGTCCGCGCGTCGTCAGCCTCGCCGTAGGAAAGCCGGCGTCGGACCTTCTGACGCCAATTGGGCGAAGGCGAAACATGACGAAAGCGCCCGTTTTCCCTTGACCCCCGCCGCCAATCCCCGTAAACCCCCGCCATCCGAAGCGAAAAGCGCCCGATGGCCCCTTGCGGGGACGCGGGCTTTTGCGTTTCGGAATCAACCTTCCGCATGGGCCGGCCTCCACCGGACGCGGGGATATCTAGCTGAAGCGCTTGCGGAATCGCCAGGCGCTTCCCACATGGAGAGATGAAATGGCTCGTATAGCCGGCGTCAATATTCCGACGAACAAGCGCGTCGTCATCGCGCTCCAGTACATCCACGGCATCGGCGCCCAGAAGGCGAAGGAGATCTGCGAGAAGGTCTCGATTCCCGCCGAGCGCCGCGTGTCGCAGCTGACCGATGCGGAAGTCCTGCAGATCCGCGAGACCATCGACCGCGACTATCTCGTGGAAGGCGACCTGCGCCGCGAGGTCGCGATGAACATCAAGCGCCTGATGGATCTCGGCTGCTACCGCGGCCTGCGCCATCGTCGCCAGCTGCCCGTCCGCGGCCAGCGCACGCACACCAACGCCCGCACCCGCAAGGGCAAGGCCAAGCCGATCGCCGGCAAGAAGAAGTGATCGGCCTCTAGGCCGGTCATCCCCGGACTCGATCCGGGATTATCCCTCCGAGGGATGGCCGGGCCAAGCCCGGCCAAGACGCCGAAGAGAAAGCGACAACCTCCATCCCGAGCGCCTGGCATGACGGGCGCGCCAGAAGGACTGAAAACCAATGGCAAAAGAAGCTACCCGCGTCCGCCGCCGCGAACGCAAGAACATCGTTTCGGGCGTCGCCCACGTGAATTCGTCGTTCAACAACACGATGATCACCATCACCGACGCGCAGGGCAACACGATCTCCTGGTCGTCGGCCGGCACAATGGGCTTCAAGGGCTCGCGCAAATCGACCCCCTACGCCGCGCAGATGGCCGCCGAGGACGCCGCCCGCAAGGCCGCCGAGCACGGCATGCGCACGCTGGAAGTCGAAGTTTCGGGCCCGGGCTCGGGCCGCGAATCGGCGCTGCGCGCGCTGCAGGCGGCGGGCTTCACCGTCACCTCGATCCGCGACGTGACGCCGATCCCGCACAACGGCTGCCGCCCGCGCAAGCGTCGCCGCGTCTGATTTTTTCGAATTCGCGCGCAATGCCGACGGGCCGTGCGCGCGAACATTGCGAAGTGAAGCGCCCAAGCCAGGGTCGACGGACCGATATGCCGGCGCTCAACAGCACAGGAAGACCATGACCATTCAGAAGAACTGGCAAGAGCTGATCAAGCCGAACAAGCTGGAGATCGCGCTCGGCGACGATCCCAAGCGCATCGCGACCATCGTCGCGGAGCCGCTGGAGCGCGGCTTCGGCCTCACGCTCGGCAACGCGCTGCGCCGCATCCTCCTGTCGTCGCTGCAGGGCGCGGCGATCACGTCCGTGCACATCGACGGCGTTCTCCACGAATTCTCCTCCATTCCGGGCGTGCGCGAGGACGTGACCGACATCGTCCTCAACATCAAGGACATCGCCATCAAGATGCAGGGCGATACGTCGAAGCGCATGACGCTGAAGAAGCAGGGCCCCGGCCAGGTGACGGCCGGCGATATCGCCACGCCCGGCGACATCCAGGTCCTGAACCCGAATCTCGTGATCTGCACGCTCGACGACGGCGCCGAAATCCGCATGGAATTCACGGTCGCCACCGGCAAGGGCTACGTGCCGGCCGAGCGCAACCGCGCCGAGGACGCGCCGATCGGCCTCATCCCGGTCGACAGCCTCTATTCGCCGGTCAAGAAGGTCTCGTACCGCATCGAGAACACCCGCGAAGGGCAGGTTCTCGACTACGACAAGCTGACGATGACGGTGGAGACCAACGGCGCGATCAGCCCCGAGGATTCCGTCGCCTATGCCGCCCGCATCCTGCAGGACCAGCTCAACGTCTTCGTGAATTTCGAGGAGCCGCGCCGCGAAGAGGCCGCGACCTCGATCCCCGAGCTCGCCTTCAACCCGGCGCTGCTCAAGAAGGTCGACGAGCTCGAACTGTCGGTGCGTTCGGCGAACTGCCTGAAGAACGACAACATCGTCTACATCGGCGATCTCATCCAGAAGACCGAAGCCGAGATGCTGCGCACGCCGAATTTCGGCCGCAAGTCGCTCAACGAGATCAAGGAAGTGCTGGCGCAGATGGGCCTGCACCTGGGCATGGAAGTCACCGGCTGGCCGCCGGACAATATCGAAGAGCTCGCCAAGCGCTTCGAGGAGCACTACTGAGATTTCGTTCCGCGCCCGCCAGTCGGGCGCGGAATTCAAGAGAGCGGCCGTACCTTGGCACGGCGGCCGCAGACCCGAGAAGGAGAAAGCCATGTACCACGGACGCGCAAAGCGCCGCTTCAACCGCACCGCCGAGCACCGCAAGGCGATGTTCGCGAACATGTGCCAGGCGCTCATCAAGCACGAGCAGATCGTCACCACGCTGCCGAAGGCCAAGGACCTGCGTCCGGTCGTTGAGAAGCTGGTCACGCTCGGCAAGCGCGGCGACCTGCATGCCCGCCGCCAGGCGATTTCGCAGATCAAGGACGTCGCCCTCGTCAAGAAGCTCTTCGACGTGCTGGGCCCGCGCTACAAGGAGCGCAACGGCGGCTATACCCGCGTGCTGAAGGCGGGCTTCCGCTATGGCGACAATGCGGCGATGGCCGTGATCGAATTCGTCGACCGCGACGAGAGCGCCAAGGGCCAGGATTCGGGCCCGGCTCAGGGCGGCGACGAGCAGGAAGCGGCGTAAGCCGCGATCTGTCATCCCGGGACGGTTTTGCAGGCAAGTTTACGCAGCCTGCATGAAATTGGCTGCGAGGCCGATCCGGGGCCCAGCCCGGCGCGTGAGACTGGTTTTCGGCTCTCCGCTTCGCTTTCTGACGAAGTCGCCAAAAGGCGACTTCTATCCGGCGGGGATGACATTCGGTTTTCAGAGGCGGGCGCATGCGTCCGCCTTTTGCTTTTGGAGGCGCGATGGAGCCGTGGCGGGAGATTTCGCGCGCGACCACCGCGCGCGGCGACGAACTCGTGTTGCGCGCGCGTGCGGGCGTCTACGAAATCCGCTGCAACGGCTGGGATCTGATGTCCAACCGCGCGCACGCGTCCGAGGAGCGGATGGCGCGCGAGACGCTGGCCATGCTGGAGGGGAGGGCCGCGCCGCGCGTTCTCATCGGCGGGCTCGGCATGGGCTTCATGTTGCGCGCGGCGCTCGACGCCGCGCCGGCGGGGACGCGAATCGAGGTTGCCGAACTCGTGGAGGCAATCGTCGCCTGGAACCGCGGCCCGTTGGCGCCGCTCGCCGGCTGTCCGCTCGATGACCGGCGCGTCATCGTCCGCCTCGGCGACGTCGCGGACATGATCGCCGCAGGCGGCCCCTACGATGCGATCCTGCTCGACACCGACAACGGCCCCGGCGCGATCATGCAGGCGGGCAACGCCGCCCTCTACGCCCGCGAGGGGCTCGCCCGCGCCCGCGCGGCGCTCGCGCCCGGCGGCGCGCTGGCGCTGTGGTCGGCCGACCGTTCCGCCGCCTTCGAGGCGCTGCTGGCGACCGAGGGCCTCGACTGGCGCGTCGTCGAAACGCCGGCGGCGGCCGGGCGGCCGGAACCGCTGCATGCGCTCTATTTCGTGACCTGAGCGGCAGGTTGCTTCGGTCTTTGGCCACGTGCGCTCCGCCACTTTGTCGCCGCCTCCGTTGCGCCTATATCGAGACGAAGAAATCCGGAGTCGTTTCCATGCATGCTTCGATCCGCGCCGTCGCCGCCGCGCTGCTGGGCCTCTATGCGGTCTCCAGCGCGTCCGCCCAGACTTCCGCCGAGCGCGTCGCGCCGCAAACGCGGGCCGAGGCGCTGCTGTCCTTTTCCGCCACGGTGAAGAAGGCCGCGCCCGCGGTCGTCAACGTCTATGCCTCGCGCACCGAGGCGACGCCGCGCAACCCGCTGTTCGACGATCCGATCTTCCGGCGCTTCTTCGGCGAGGGGCAGGGCGGACCGAGAGAGCGCACGGCGCAATCGCTGGGGTCGGGCGTGATCGTCGACCCCAGCGGCTTCGTCATCACGAATAACCACGTCATCGAGAACATGACGGAGGTGAAGGTGGCGCTGCAGGACCGGCGCGAATTTCCTGCCGACATCGTGCTACGCGATCCGCGCACCGATCTCGCCGTGCTGCGCCTGAAAGGCGCAGGCGCGCTGCCGGCGATCGAGGTCGGCGATTCCGATACGCTCGAGGTCGGCGACCTCGTGCTGGCCATCGGCAATCCCTTCGGCGTAGGACAGACGACGACGCAGGGCATCGTCTCCGCGCTGGCGCGCACGCAGATCGGCATCACCGACTACGGGTTCTTCATCCAGACGGACGCCGCCATCAATCCCGGCAATTCCGGCGGGGCGCTGATCGATACGAAAGCGCGGCTGATCGGCATCAATTCGGCGATCTTCTCCAAGTCCGGCGGCTCGGTCGGCATCGGCTTCGCGATCCCGGTCAACATGGTCAAGATCGTGATCGCGGCGGCCAAGAGCGGCGGCAAGCAGGTGCGCCGCCCCTGGCTCGGCGCGTCGCTGCAGGTCGTGTCGAAGGAGATCGCCGATTCCATCGGGCTCGACCGTCCCGTCGGCGCGCTGGTCGCCGACATGAACCCGAAGGGGCCTGCCGCCGAGTCCGGCCTCAAGCGCGGCGACGTCATCACCGCGGTCGACGGCCAGGCGGTCGACGATCCCGAAGGCCTCGGCTACCGGCTCGGCACCAAGGCGATCGGCGGGACGAGCGAGTTCAGCGTCCTGCGCTCGGGCAAGAAGACGCAAGTCTCCGTCAGGCTCGTGCCAGCGCCCGAAACGCCCCCGCGCGACCCCGTGACCATCGATACGCCGTCGCCCTTCATGGGCGCGACCATCGTGAACCTGTCGCCGGCGACGGCGGAGGAATATTCGGTCGAAGGATCGAGCCAGGGCGTCGTCATCTCGCAGATCGCCCCGGATTCGCAGGCGGCGCAGCTCAACTTCCAGCGTGGCGACGTCGTCCTGTCGATCAACGACGCCAAGATCGAGACGACGCGCGACGTCGAGAAGACAGTCGGCAAGCGTCACTACTACTGGAAGATCACGATCAGCCGCGGCGGCCAACTGCTGACGAGCGTGTTCGGCGGCTAAGCGAAACTACGCGGCAATGTCACTCCCGACGCTCGCGCAGCGAGCGGTCGGGACTCCAGAGCAAAAGCCGCGATGATTTTCCGGATTCCCGCCTGCGCGGGAACGACAATCGCGGGCGGAGAGCGAGTCTGAAGGCTCGCGGTCCAGTTTCACGCCGCCTTGCGCGCCTTGCCTGCGGCCGCAACATTTCGTTGCGCGACGGCCTTGTTGAGACGCCGCTTGATCGAGGACCAGAGCGTGCGGACCTCGTCCGCGGCCGAACCGGACGGCGCGATCTCGGTGACGCCCCAGCCCTGTCGCGCGGCTTCCTGGAAGTCGACGCGCGCGGAGACGAGCGGCGCCAGGAGCCCGCCGAAAGCTTCCAGCGTCTTCACGCCGAGTTCGACGCGCGCGGTCTGCTGCGCGGGCGGACACTGGTTGAGCAGGAAGGCGTAGTCGCGGCCGGCCGACTTGACGGCCTTGCGCGTCTTCTCGCTCGCCCAGAGGTCGAAGGCGTTGGGACGCGCGGGCACGATGCAGAGATCGGCGGCCTTTACCGCCGCCATCATCGCCGCGTCGTCGGCGCCGGGCGTGTCGATCACCACGAGCGTGACGCCCTTCTTTTCGAGCGCGGCGAGCACCGCCTTGAGCTTGCCCGGCGGCACGGCCTCGACGGCTATGTCTTGTTCGCCGCGCGCCTTGGACCAGTTGATGAGCGAAGCGAGAGGGTCCATGTCGATGACGAAGACGCGCTCTCCAGCTTCGTGCGCCGCGACCGCGACGCAGGACGCGAGCGTGCTCTTCCCTGAGCCGCCCTTCTGTGTGACGAAGGCGATTGTCCGCATTGTGGGAAAACCTGTTCTGAATTGTCGGGAACGCAACTCGAACCGAACATGCCTGAAAAACTTTGATTCGTAACGATGTTGCCTGTCATGCGACGAAATATCGGACCGATTGTTGCAACTGAATCACGGTCGGCGTCATGTTGCAGCGCAGGAAATTCCAGGGTTTGGCTGACATGAGCGATCTGTTTGCGCACGCGGGTTTCGAGAAAGACGCGCCGCGCCCGCTCGCGGATCGCTTGCGTCCGCGCACGCTGGCGGAGGTCGCGGGGCAGGATCATCTGCTCGGGCCCGACGGCGCGCTGACGCGGCTCGTGCGCGCGGGCTCCTTGGGAAGCCTGGTTTTCTGGGGGCCTCCGGGCACCGGCAAGACGACGGTGGCGCGCCTGCTCGCGCATGAGACCGATCTTGCCTTCGTGCAGATTTCCGCGATCTTCTCCGGCGTCGCCGAACTCAAGAAGACATTCGAGGAAGCGCGTTCGCGCCGCAGCATGGGCAAGGGCACGCTGCTGTTCGTCGACGAGATTCATCGCTTCAACCGCGCGCAGCAAGATTCTTTTTTGCCCGTGATGGAAGACGGCACGATCACGCTGATCGGCGCCACGACCGAAAATCCCTCCTTCGAACTCAACGCCGCGCTGCTTTCGCGCGCGCGAGTCATGACCTTCAAGGCGCTCGACGAAGCCGCGATCGAGAAGCTGCTCGAACGCGCCGAAGCCGCGGAAGGCAGGACGCTGCCGCTCGACGATGATGCGCGGGCCGCGTTGATCGGCATGGCCGACGGCGACGGCCGCGCCGCGCTGACCCTTGCCGAGGAAATCTGGCGCGCGGCGCACGAGGGCGAAATCTTCGATCGCGCGCAGCTTTCGGAGATCGTGCAGCGTCGCGCGCCGATCTACGACAAGGGGCAGGAGGGCCACTACAATCTCATCAGCGCCCTGCACAAGACAGTGCGCGGCTCCGACCCGGACGCGGCGCTCTACTATCTCGCGCGCATGTTCGACGGCGGCGAGGATCCGCTGTTCATCGCGCGGCGCGTCGTGCGCATGGCGATCGAGGACATCGGGCTCGCCGATCCGCAGGCGCTCGTCGTCGCCAACGCCGCCAAGGACGCCTACGATTTTCTCGGCTCTCCCGAAGGCGAACTCGCCATCGCCGAAGCCGTCGTCTATTGCGCGACGGCGCCGAAATCGAACGCCGCCTACGCCGCCTTTTCTCGCGCGAAGAAGCTCGCCAAGGAGCACGGCTCGCTCATGCCGCCGAAAGTCATCCTCAACGCGCCGACGAAGATGATGCGCGAGGAAGGCTATGGCGAGGGCTACGCCTACGACCACGACGAGCCAGACGCCTTTTCCGGTCAGGATTACTGGCCGGAGAAGCTCGGCCGCCAGACGATCTACGAGCCGGTCGAGCGCGGCTTCGAGCGCGAGATCGGCAAGCGGCTGGAATATTGGGCGAAGCTCAGGAAGGAGCGGGGGGAATAGCCTCTGCACTCCCTCACCGCTTGCGGGGAGGGTGGCGGGCGAAGCGCGACGGGTGGGGTTCGCCGTCGCTGGCTGTGGCGTGAGCCCCACCCGCGATGCCCGAGGGCATCGCGACCTCCCCGCGAGCGGGGAGGTATGGTCGCCTCCAACATGACACGCCGTCCCCTTTGCGCTACCAAGCGCGGATGAAGGCCTATCTCCTCGTCTTCCTCGGCGCGGGCGCCGGCGGCGCGCTCAGGCACGGCGTGAACGTCGGATGCGGGCGGCTATGCGGAACCGAATTTCCGTGGGGCATTCTCGTTATCAACGTGAGCGGTTGCCTCGTCATGGGCCTGATCGCCGGATGGCTCGCCTTCAAGGCGCAGATGAACTGGTCGCAGGACACGCGCCTCTTCCTGACGACCGGGGTGCTCGGCGGCTTCACGACCTTCTCCGCCTTCTCGCTGGACTTCGCGACGCTGTGGGAACGCGGCGCGCATTCGCTGGCGATCGTCTACGCGCTGGCCTCGGTCGTTCTGTCGATTGCGGCCGTGTTTGTTGGGCTCGCGCTCGTGCGGATGGCGTCATGACGAACGGATCGCAGAAGCGCAAGCAACGCGCCGCGCAGAAGCATGAAGCCGCTGCGCCAAAGGCGCCGGCGTCGCCCGTACGCACGGGCGTGCAGACATTGAAGGTGGAAGCGGATGAGGCCGGGATGCGCCTCGACCGCTGGTTCAAGCGACGCTTTCCGGGCCTCGCGCTCTCGCATCTCGCCAAGATCGCGCGCAAGGGCGAGGTGCGCGTCGACGGCAAGCGCGTCGACACGGCGACGCGGCTGGAAGAGGGCCAGAGCGTGCGCGTGCCGCCGCTGACGCTGGACGCGCCGGCCGCGCCCGCCGTGACGCGCGCCAATCCCGAGGACGCCGAAGCGATCCGCCGCATGACGCTGTTCGAGGACAAGCATGTGCTCGTGCTCAACAAGCCCTATGGACTCGCAGTGCAGGGCGGCTCCGGCACGACGCGCCACATCGACGGCATGCTCGCCGCGCTCGCCGACGAAAAGGGCAACAGGCCCGTGCTCGTGCATCGCCTCGATCGCGATACGTCGGGCGTGCTGCTGATCGCCAAGAACCGCAAGATGGCCGCCGATCTCGGCGAAATCTTCCGTTCGCGCAAGGCGCAGAAGATATATTGGGCGCTGGTCGAGGGCGTGCCGAAGCCTTCGCAGGGCCGCATCTCGCTCTATCTGGCGAAGGGGCCGGGGATGGGCGACGAGCGCGCCGCTCGCGCAAGCGCGCGCCAGAGACCGGAGGCGAAGCGCACGCAGAACGACATCGAGAAGATGCGCGTCGCGAAACACGGCGAAGGCGATGCGCAGCACTCGCTGACCTATTACGCCATCGTCGACAAGATCGCGCCGAAATGCGCCTGGCTGTCGATGAAGCCGCTGACCGGCCGCACGCATCAATTGCGCGCGCATG
>JBDHTL010000137.1:0-9467 GCA_039808645.1 Rhodoblastus sp. | reverse complement strand
CCGGCGCTGACGCTGGCGCGCTTCGCCCGCGACGTGGAGGCCGACATCGGCATCTCGGTCTCGGTCGGGCTGAGCTATTGCAAGTTCCTGGCGAAACTCGCCTCGGACATGGACAAGCCGCGCGGCTTCACGATCATCGGCCGGGCGGAGGCGAAGGGCCTGCTCGCGCCCCTGCCCGTCTCGCGCATCTGGGGCGTCGGCAAGGTCGCCGCCGAACGCCTCGCGCGCGACGGCCTGAAGACCATCGCCGACATCCAGGCGCGCGAGGAAACCGACATGATGCGAACGCTGGGGCCGGAAGGGCAGCGGCTCTGGCGGCTCGCCAACGGTATCGACCATCGCGCCGTCAGCCCGGACCGCGAGGCCAAGAGCATCTCGTCCGAAACCACCTTCGATTCCGATATTGCCGACGAGGAGACGCTGGTCCGCGTCCTCCACGCCCTGGCCGAGAAGGTCGCTGCGCGCCTGAAAAAGGCCGAGCTGGCCGGCTGCTCGATCACGCTCAAGCTCAAGACTGCCGATTTCAAGATCAGGACCCGCTCACGCTCGGGCCTGCGCCCGACCCAGCTCGCCGCGCGCATTTTCCCGATCGCCCGGGAAATGCTCGCGCCCGAGATCGGCAAGGCGCGCTACCGGCTGATCGGCGTCGGCGTCGGCGACCTCATCGACGGCGCGGAGGGCGACGCCGCCGACCTCGCCGATCCCGACATCGGCCGGCTGAAAGCGGCGGAAACGGCAATCGACGCCATCCGGGCCAAGTTCGGCGGCGGCGCGCTCGTGAAGGGCATCGGATTCGGCAAGCCGCGGCGCTGAATCCGCGATCCTGCCTAAGGCGGCGCTCGTTCCGAAGCGCTACTTCTTGCAGGGCTTGGCGGGCAGGAACTCGAGCTGCTTCATCTCGCCGGCAAGGACGAAATCGCCGTAGTCGAGCTTCAGCGCGCGCGACACGCCGTTCTCGTAGAGATCGAAGGCGAGGACATAGTTGGGCGCATTGTCCTTCTTGTCCTCCTCGAAATAGGAGATCGTCACCGGCCAGCGGCGCAGATTCTTGAGCTGGGCGGCCTGCGCGGCTTTTTCCGGCGGCGGGGCGGAGGTTTCCTTGCCGATGACGGTCAGCGTCTGGAACACCTTGCGGCCGGTGTCCGATCCGTCGAACGCCTTGAGCGACAGCATCCGTTCGCCCGACTTGGCCGCCTCGATGATCCGCACGATATGTTCGGTCGGGAACACGACGTCCTGGTCGAGGTCGAGCCGGCTCGGCTGCGGCCGCACCAGCCGCACGGACAGAGCCCCGTCGCCCGACTTGGACGCCGCGCCGTCGATTTCCTCGACGCCCTTGTTGTCGACCTTTGATTCCACCTTGAATCGGAAGGTGCGGGCTGAAGCGTCTTCGAAAGTCGCCGAGCGCATGTCGGACAGGCGCGCCGGGCCTTCCGGCGGCTGCAATTCGGTCATCTGGCGGAAATTCTGCGTGTAGCCGTCGCAGGAATTGCCCGAGAAATCGAACGCGATGCGGCCGCGCGCGGTGTTGGGAGCCTTGTCGCCCTTGGAGGAAAACAGCGTGAGTTCGTAGACGGCGCGATGCGAGGCGAGAGTCGGGCCGGCCGCCGCGTGAGCGCCGGCCGCCAGCGAGACGAATGCGACAGGCAGAATGAATGCGCGCGCGAAAACTGCGAATTTCGTCATCGACGGACCTCCCGGCCGCAGCTTTTGCATTACGCTCATGGCGAAAATACGAGTTTGCGGCGAGTCGGTCGAGCGCCGTGCGCAAGCGAAGAGGAACGCCATGAACGAAGGCGAAGGACAGGGTTTGCTGCGGTCCCCCGAACAACGGCTGAGCGCCCTCGGCCTGCGCCTGCCGCCCGCCGCCGCGCCTGTCGCCAACTACATCGCCGTCGCGAAGATGGGCGGCCTCCTTGTCGTCTCCGGCCAGTTGCCCTTCGGGCGCGACGGAAAGATCGACCCGCGTCACATCGGCAAGCTCGGCGCAGACGTGTCGTCTGATGACGGCCGCGCCGCCGCCCGCGCCTGCGCCCTTAACATTCTCGCGCAGGTGCGCGCCCAACTCGGCAGCCTCGATCCGGTCGGTCGATGCCTGCGGCTCGGCGGCTTCATAAATTGCTCCAGCGATTTCAATGAATTGGCGCAGGTGATGAACGGCGCCTCCGACCTGATGGTCGAGGTGTTCGGCGACCGCGGCCGCCACGCCCGCTCGACCATCGGCGTCGCGCAGCTGCCGCTCGACGCCGCCGTGGAAGTCGAGGCCATGTTCGAGGCGGCGCTGTGAGCGCGCCGAGGCTTGCGCCCTCCTGGCTGACCGCACGCCCCATCGCCCATCGCGGCCTGCACGACCGACAGGCCGGCCGCATCGAAAACTCGCCCTCCGCCGCCGTCGCCGCGGTGGAACGCGGCTTCGCCATCGAATGCGACGTGCAGCTCTCGGCCGACGGCGAGGCGATGGTCTTCCACGATTTCCGGCTGGACCGCCTGACCGGCGAGACCGGCGCCGTAAGGGACCGGCCCGCCGCCGAACTCGCGGCGACAAAGCTGTCGGGCGGCGCCGACCGCATTCCCACCCTGCCCGCCTTCCTGGCGCTGATCGGCGGTCGCGTCCCGCTCGTCGTCGAGATCAAGAGCGCCTTCGACGGCGACATGCGGCTCGCCCGCCGCACGGCGGAGATCGTGGCCGGTTCGGACGCGCCGGTCGCGATCAAGAGCTTCGACCCGGACGTGATCGCTTGGCTTCGCCAGAACCGGGCGCCCCTCGGCCTCGCCGCGACCCCGCTCGGAATCGTCGCCGAGGCCGCCTACACCCACGGCGAATGGGCGAAACTGCCCGCCGCCAAACAGGTCGAGCTGGCGAACTTCCTGCATTTCGACCGCAGCCGGCCGGACTTCCTGTCATGGAGCGTCCGCGACCTGCCCCATCCCACGCCCTTTCTGTGCCGCGCCGGCCTCGGACTCCCGGTCATGAGCTGGACCGTCCGCACGCCCGAGCAGCGGGCGCTCGCCGCGCAATGGGCCGACCAGATCGTGTTCGAGGGTTTTGAACCCTGAGTGGGAAGCCGGTTGCGCCGCAGCGTCGCGGGCCTATCTTGGCAAGGACCTCCCGCCAGCCGAAATTGGTCCGTGCCCGCCGAACTTACGATCCGCGTCGTCCCGAGCCTCCGCGAAGTCGACCCCGCCGCATGGGACGCCTGCGCCAATCCCGAATTTCTTCGACACGACAATGGATTGGGAGGAGCTTCCGACTCTGTTCGCGAAGTCGTTGAATCAAATCCCCAATCCGCGTTCGACGACGACGAACCGATGGGTCCGGTTGATTCAAGACTTCAGCAAGAACCATTCAACCCCTTCCTGACACACGCTTTTTTGTCTGCGCTGGAGGAATCGGGCTCGGCGACGGCCCGCACCGGATGGGCCGGCGCCCACATACTGGTGGAGGACGGGTCCGGCCGCCTCGCCGCCTGCGCGCCCGCCTACCTGAAGTCACATTCGCAGGGCGAATACGTCTTCGATCACGGCTGGGCCGACGCCTACGAGCGCGCTGGCGGAGCCTATTATCCCAAGCTTCAGGTCGCCGTGCCCTTCACCCCGGTCACCGGCCGTCGTCTCCTGCTGGCCGAAGGCGCCGGCGACGTGGAGCGCGCGGCTCTCCTCCAGGGGCTTCGCGCCGTCGTCCGCAAGACAGGCGCCTCGTCGATTCACATCACCTTCCCGACCCGCGCCGAATGGCAGGCGCTGGGCGCGGACGGCCTGCTCCGGCGCACCGGCCAGCAGTTCCATTTCTTCAACCGGGGCTACGCGACCTTCGAGGAATTCCTGGGCGACCTTGCCTCCCGCAAGCGCAAGGCGATCCGCAAGGAGCGCGCAACTGCGCTTGGCTCCGGCATCGACATCGAATGGGTGACCGGCAAGGACCTGCGCGAAGAGCATTGGGACGCCTTCTTCGCCTTCTACATGGACACGGGCTCGCGCAAATGGGGCCGGCCCTATCTCACCCGCCTCTTCTTCTCGCTGCTGGGCGAAAGGCTCGCCGACCGCGTCCTGCTGGTCATGGCGAAACGGGCGGGCCGCTACATCGGCGGCGCGCTCAATCTGATCGGCGACGACGCCCTATACGGGCGAAATTGGGGGGCGGTGGAGGAACACCCCTGCCTGCATTTCGAGGCCTGCTACTACCAGGCGATCGATTTCGCGATTGCGCGGAGGCTGAAGCGCGTCGAAGCCGGGGCGCAGGGCGAGCACAAGCTGGCGCGCGGCTACCGGCCGGTGACGACCTATTCCGCGCATGAGATCGCGGATGTCAGGCTCGAACGCGCTATTGCGGACTATCTCGAGCGGGAACGGCGGCAGGTGGCGGCGACGATCGAAGCCTACGAGGATTTTGCGCCTTTCAGAAAGGGCTGAGGCGGCCGGGCGCCCGGCCGCCTGCACGCTCCGGCCGGCTTACCAGCGCCGATAGATGCGGCGTCCGTAATAACCGCCGCGATAGCGCATCATCTGGCAGCGCCCGTAACGGTTGGGGGTGTAGCCGCGCGGGCAGCCGAAGCGAACCTGCTCGACGCCGCCGGTCTCGACGCCGGTCGCCGGCTGCGGCGCGAACGGCATGGCGGAGACTTGCGATGCGCCGACGAGCGACGCGCCCGCCACGGCCAGAGCCGCGAGAAAGGTCTTTGCATTCATGAATATCTCCTCCTTCATTCGCCAGAATCGAAACATGCCGAGTCTCGCCGCGCCCGCATGAACGCGCGGTGAACGCCGCTTGACCATTCCCCCGGGCGCGGGAGAAATTCCGGGCAGCCAGAGAGGTTCCGATGACCGCCTACGATCCCGACAATGTCTTCGCCAAGATCCTGCGCGGCGAAATGCCTTGCACGAAAATCTACGAGGACGACGTGGCGCTGGCCTTCATGGACATCATGCCCCGCGCCGACGGCCACGTGCTGGTGATCCCGAAATCCCCCGCCCGCAATCTCATGGACGTCGCCCCCGACGTGCTGTCGGCTCTGATCCAGCGGGTGCAGACGGTCGCCAGGGCGGCGGCCAAGGGCATGGGCGCGGAAGGCGTCTCGATCCAGCAATTCAACGAGACGGCCGGCGGGCAGGTGGTGTTCCACATCCACTTCCACATTCTGCCGCGCTGGGCCGGCGTGGCGCTGCGGCCGCCCGGCCAGATGGGCGACAAGGCGGCGATCGCCGCCCATGCCGAAAAGATCAGGGCGGCGCTCTAGGCCCGCCGCACGTCGTCTTCCCGACGCCTGCGCCCGCAGGCGTCGGGACTCCAGGCAATCCGGCCCGGCTCCGGGGTCGCGCTTTCGCGGAAGCGACGGTCCGGGCGTCAGTTCCCCCACCACCACCCCGCCGCGACGATCGCCGCCTCGCCGCCGAGCACGGCGGCCAGAACGGAGCGACGCGCCAGCAGGAAGACCGCGAAGCCGATCGCGAGCGCGCCCAGCCGCGCCGCCAGCGGAACGCCGGCCAGCGCGCCGACCGGCGAGAAGATCAGCTTGCCGACGACGCCGACCATCAGCACCGACGAGACGGTGCGGGCGTAGATGAAGAGCTCCGACCCCTCGTTGACGCCGCGCGCGACGAAGAAGGAAATCCAGCGCCACACCTCGCTCGGCAGGAAGCCGAAGAGGACGAGGATGAGGTAGGGCGCGAGCCCGCCGTCCTGGACCGCGAGGTTCATGAGGCCTGCTCCGCCCGACGCGCGGTGACGAAGCGCCCGCAGACATAGGCGGCCGTCCCGCCGACCAGCCCGAGCGCCAGCAGATCGAAGCCGCCGCCGACCCAGGCCTGCGTCACCGGCGCGAGCGCCAGGCCGAAGGCCATCGCGAGCCAGTCGACCGGCGCGCGCGCCGCCCGCACCAACGTCGACAGGAAGTAGACCGGCGTCAGAAACAGGATGCCGACGGCCAGCGGCGTCGGCAGCGCCTCCGTCAGATAATAGCCGGCCTGCGTGAAGATCGCCGTCATGACGATGCAGGCGATCGCGAAGCCGAAGAAGAACGGCAGCCGCTTTTCGCGGTCGATGTCCGGCAGGCGCCGCAGCGATTCCGCCCAGACAGTCACCGCGACGAAATGGGTGGCGAAGAACAGCGAACGTCGGCTCGTCCCCGGCGCGCGGAGCATCGGCAGGATCGAGAGCACCATCGGCATGAGCCGGACCGAGGAGAGCGTGATCGTCACGGCGACCGCCGGCAGCGCCGTCTTGGCGGCGATGGCGCCGAAGAAGAGCACCTGCGCCGGCCCGGCCCAGATCAGCAGCGTCGACAGGAAAGCCGCCGCCGGCGGGAAACCCGCGGCCTTGGCGAGCCCGCCGACCCCGATCAGCGCGACCGCAACGAAATAGGCCGGTCCGGTCAGGGCCTGCCGCGCCCCTTCCAGAAACAGGCCGCGCCGTTCGGCCGAAGTTAGCCCGCCGTCCTCTGCGATTCTGGTTTGCGCCATGGGCGCAGGCTAGCCGATTTCACGCAAAAAACCCGCCGGGCGGACGCGCGGCGGGCCTTCGCGAAACGCGGGAGTTAACGGCGCAGGCGCTCGCTCGAGGGCCATTCGCGGGTCGCCGCGGCCGGCTCGCCGATGCGGCGTTCCGCCCGCCATCCGCCGAAGCTCGGCGCGGCGATCGGCTCCTGGAAGCGGCTCATGGGATTGGCCTTGAAGTCGGGCCTTGCCTCTCCCTGCGCGGCGGGCTCGGACGGGCGCTCGGCGGGCGGATCGTCCTGCGAGCCGGCCTGCTCCTCCCAGTCGGCGGACATGCGCGGCAGGTTGGCCTCGTCCTGCACGGCGAAAACCATGCGCATGGCGGTCGCGACCGCCTCGCCGAAAGCGATCGCCTCGCGATTGTTCAGCGCCGAAATGAATTCGAGCGCGCCCGCGGCATTGTCGGGGATGGCCGAGCGCATGATCTGCTGGTCCGAAGCGTTGGACAGGCGCATGGCGAAGACCGTCGAGCATTGGGACAGGATCGTCGGGTCGAGTTCGGCCGGGCGCTGCGTGACGATGCCGAGAAAACAGCCGTACTTGCGCCCTTCCTTGGCGATGCGGGCGACCGCGCGGCGCGTCGGATGGAAGCCCAGCGAATGATCGGCCGGCACGTAGCGGTGCGCCTCTTCGCAGACGACCAGAACCTCCTGCCGGCCGCGGTGCAGCACGCAGAGATCGAAGGCGAGACGCGAGAGCACCGAGACCGCCGCGTTGACCACGTCGGCGGGAATGCCGGCCATGCGCAGGATGGTGACGGGCCTGGACGTGTCGTGCAGGCGGAACAGGCTGCGGGTGACGAAATCCATGCGGGCGTCGATCGCGGCCTTGCCGAACATGAAGCGGAAGTTGTGATCGTTGCTCAGCGTCTCCAGCCGGTGCTTGAGATTGCGCAGGGCGACGCGCGAATAGCGCGGCTCCAGCCGTCCGATCTCCAGCTCGATCTGGCTGAAGACGTCCGCGAGCCGGTAGGGCCGCGGCGTCTCGGCCCCGCCCTCTTCCGAGCGGTTGTTCCACTTGGCGAGGGCCGCGCGCTCGCCTCCCGAGAATTGCTCGCGCGCATCGGCGATCGCCTCGCGCAGGAAGTCGGATTCGTCGAGAGGCGCGGGCGTGCCGCGATAGACGACTTCGAGAAACTCCTCGAACTGGAACAGCCAGAACGGCAGTTCGAACCGGCTGGCGTCGACCGTCGCGGATTCCCGCCGGAACACGCTCGAATATTCGTTGTGCGGGTCGAGGATGACGATCCGCAGGTTCGGGCGCTCCTTGATCGCGGCGCGCAGCAGGATGCCGATGCTCGTCGATTTGCCGACGCCCGTCGTGCCGACGATGGCGAAATGGCGGCGCAGCATGGCGTCGATATCGACGGCCGCGGGAAGCTGCGCCTGCACCAGATTGCCGACGACGGAAGCCTTGCGGTCGCCGAGATCGTAGATGGCGGCGAGGTCCGCCTGCCGGATCCGGTTCACCGCCGCGCCCAGCGCCGGATAGCTGCTGACGCCGCGCCGGAACATGGGACGGCCGTCGACGTCGATGACTTCTCCCAGAAGTTCGACATTGGCGTGGACGTGATGGTTGGAACTGGGATCCCACACCCGGTCCTGCGCCACCATTTCCTGCACGAGACAGACGACGCGCGAATTCTTGGCGTAGATCGAGACGAGTTCGCCGACCGACCAGAACTGCTCGGCGTCCGAGATCAGATCGGCCATGCGGGCGGCGACCGTGGCGCGCGACCCGTTGACGGCCACCACCAGCCCGGACTTGCGTTCGACCCCCTGTCCGGGATCGCGGCGATCCGAAACGCGCTCTCCGGCGCGGCTTGCTATTGTTTCATATTCCAGCATGGACGGCCCCATTTGTGGGTCCGACTGTCACGAACAAGCGTTAATCGCAGGTATGACTTCCCGGCGGGACCGTTCATATGTCCGCTTTCTCGCGGGCAGGGTTAGCAAATCGTGCGCGACCGCCCGCCGACTCGGGTTTGTCCACGAAAAAGCATGCCCGAGGCGAACTTTTCCCCTCTATCCACAGGCCGGGCGGGGGTTCGGGACTTTTTCTGCCGCGATGCGCGGGTAACTCTTCCTCGACGGCGCCGGCGACGCCGTCGGCCGCCTGCGCGCGGTCGTCGTCGATCGGCCGGAAACCGGAGTGAGGCCATGTCTGCGTTCGGCCCCCGTTGCCTCCGCGCCGCCTGCCGGACGATCTTCGTTCAGGCGGCTGACGATCACCTGTTGCCGCCGCTGATCCGCGACGCCTCCGCAAGCGAGCCGCCGCTCCGGCGGATCGAGGTTCAGGGGTCGGATTTCACGGTCGATTTTCGCATTGCCTACGAAGAGCCCGCACGGGGCGTTTCGGGCCGGAGAGAACGGCCGCCGCTGCGTTTCGACATCGCGGCGACGGTCGGCCCGGACGACCGGCCCGTCCACTTGTCGGAGGCCGAGCGCTTCGAATTGATCCGCGCTTTCCTGCTCGGCGTGCGCGAGCCCGTGGTCGTCGATGCGCCCGGCGACGGCGGCGACTGGCGCATCGCCTTCAAGATCGCGCCGCGCTTCCTCCTGTGGTCGGCCGACTCCGTTCGTCTCGACCCCGGCCTGTCCTCGGACGAGATCTGCGAGCGCCTGGCGCGGCGCCTGCTGGACGACACCCAGACCCTGTTCGGATCGCGCGCCGCCGGGCTGGCGGTCTGGGAGGCGCGGCTGCGCGAGGAATTGTTCGCCGAGCCTCGGTCGCCCGCGCATGTCGTCTGGCCAATCGAGGAGCCCGCGGTCCTCCGCTCGGCGCCGGCCCTCTCCGCCCTCCCGGTCGTGGCCTTCGCCCCTCGGGCCGCGCGGCCGGTCCCGGGGCGTCGCCGCGCCATGGCCGCGGCGATCGCCCTCGTCGGGCTTGCGGCGCTCGCCGGCGCCATCGCCGGCCGCCACCGCACGAGCCAGACGATCCTGGTTCCCGGCGCACTCAAACTGTCCGAAGCCACGGGG
>JBDHTL010000136.1:0-9561 GCA_039808645.1 Rhodoblastus sp. | reverse complement strand
TTCCCAAGCTGTATGTCGTGGGTTCGATTCCCATCGCCCGCTCCAACACTCTGTAAGCACGAGTCTTTTCCACAAGCCAAGCGATTGAGAACGACAGCTTATCTCGTTCGTTGTGGAAACTCTGAGTGTTGATTTGACACGCAATCCGGCTCCCAATGCGTGTGGTTCTGGAGCCAAAACGAGCCGAGAATTGCTGTCCACATCGACCGCTTGCGCGTTCGCTGATTGGTGGTTCAATTCAATTATACAAGCTAGCCCGTTCGTGTGTGCGCCTTGCGGCTAGCGGGCGCACGTACGAGCGAAATCATCATGACGATCGACCCGATTGAAGATAGTTCAGGCTATAAGAGTCACCTGCAGGTAGATGACCTGGTCGAACGCCGACTTGCCGACGAGATGGTACGCATCTTTGAAAAGCACTTTGGCAAACACTTCACGAAATGCCCCGACTGTGGCGGCTTTCAGGTGCATGTTTGCGAAGAAGCATTTAGGCAATTTCTCGTGGTCCCGATGTTCCGCAAAGGACGGGAGTACGAGCGGCAGCATGGGTCGCAGAAATAGCAGGGTGCGACGAAATTTCAGAATATGCTTCGCTAATATGCCTTGAGCTTGTGCACTAAGATCATCTAGCCGTAGGGTATTCCGGGGGGTTACACCATGGATATTTTACGGTTTGACGATTTTGAGGACGACACGATCGTCCTGCATTTTGGCGGGGAGCGCGGCAGAATTGATGCCTACACGCTTGCCGACGCACTCACAGCATTTGCCGATATGGCACGCGCCATCAGCGCGACAATCGACCCAGGCACCGACATCGAGATCGTTGTCGAGGCAACCGGACCAGGCAGCTTTCGGACACGCATCCGTCGAATCAAGAAGGACTTTGGCGGGTTGCTTGCTGTCGGAGGAACCGTCTTCTGGGGCATCGTTGCCAACTATATCTACGACAACTACGTCAAGGACGACCCGCAGCCGCAGATCACGGTCAACAAGGACGGCACGGTCGTGAAGACTGGCAAGTACACCATCATAATCAGTCAGAAGGTCCACGAAGGCACCGAGAACGCCAAGAAGAACCCCGCCGTTCAGAACAACCTATCCAAAACATTCTCAGCGCTCGAAGCCGACGAGAATGTGACGGATTTCGGTATCACCAATTCGATCAAGGCGAAGAAGCCGAAATTCATCATCCCGCGCGACGACTTCCCAAGGATTGCCAGGCGGCCGGTCCTTTTCGACGAGGAGCCGAAAACACGGACGGCAAAGCACAGAGCGCGTCTTTTCGTTTTGAAGGCGTGGCTCAATCACGCAAAGCGAAAATGGGCGTTCGAGTGGGACGGTCAGCCGGTCTCCGCCCCGATCGCAGATAGCAGCTTTCTCGATGCTCTTGATCGGCGGGTCTTGCTGCTCGGGGCGGGTGACGCATTGGACGTCGAAATCACCTTCACTCAGACTTACGACAAAATACTAGGCGTGTGGATCAACGATCCGAGCTCATACGTCGTTACGAAGGTGTACGCTGGGCGGCACCATCAGACCTGATGGAGCCAAAAAAGAGCCAAAACCGGAGTAAGTGATTGATTTAGCGGGGAGCCAATTACGCTTCCCAAGCTGTATGTCGTGGGTTCGATTCCCATCGCCCGCTCCAGTTCGCGCTGCGCCGATTGCGCGGAGGCCCTTTATTCGCGAGCGAGAGGCGAAGGCCCAAGCTGTACGCTTGCGCCCAAGCTGCACTCTTGCGCGGCCTGCCCGGGCGCCGGCGCTCGTCGGATCGATGTTCGGCCCGCCTGTCCTGGTGGCCGGTCATTCGCGGGGGCCGCCGGATTCACGCGCCGTGGCCCATCATCACGCAAGCCGTCCGCGCGCCCGGGCGCGACGGCTCGAGCCTTCAGGCGCCGAACATCTCGACGACGAGCGTGCGATACCCCAGGCTGGCGTGACTGTTGCCACCGACGAGAATCTCGAAGCGCCACTGGCCCCTGTTGAGATTCGGGAAAACGAAAATGACGCTGTTCGTCGCGAATCCCGGCAACTGATTACCCTGGAGGTACAAGTGGCCGGGGCCGGGCGACCCTTCAACCTGCTGCCCGACCGTGCACGGATTCGACAGCCCTGCCGTCGCCACGCAGGTCGCCATTGCGATCACATGAATGAAGTCGCCGGCGCCGGACGTGTTCACCTCCGACGTGAAGAACGCGATCACGTTGCCCATGCAGGGTTTCACCGCGGCGACAGCCAAAGCCCGGTAAGGCGCCGAGCTTGCACTGTTGAGATCGTCGGGCGGCACGAAGTTAGAGATCGAGGTCGCAAAGGACACTTTGCAGGCCGCGCCGTTGTTTGTGCCGGCGAGAGCCGGCGCCGCCGCATTCGACTGGTTGGCGCCGTCTCGGGGATGGGAAGGGCCCGCCGCGAGGCTGCCGGCGCAGAGGACCGAGGCGACGCCAAGCGTCGCCGCCAGGCTGGTCGTTTTCATGGAACCCCCCAAAACTTCGGCAGGTGCGCCGAGATTTGACGCTACGTTCTCTTTAGTCATTGTCAAGAGATTCATATTGTGGTCGAGCTAATACTTAAGGTTCAGCTATAAGAAAGAAATATTCGCGCCCGTTCCTTTTGACGGCGCGGCGGCTGGATTCTTTCGACATGCCGCGCCATGTCCGGATCCTGTTTCAACGAGGCGCCTTCCTTCGCCAGAATCTTTGCCACCCGCTCGGGCGCGAAGCCGAGCGCGACGAGCGCCGGGCCGACGTTGGCGATCTCGCGATAGCTCGCGATCAGCCCGTCGCGCAGCGCCATGATCGCCACGCCCTCGAAGAAGATGCGTTCCGCCGGGGCCTCCGGCAGCGTCGAGACGTAGGAGAACGTGTAGCGCGCGTAGAGCGTCGCCCCGTTCGAGACGGGATCGTGCATGTCCCAGCGAAAGTCGCGCGCCGCGCGATAGAACCAGTCGTCGATCATGGCGGCGATCTTCGCGCGCCCCGCGAAGGCGCCGTAGAAGACGTCGTGATAGACGCCGTCTTCCGCAAACAGCGCGGCGAAAGACGCGCCGTCGCGGCGTTCGACCGCGCGGCAGAATTTGTCCAGCATGGCGGCGCTGTTCATCCGTTCCTCCTGTCGGGCGGGTCGGTCTTGATTTCCGCCCGCTCTCGGCCAACGATCCCGCGCGCGGCAGGATTAGGCAAGGACGGACGATGCGGGCGGTTCCCGACAACCTGAGACGGCGGCTCGGCGCGAGCGACATGCGCGTGTCGCCGATCGGTCTCGGCTGCATGTCGTTCTCGGGCGTCTACGGCGCCGCCGACGACGCCCGGTCCGAGACCTTGATCCGCGCGGCGATCGAGCGCGGCGTCGAGCATCTCGATACGGCCGACATGTACGGCTGGGGCCACAACGAGGAAGTGGTCGGCCGCGCCATCAGGGGCCTGCGCGAAAAGGTCGTGCTCGCCACCAAGTTCGGCCAGGCGAAGGGCGAGGGCGGACTCAATCGCGTCGACGGCCGGCCGGAATATGTGCGGGCCGCCTGCGAGGCGAGCCTGAAGCGGCTCGGCGTCGAGACGATCGATCTCTACTATCAGCACCGCGTCGATCCGCAGACGCCGATCGAGGAGACGATCGGCGCGATGGCCGATCTCGTGAAGCAGGGCAAGGTCCGCTTTCTCGGACTTTCCGAGGCGCATCCCGACACGGTGCGGCGCGCGCACGCGGTTCATCCGATCACGGCGGTGGAGACCGAATATTCGCTGCTCTACCGCGTCGAGGCCGAGGAGACGCGCAAGACGACGCGCGAACTCGGCATTTCCTTCGTCGCCTATTCGCCGCTCGGCCGCGGCTTTCTGACCGGCGCGCTGCGGTCGCTGGAAGACATCGACGGCCGCCGCGCCGCGCACCCGCGATTTCAGGGCGAGCATTTCGCCGCCAACCGCCGTCTCGTCGAGCGCGTCGAGGCTCTGGCGGCGAAAAAGGGCTGCCTGCCCTCGCAGATCGCGCTCGCCTGGGTGCTGGCGCAGGGCGAGGATGTCGTCGCCATTCCCGGCACGCGCTATGTCGAACGGCTCGACGAGAATCTCGGCGCGCTGGACGTCGCGCTTTCGCCGGAGGAAGTGGCCGAATTGTCCGCCGCGATCCCGGCCGGCGCGGCCTCGGGCGACCGCTACCCGACCGCCGCCATGCCGGCCGTCTATCGCTAGACGCCCATGGGGGCGGGAAGGCAGGCTGCGTCGAGCGCGCGTCAGATGCGCTCCGACGGCTGCGCGCGCCGGAACCCCCATTCCGGTCTGCGGTGCGCTCGACGCATTGCCGCAGAGTATCGGCCACGTCGCGCGTCGTGGCGATCTGTCGCTTTCGACAGATCGTTTGCGGCGGCCGCCGCGATTGGCTAAGTCTTGAAAGCGGTTTCTGAACAGGACGGAAGGCGCGACCGAGCTTCCTCATGGCGCGCATCCTTTTCGTCGACGACCATCCGATCTACCGCGACGGCCTGCGCCGCGCCCTCGAGGCGCGGATCGAGGGGCTGGAGGTCGTCGTCGCCTCCGGCGCGACCGAGGCGCGCGCGACAGTCGCGGCCAACGCCGCGATCGCGCTCGTCCTGGCCGACTATCGCCTGGTCGAGGGCGACGGTTTCGAGCTCATCTCTAGCCTGCGCGCGACCCACCCGTCCGTCGCCGTTGGCCTGCTGTGCGGCGAGCCCACCCAGGCGCTCGCGGCGCAAGTGCGCGCAATCGGCGGCGTCGCCTGCCTGCCGAAGGAACTCGACACCGACGATCTGGCCGAGGCGGTGCAATCCATTCTCGATGGCGACGAGGCCTTCCCCTCGCCGGTCGCCGGCGCGGGCGCGCTCATGTCCGAGCGGCGGCGCGACATTCTGACATTTGCCAGCAAGGGCTGGCCTGACAAAGTCATCGGCGAGGAACTCGGCATCACCGAAAGCACGGTGAGGAACCATTGGCATCACATCTTTCGGCGGCTGGGGGTGAGCAACCGGACGGAAGCCGTCACCAGGGCGCTGCGCCAGAAGATCATCTGAAGGCCGGCGCCGCGCGCGAGGACGCGATCGCGCGTGCGCGCATGCGGCTCTACTTCACCGAATTCTCGCCGAGCTCGGGGCCCGGCGGCGTCCGTCCGCTGCAATTCCTCGCCATGCTCGGCTCCGGCGCGATCGCGCTGGCGATGACGCTGCTGCTCGGCGCCGCGCCCGGCCCCGCCTTCGCCTGGTGGCTGTCCATCGTCGCCAGCGAGATCGCGATCATCGCCGTCAACTGGCTCTACCGCGCGCATACGCCCGACGATTCGCGACTGCGCGCCTGGGCGCTCGCCAAGGCGGCGCTCGCCGGCCTTTCGGGCCTGGCCTGGAGCGCCAGCCAGATCGCCCTGCCGGTCGCCGGCGATCCCGTATCCGCCATCATCCCGGCCTGGATGATCCTCACCTTCTGCGCCGGCGCGATCTGGGCGGGCGCCTTCTACACGCCCGCGCTCGTCGCCATGCAGCTTTGCGCCGTGCTGCCGGCCGGCGTGTGGCTCCTGCGGCATCCGGGCTTCGATCGCGCGGTCGGCTTCTGCCTGCTCGCGACCCTGCCGATGATGCTGGCGATCGGGCGGCAGGCGGCGCGGCGCTATCGCTCCGCCGTCAACGACAAGATCGAGATCGGCCTTCTGCTCGCGCAGCAGAAGTCCTACACGAGCCGCATCGAGCAGCTGAACGCCGAGCGCGCTCGCTTCTTCGGCGCCGCCGCCCACGACCTGCGCCAGCCGCTGCACGCGATGGGGCTGTATCTCTCGCTGCTGCGCGACAATCCCGGCGCGGGCGAGCGCGAAAGCCTGGTCGACAGCCTGGCCGCCTGCGCCGCCAGTCTCGACGCGCAGTTCAATGCCATTATCGGCGTGCAGGAGACGAGCGCGCTGATCGCGCGCGCGAAAGTGCATCCGACCGAACTCGGCGCCCTGTTCGAGCGGCTGGCCGTGCAGGCGCGGCCCAAGGCGGCTGAAGCGGGCCTGCAGTTGCGCGTCGTCCGTACCGGTCTCGTCGCCGACGTCGCGCCCGACATTCTCGAGCGCGTTCTGAACAATCTCCTGTCGAACGCGCTGCGCTACACGAAGACGGGCGGCGTGCTGATCGGGGCGCGGCGGCGCGGCCCGCTGATCGCGATCCAGGTGATCGACAGTGGCGTCGGCATCCCTGACGACCGGCGCGCCGACGTCTTCGAGGACTTTCTCCAGCTCGGCAATCCCGAGCGCAACCGCGCGCGCGGCTTCGGTCTCGGGCTCGGCATCGTGCGCCGCCTGTGCGACGGCATGGGCTGGGGCGTCGAATTGCGCTCGCATGTCGGCCGGGGTTCGGCTTTCGCCGTTCTCGTGCCGGCGGCGCGCGGGACGGCGCGCGCTGCGACGCCCGCGACGGTCGCCGCCGCGCCCCCGCCGTCCGCGGTGCAAGGCCGCAAGGCGCTCGTGATCGACGACGACGCCGGCGTGCGCGACGCCATGCGCAAGCTGCTCGCGCGCTGGGGCGTCGAGGCGCAGGTCTGCGCGGACGGCGAATCCGCGCTCGCCGCGCTCGCCGCGGGCGATCCGGAGGCGCGCTGGCATGTGCTGATCGACTATCGGCTCGGCGACGGCGAAACCGGCCTCGATCTCGCCGGCAGGATTCGTGCGCGCTTCGGCGAACGAACGACCTGCGCGCTCGTCACCGGCGAGGTCGACGCCGCGCTCGACAGCCGGGCCGCCGCGCAGGATCTCGTCGTGCTGCGCAAGCCTGTCGAGCCGATCCGTCTGCGCGCGCTGCTCGCGCGATAGAGCGGAGAAGAGTCGTCGGGTTTGCCAGGCGCGATCGACAGGCTACAAATCGCTCCCGAACAAGCCGTCGATCGGCCGAGAACGATCCTGGGGAGGAAAAGAATGTCGTCCGTGGCCCTGAATGCGCCCGCCCTTCACCGCAATACGATCCCGGATGGGCTGCGCCGCGCGGCGATGAAATACCGCGGACGCACGGCGCTGACCTTCGCCGGCCGCGCCTGGTCCTTCGCCGAGATCGACGCCGCCGCCGGCCGCGTCGCGCATCGCCTCGCCGGGCTCGGTCTGAAGAAGGGCGACCGCGTCGGTGCCTACGCCAAGAACTCCGACGCCTATCTCATGCTCTGGCTCGGCTGCGTGCGCATCGGCCTCGTGCACGTGCCGATCAACTACGCGCTCACATCGGGCGAACTGTCTTACATTCTGGAGCAGTCCGGCGCGAAGGCGCTGTTCCACGATTCCGATCTTGCCGCCACTGTGGACGCCGTGCGCAAGACCGCGAAGGTCCAGCACTACGGTCTTCTGCGCGGCGGCGAGGGCGACATTCTGTCCACCACGCTCGACAAGAGCGCGCCGCGCATCGACGAATCCGATTGCGTCGACGGCGACCCCGCCCAGTTCTGCTACACGTCGGGCACGACGGCGGCGCCCAAGGCCGCCGTCATGTCGCATCGCGCCTATGTCGCCGAATACATGGCCTGCGCCATCGAGATGGAATTCTCCGGCGCCGACGTCGCGCTCGCCGCGCTGCCGCTCTATCACACGGCGCAGATGCACGCGTTCACCATGCCGCAGATGATGGTCGGCGCGGTCACGCATCTGATCGAGGCGCCGGCGCCCGACGTCGTGCTCGAACTGATCGAGCGGCTGAATATCACGTCCTTCTTCGCGCCGCCGACCGTGTGGATCAGCCTGCTGCGTCACCCCGATTTCGAGAAGCGCGACCTGCGCACGCTGCGCAACATCTACTACGGCGCCTCCATCATGCCGGTGCCGGTGCTGCAGGAGCTGCGCCAGAAGCTGCCGGGCGTGCGCTTCTACAATTGCTACGGCCAGACCGAGATCGCGCCGCTCGCCACCATCCTGAAGCCGGAGGAACACGACGACCGCCCGGCGTCCGCCGGCCGTCCGATCCTCACCGTGCAGACGCGCGTGGTGGACGAGGAGATGAACGATTGTCCGCCCGGAACGCACGGCGAGATCGTGCATCGCTCGCCGCAATTGCTCGAGGAATATTACAACAAGCCCGACGAGACGGCCGAAGCCTTCGCCGGCGGCTGGTTTCACTCGGGCGACGTCGGCTATTTCGACGAGGAGGGCTATCTCTACGTCGTCGATCGGGTCAAGGACATCATCAAGTCCGGCGGCGTCGTGGTCGCCGGCCGCGAGGTGGAAGAGGCGCTGTTCAAGCATCCCTCCGTGTCCGAGGTCGCGGTCGTCGGCCTGCCCGACCCGAAGTGGATCGAGGCGGTGACCGCGATGGTCGTGCTGAAGCCCGGCCATGAACCGGACGAAGCCGGCCTCATCGCCCACGCTCGCGAAATCCTCGCGCCCTTCAAAGTGCCGAAGAAGGTGATCTACGTGGCCAATCTCCCGCGCAACACAGCCGGCAAGCTGCTGAAGCGGCAGCTGCGGACGGAATACGCGGATTGATCAGCGCAGGATGCGCGGCGCGAGCCCGTCGATCAGCGCATCCCGCTCCGCCCGGCGCGCCGCAAGTTCAACGCGCGCCTGTTCGGCGGTCGTGCGGTTCGAGCCGACGCCGACGAAGCCCGCCATCGCGCCGGCGATCGCCAGCAGCAGAAGCGGCGTGGAGCGTATGAGCGCGAGCAGCGTCGCGGCGAACAGCGCGGCGGCGACCGCGAGCGCGACGCGCGAGATCATGATCGCCTTGCGACAGGATTCGATCTGGTCGCGCAACGCGTCCATGCGCGCCTCGAGCCGCTCGATCTCGGCCTGCGCGGAATCCCGGTTCGCGTCGGGCGCATCGCCGTCATCCGCGAAATCCTCTTGCCTTTCCCGATCCATCGCGCAGTTTGTCGCCGCAACCTTTGCAACAAGAACGACGCGCCCTCCGCGCGTCCTATGAGGAAGCCTCAGGAGTCCGACATGATCGCCATCGTCGCCACAATCAAGACCAAGCCCGGACAGGGCGCCGAATTCGAGGCGGTCGCCCGCGAACTCGCCGCAAAGGTGAACGCCGAGGAGCCCGGCTGCAAGCTCTATCAACTCTGCAAGGCGAGCGAGGCGGACACCTATGTGTTCATCGAGCGCTATGTCGACCAGGCCGCCGTCGAAACCCATCGCGGCACGGCGCATTTCCGCGAACTCGGCAAGAAGATGGGCGCTTTCATGGACGGCCGCCCGGACGTGAAGATCCTGCAGGAAGTCTGAAACGGGGCCGCCCGCTCCGCGTTCATCTGTGTGGCGGAGCGGCACGACAAATCCTTCGCGGCGCCCTGAAATCGGCGCCGCGACGCCAAGCTTTGTCGTGACGCTTCGCCTCCTGCCACGACCGTGGCCATATCAGACCGGCCGTTGGGCCGGCGGCGAGGACGACGAATGCGCCCGACGACGAAGAGACTTTTGGCAGGCGTGATGGCGCCGGCCCTTCTAATTACCCAGACTGCTCCGGGTTTTTCGGCAGAATCGGCGTTCCGGATCGCGCAGGCGCAGCAGCAGGACCGCGCCGAGCGGCAGCAGCAGCCGAGACCGGGGGCGCCAGCCGCCCATCCGCCGCAGGCCCCGGCGGCCCCTCCGGCCGCGCCGCGCGCCGCG
>JBDHTL010000135.1:0-9621 GCA_039808645.1 Rhodoblastus sp. | reverse complement strand
ACCCGCAAAGCAAGCAAAGGAGAAGCCCAAAAACTTGACGAACGCCTGACCATCAAACCATCATCAACCCGGGTCAGTTCTCAATGGAATTGCCGGGTCAAATCTCAGCGGAAATCAACAGCGCCAGCGTGGTATCGCGCAGGCTCTCGCGGATGCGATGGCACAGGAACCAGACTGTCTTGTAGGGGCGATCGATCATGCGGCTGATTTGCAGCGCGCTCATGCCCTTCTTGCTCGACATCATCAGGTGCGTGACGGCGAGCCAGATATGCAGCGGGATTTTGCTGCGCTCGTAGAGCGTCCCAACGGTGACCGTGAAGGGCTCGCGGCAGGCGTTGCACTGGTAGAGGCCCGGACGATGGCTTTTGCCCTTCATGAGGGTCGAGCGGTCCACGACGCCGCAATGCGGGCAGACGCGCCCGTTGGCCCAAACCCGTGCCTCAAGCCATTCGCGGGCGGCTGATTCGTCGTGAAAAATGGGGTTGGAAAGGTGCGACATGGCAGGCTCCGATGCTGCAAACACTAGATGTTGCGGCTTGCTATGTCAAGGTGATAATTGCCGGGTTTTCTAGACACTGCCACATAACAACCGTTCCGCCGACCGAAAATAGCGCGCCGCTTCCGGTGGCTCGCAATTCCTTCCGCGGAATCGAAACGACAGGATTTTTTGGGCTAAAACTTCGGCAGTTCTCTGATGGCAGCTTAAATGTGTCTACTATTTGTCCGATTTTTCGTTGTAAATCAATTAAATCACCAACAACGCGGGCATGTATATATATCTTATTGTCTGTTGTAATAAGTTTTACATATGATGTAGACGATATTGCAACGTTCACTCCATTTACATTTTGATTATACTCAACCGGCCCTATTGCAACTTCATCGGGAGATTGCGCCATAACATTATGGACATTTGATAAGACCGACAAAATCAATGTTGCTCCTACAAATATAAACTTCATGGCAGCCTCCATCAATACACTCACGGAAATACTCCGGCAGTCATACTCTAAATTAGAAAGAAGATTGATATCGTGAGATGAATCACCATTTCGTCAAAATGGGGATTTCAGGCGGATACGCCACCGGGGGACTGCCGTCTTGCTGGAGCCATGCGCGATCTCATTGCACACCTTCGCGTCACATCCGCAAGCGCCAGCATCGCGGCCTTGCGCGGCGTTCCGCGCCGCCAGACGAGTCGCACTTTTCGCGCGACATCCGCGCCCTTCAGCGGCACCGCGACTAGCCCGCTCTTGCCCCGCCAGCCCTCGACCGCCATCTGCGGCGCGAGCGTCACGCCAAAACCCGCCGCCGTCATGTGCAGCAGCGTTTCGAGGCTCGCCGCGCGAATGTCGGCGCCGCTCGCGTGCCCGAGGTCGGGATGGCCGCACAGATCGAGCGCCTGGTCGCGCAGGCAATGGCCGTCGGCGAGCAGCAGCAGGCTGCGCGGGTCGATCTCGCTCACCCCGATCGCCTTCTTCTTCCCCAACGGGTGCGCGCTCGGCGCCATCAGGCAGAAGGCCTCGTCGTAGAGCGGCGCCTCTTCCAGCCGCTCGCCGGGCGGGTCGGTCGCGATGATCGCGGCGTCGAGCTTCCCCTCCGCGAGCAGCGGCAGCAGGCGGCCCGTCAGATCCTCCACCAGCCGGATCGGCGCGCGCGGCAGTTCGCGCGCGGCGACCGGGAGCAGATAGGGGGCGAGATAGGGCCCGACGGTCGCGATGACGCCGAGCCGGATGGCGCCCTCGAGCGGATCGCGCGACGCGGCGGCGGCGGCCTTCAGATCGTCGGCCGCCGCGACCACGCGGCGCGCATGCGCGACGATCGCCTCGCCGCGCTCGCTGACGCGCGCCGCGCGCCCGTCGCGCTCGAATATCTGGACGCCCAGTTCTTCCTCGAGCTTCAGAATCTGCCCGCTCAGCGTCGGCTGGCTGACGTTGCAGGCGGAAGCCGCGCGGCCGAACTGCCCGAGTTCAGCCACGGCGACGACATAGCGTAGGTCGCGCAGGTTCATGATCCATAGGGATAGCCGATGGACACAATCGTTTCAATCGGCAAAAACGATAAGCCTGTTCGATTCAATCGATTTCACCGATCCTGCGAACGCGACTAACGTGCCCCGTGAATTCGGCGCCGAAGGGCGCGCGACAGACCGCTTTTGGCCCTGCGAGATGCGTCGCGGACGCCCGTGAAAAGGAGAATGAGGATGGACGACAAAGCAGCCAAGTGCCCGTTCGGCAGCGGCGCGAAGGGGCCGACCAACAAGGAATGGTGGCCGGACGCGCTGAGCATCGAGCCGCTGCATCGCAATTCCCGGCTGTCCGATCCGATGGGCGCCGACTTCGACTATGCGAAGGAATTCCAGAAGCTCGATCTCGACGCCGTCATGGCCGACCTCAAGGCGCTGATGACGGATTCGCAGGACTGGTGGCCGGCCGACTTCGGCCATTACGGCGGCCTGATGGTCCGCCTCGCCTGGCACGCCGCCGGCACCTACCGCATCACCGATGGCCGCGGCGGCGCGGGCGCCGGTCAGCAGCGTTTCGCGCCGCTGAATTCCTGGCCGGACAACGCCAACCTCGACAAGGCCCGCCGCCTGCTGTGGCCGGTCAAGCAGAAGTACGGCAACAGCCTCTCCTGGGCCGACCTGCTCGTGCTCGCGGGCAACGCCGCGCTCGAATCGATGGGCTTCAAGACCTTCGGTTTCGCCGGCGGCCGCGCCGACGTCTGGGAGCCGGAAGAATTGTACTGGGGCCCCGAGGGCACGTGGCTCGGCGACGAGCGCTATAGCGGCGAGCGTCAGCTGGCCGAGCCGCTCGGCGCCGTGCAGATGGGCCTGATCTACGTCAATCCGGAAGGCCCGAACGGCAATCCCGATCCGATCGCCGCCGCCCGCGACATCCGCGAGACCTTCGCGCGCATGGCGATGGACGACGAGGAGACGGTCGCACTGATCGCCGGCGGCCACACGTTCGGCAAGACGCACGGCGCGGGCGACCCGTCGGTGCTCGGCCCGGCGCCCGAAGGCGCCGACATCGAGGACCAGGGCCTCGGCTGGAAGGGCGGCGTGGGCGCCGCCACGGTGACGGGCGGGCCCGAGGTCATCTGGACGACGACGCCGACCAGGTGGAGCAACAATTTCTTCTGGAACCTGTTCGGCTACGAATGGGAGCTGGAGACGAGCCCGGCGGGCGCCAAGCAATGGCGCGCCAAGGGCGCCGGCGCCACCATCCCGGACGCCTTCGACAAGACGAAGAAGCACGTGCCGAAGATGCTGACCACGGACCTGTCGCTGCGCTTCGACCCCGTCTACGAGCAGATCTCGCGGCGCTTCATGGAGAACCCGGACCAGTTCGCCGACGCTTTCGCGCGCGCCTGGTTCAAGCTCACCCATCGCGACATGGGACCGCGCTCGCGCTATCTCGGCAAGCTCGTCCCCAAGGAAGAGCTGCTGTGGCAGGACGTGATCCCGGCCGTCGACCATGAACTGGTCAACGAGCAGGACATCGCGGCGCTGAAGGCGAAGATCCTCGCCTCGGGCCTGTCGGTCTCGCAGCTCGTCTCGACCGCCTGGGCCTCGGCGTCCACCTTCCGCGGCTCGGACAAGCGCGGCGGCGCCAACGGCGCGCGCATTCGTCTGGCGCCCCAAAAGGACTGGGACGTCAACCAGCCCGAGGAGCTCGCCAAGGTCCTGTCCAAGCTCGAGGCGATCCAGAAGGACTCGGCCAAGAAGGTGTCGCTCGCCGATCTCATCGTCATCGGCGGCGCGGCGGCGATCGAGAAGGCGGCCAAGGCCGCCGGAGTCTCCGTGACGGTTCCCGTCGCGCCGGGCCGCGGCGACGCGACCGCGGAGCAGACCGACGCCGCGTCCTTCGCGCCGCTCGAGCCGCGCGCCGACGGTTTCCGCAACTACGTCAACCCGAAGAAGACGCAGTTCATGAAGGGGGAAGAGGCGCTCGTCGACCGCGCGCAGCTTCTGACCCTGACCGGTCCGGAAATGACCGTGCTGATTGGCGGCCTGCGCGTGCTGGGCGCCAATCACGGCCATGCGACGCACGGCGTCTTCACCGACCGGCCGGAGACGCTGTCGAACGACTTCTTCGTCAACCTGCTCGACATGCGCAACCAGTGGCGTCCGCTGCCGGGCTCGGAAGGCGTCTACCAGGCGTTCGACCGCAAGACGAACGAAGTCCGCTGGACCGCGACGCGCGTCGACCTCATCTTCGGCTCGCACGCCCAGCTGCGCGCCTATGCCGAGGTCTACGGCCAGTCGGACTCGAAGGAGAAGTTCGTGAAGGACTTCGTCGCCGCCTGGAACAAGGTGATGAACGCCGACCGTTTCGACCTGCGGGCCAAGGCCTGACGCGCGACTCCTCGCGCATTGCGATCCACACCGGCCCAAGGGCCGGTGTGGACTTTTCTTATCCTCGCGCCGGGCGCAATTTCCGCGCGATCCGGCCGAGCCAGTTCGTGGCCGCGCCTGGAGCCTCGGCCGGCGCGTAGGGCTTCAGCCCGTCGTAGGCGTCGGGATAGAAGACCTGGTAGTCGCGCTTGTTCGTGCGCGGATCGCTGCCGTCGGGCGTGGAGAAATAGATGAAGCCCTGGCCGTGGTGGAACGTGCCGCGCTTCTCCCCGACCATCGACTGGTCCGACACGATCCACGTCAGCAGGCGGTTCCTCTCGTAGACCAGGGCGCGGGAGCCGAACGGCCGCTCGGCGGTGGAAGCCGGGCGTCCGGCGACCTCGTAGGGATGCGACCAGATCGGCGCCCGTCCGGGGCCGTCCACCCTCGCCATCAGTTCGGGCTGGAGCTTTAGGCGATGGCCGGGCGGCGTCGTGCGCACGCCGTCGTCGACGTCGTAGGGCGCCGAGGCCCGGAAACGCCAGGCGATCGAATCGTTGTTGTGCTTGACCCGATAGATGGATTGCAACGGCAGCGCGCGCGACGTCGACGTGGCGAGCCTGGTCGCGCGCAGCGTGTGGGAAATGCGCGCGGGCACGTAATTGAGGGTCCACGCCTCGCCCGGATAGAGCGGGACGACCCGTCGGAAATCGTCCTCGTCCGGCCTGAAGAGCGTCGCCGTGCTGGAGCCGAGTTCGAAGCCGTTCTGCTGGAAATAGTCGAACTTCAGCGTCGGGCAGAGCTGGTAGAAGCCGTGATCGAGCCAGTTGTTGGCGGGTCCGGAGCAGATCACGACGCCGCCGACCTTCACCAGTTCGGCCGCCTTCCAGAGCGCGTTGCCGACATTGAAGATGTGCTCGGCCGTGCCGCCCATCGACACGTAATCGTACTGGCCGACCAGTTCCGGGGGCAGGGCGGGGTCGTTGAGGTCGTGAACGAAGGTCGCGCCCTCGTACGCCGAGACGTCGAGACTATGGACCTCGCTGTAGCCGAAGGCCGACTTGTAATAATCCTCCGGCGAGGGCGCGCCGTCCCAGCGCAGGGTCGGCCGTCCGTAGATGAGGAACTTGCCCTTGTCGGGGCGCGGCTTGTCCGGCCTGTCCTTGCGTCGCTGGTCGTTGCGTATCGCCATCCTGCCTCGCCTCCTTGCGCGCCGCGGACGCTGCCACGCAAGCGCCCGCTTTGCAAAGACCCGCCCGCAATTGCGCGGCCTCGCGCCCGCAGCTATAAGCGCGCCGGATTTCCCCAGAGACCGAAAGAAGCGACATGGCGACCGAACGCACCTTCTCCATCATCAAGCCCGACGCGACCCGTCGCAACCTGACCGGCAAGATCAACGCCCTGATCGAGGGCGCGGGGCTGCGCATCGTCGCGCAGAAGCGCGTGCACATGACGCGCGCTCAGGCCGAGACTTTCTACGCGGTCCACAAGGAGCGTCCCTTCTTCGGCGAGCTGGTCGAGCAGATGTCGGCGGCGCCCGTCGTCGTGCAGGTGCTCGAAGGCGACAACGCCATCAAGCGCTATCGCGACGTGATGGGCGCGACCAACCCGGAGAAGGCCGACGCCGGCACGATACGCAAGGAATTCGCGCTCAACATGGGCGAGAATTCCGTGCACGGCTCCGACGCGCCGGAAACGGCGGCGATCGAAATCGCGCAGTGGTTTGCGGGCAACGAAATCGTCGGCTGATCCGCAAGTAGATCTGATCTTCCGACGGCCGCGGTCCTCCGCGGCCGTTTTCGCGTCTCAGCGCCGGCGCGCCGGAGACGTCACGCCTTCAGCATCGTGTCCGCCAGCATGTCGTAGGTCGCCGACCACGCCGCCTCGAGCGCGGGCGTCCAGCGCGACTGCATCGTCTCTCCGAGCGTCTTCAGCAGCGCGCGCTTGAACGGCGCATGGGCCTCGGGCGCAACCCCGATCTCGCGATGGCGCCGTCCGAGATCCCGGACGATCGGTAGAAGCCGGTCGGGCGCCCTCAGATTGCTGGCGATATAGGCCAGCACCTGGGAAAAGCGCATGGCCTGCTCGTGCGTCTCGCGCGCGAACAGGTGGCGCAGCTCCGGGGCGATCTCGAACAGATTGTCGTAGAACGCCGCGCCCATCTCGAGCGTGAGCGGCCCGAGCGCCGCAAACGAATCCTCGACAAGTCGCGCCTCGTCGCTCGTCACGGTTGAATCCCTCTCCAGCGTGGACTGGCAGCGCCGACTGCGGTGTCCGGTGCAAGGACCGTCGCCCACATGCATGTGATCTAGCTAGCTTATTTTGAATGGGACGCCAATGTCGCCAACGCCCTGGCTTGAGCTTGCCGCCGGCGCCTCCAGCGGCGATCATGCGCACGAGGAGCCAGCATGAACGCGCGCGCGCGAATCGAACGTCGCTATTCGACCTGTCCGCACGATTGCCCGTCGGTCTGCGCCCTCGATGTCGAGGTGCTCGGCCCCGACCGCATCGGGCGAATCCGCGGCGCGGAGGCGCAGAGCTACACGGCGGGCGTCGTCTGCGCCAAGGTCGCCCGCTACGCCCAGCGCGTGCATCATCCCGACCGCCTGACGCATCCGCTGAAGCGTGTCGGGCCGAAGGGCTCGGGCCAGTTCGCGCGTGTGTCCTGGGACGAGGCGCTCGACACGATCGCCGCGAAATTCATGGAGGCCGAGCAGCGCCACGGCGCCGAGAGCGTCTGGCCCTATTATTACGCCGGCACGATGGGCCGCGTGATGCGCGACGGCATCAACCGGCTGACCCACGCCAAGAAATATTCGCGCTTCTACTCGACCATCTGCGTCAATCTCGCCTGGCCCGGCTACATCGCCGGCACGGGGCGTCTTGCCGGCCCCGATCCCCGCGAAATGGCGAAAAGCGATTGCGTCGTCATCTGGGGCACGAACGCCGTGGCGACGCAGGTCAACGTGATGACCCACGCGACCCGCGCCCGAAAGGAGCGCGGCGCGAAGATCGTCGTCGTCGACGTGTATCGCAACGCGACGATGGAGCAGGCCGATCTCGCGCTCTGCCTGCGGCCGGGCACGGACGGCGCGCTCGCCTGCGCGGTCATGCACGTGCTGTTCCGCGAAGGCTTCGCCGACCGCGAGTTCATGGCCGCGTACACCGACGTTCCGGACGAGCTCGAAGCGCATCTGCAGACGCGCACGCCGGAATGGGCCTCCGCGATCACCGGCCTGCCGGTCGCCGAGATCGAGGAATTCGCGCGCCTCGTCGGCCGCACGAAGCGCACCTTCTTTCGCCTCGGCTACGGTTTCTCGCGCTCGCGCAACGGGGCGGCCAATATGCACGCCGCAAGCTGCATCGCCTCGGTGACGGGCGCCTGGGCTTACGAAGGCGGCGGCGCCTTCCACAACAACGGCGCCATCTACAATCTCAAGCAGATGGTGGTCGAAGGCCAGGACGTCGTCGACCGCTCCGTGCGCGTTCTCGACCAATCCCGCATCGGCGCGATCCTCACCGGCGAGGCCGACGCCCTGCATCATGGCCCGCCCGTGACCGCCATGCTCATCCAGAACACGAATCCGGCCTGCGTCGCACCCGACCAGAACAAGGTTCTGCGCGGCTTCGCCCGCGACGATCTGTTCGTCGCGGTGCACGAGCATTTCATGACCGACACGGCGAAACTCGCCGATATCGTGCTGCCGGCGACCATGTTCCTCGAACACGACGATTTCTATCCCGGCGGCGGCCATCAATATATCGGCTTCGGCCCGAAGCTGATCGAGCCGCCCGGCGAATGCCGCTCCAACCACGACGTCATCTGCGCGCTTGCCAAGCGCGTGGGCGCGGAGCATCGCGGCTTCGACATGACGCCGCGCGAACTCATCGACCGCACGTTGAAGGATTCCGGCTGGGGCGGCCTCGACGCGCTGGAGAAGGTCAACTGGATCGACGCGCAGCCGCCGTTCGAGAAGGCGCATTATCGCGACGGCTTCCACTGGCCGGACAAGAAATTCCGTTTCAAGCCGGACTGGCCGCGCACGCCATTCTCGAACAACGGGCCGCAGGGGCCGTGGCGCGACATGCCGCGCCTGCCGGACCACTGGGCCGTGACGGAAGAGGCGGACGAGGACCATCCCTTCCGCCTCGCCACCAGCCCGTCGCGAAACTTCCTGAACTCCTCCTTCACCGAGACGCCGGAATCGCTGGCGCGCGAAAAGCGGCCGGAAGTGATGATCCATCCCGACGACGCGAAGGAACACGGCATCGCGCACGGCGATCTCGTAATGCTCGGCAATGGGCGCGGGCAGGCGCGGCTGCATGCCCGGTTGTTCGACGGCGTGCAGCGCGGCGTGCTGGTCGCGGAAGGCGTGTGGCCCAATTCCAGGTTCGTCGACGGCCATGGCATCAACGTGCTGACCGGCGACGATTCCACGGCGCCCTTCGGCGGCGCGGCCTTCCACGACAATCGCGTCTGGCTGCAGCGAGCGCACTGAAAGAGTGGAGACCGGTCTTTCGCGATGAGCGCGCTTCAATTCTCCCGGCCGATCGCTTCGCCTGCGCGATGGCAGCGCGATCTCCCGCGCCTGCCGACATGAAGAAGCGCCGCGTCAGACGGCCGGTCGAGCAGGGCGACATCGACGGCCTGTGTTCGATCTACGCCACGCTCAACGCCTGCAAGCTGATGTACGGCCAGAGCGAGAAGCAGGACGAGAAGCTGCTGGAAACCCTGTGCAAGGGCGTCGCGGACCTGTTCCCGAGGATCGTCTGGGAGGGGGCGGGCGTGCCGACGCTCTACCGCCTGTTCCGCATCGCCGACGCCTGGGCGCAGAAGAAGCACAAGGCGCGGCTGCACTGGGGAGCGCCGCTGATGCGGACGAAGTTCGAATCAGGCGAAGCCTATTTCGAGCGGCTGCGAGCCGATCTCGACGCCTGCGCGGACGGACAGGCGGTCTGGGTCGTCGGCCTCGGCGACCCCTGGCACCATTGGACGGTGATCGAGCGCATCGCGGGCCGCAGGGTCTACTTCTTCGATTCCTGGGGCATGAAGCGCTATCGCTTCGACAGTTTCACCCTCGACGAGAAGGCGGCGGGCGAAGGCAAGGGCAAGAAGATCATGATCGACACGCATCAGAGTTTTCTGTTGCGCGCCGGCGATCTCTAGGGCGTGTCGTCAAATTGGTGGGGCTTGAGAAGCCGACCGACTGGGATTCGCAAATCAGCCAATCCGTGATTCATGGAGAGCCTTCTTTTTTGGAGGCTTTCCATGAGGCGCTATG
>JBDHTL010000134.1:0-9636 GCA_039808645.1 Rhodoblastus sp. | reverse complement strand
TGGGATGGCCTCGCCTGGCGGGGCGCGACCGCCAACGAAAACAGGGCCGCCGCGGCGCCGGCCGCCGCCCCTGCGCGCAGCCTCGAAGAACGTCTCGGCGCGCGCTGGACCGTCTGGGTCGGCGGCGTCGCGCTGGCGCTCGGCGGCCTGCTGCTCGTGCGCTATTCCATCGAGCAGGGCTATTTCGGGCCGGCCGCGCGCACCGTACTCGGCCTGATCTTCGGCGCGTTGCTCGTCGCCGCCGGCGAAATCCTGCGCCGCCGCGAAAAGACGGGAACGCCGACGCAGATTCCGGCGGTGCTGACCGCCGCCGGCACGGTCGCGCTCTTCGGCGCGATTTACGCCGCGCACGGCCTCTACGGATTCATAGGACCTGCGCCCGCCTTCATGGCGCTCGGGATCGTTGCGGTAGCCTGCATCTTCGCCGCCGCGCTGCATGGCCCGGCGCTGGCCGGTCTCGGCCTCGTCGGCGCCTTCGCCGCGCCGCTGCTCGTTTCTTCGGCGCAACCCAACCCCTGGCCGGTCGTGCTCTATCTCGCCGCCGCCACGGGCGCGGCCTATGCGCTGTCGCGCATGCGGCGCTGGCTGTGGCTGGCGGTCGCCGCCGCCGTCGGCGCGGGCCTCTGGGCGCTGGTTTTCGCCGCGCAGGGCTCCGCCAATTTCTTCCACGCCGCACTCGCGCAGACGCTCGTCTCGGCTGCGTTGGCCGCGACCTTCATCGCCTTCCTGCCGCATCTCGCGACGCCGGACGAGGAGGCCGATGTCGATCCGGTCGCCGCCGCCATTCTTTCCGCCTTCGCCGGCGTCGGCCTGCTCGTCGCGCTTTCGGGCTTCGGGCATGGTTTCCTTGCGACGGCGCCGGCGCTGATGCTCGGCCTTCTCGTCGCCGGCCTCGCCGCCATCGGCGCGCTCGCGCCGCCGGCCGCCGTCGCCGCGCCGGTCGCCGGCGCGCTTGCCGCTGCAATTCTCTGGATATGGACCGGCGACGGCCAAAAGCCCATCCACCTGTCCACATTGGCGACGCTGCACGAACCGCTGCAAAGCGGCCTGTTCTCGGCTTTCGCCGCCGCCTCCGCCTTCTTCGTCGCCGGCTTCTCGGCGCGAAAACTCGCCAGCGCCCCGCGCCTGCCAATGCTCGTCGCCGGCTGCTATGCGGGCGCCGCCGCCGTCGCGCCGCTCGCCATCCTTGCGATCGTCTATCTGCGGCTGGCGCGCAGCGAGGCGAGCCCGCCCTTCGCGCTGCTCGCAGGCCTGCTGGCGGCCGCCTTCGTTCTCGGCGCGCATTATTTCCGGCGCGGCGATACGACGGACGCCGAACCCGCGACCAAGATCGCGCTCGGCGCCTTCGCCACCGCCGCGCTCGCCGCGCTGGCGCTCGGCTTCGTCTTCATCTTCGACAAGGGCGTCCTGACCGTCGCCCTTTCCGTCGCGGCGCTGGCGGCGGCCTATGTCGCGACACGGCTCGACCTCGTGGCGCTGCGCTACGCCGTCGCCGTCATGGGCTTCGTCGTGCTGGGCCGCCTCGCCTGGGAGCCGCGCATCGTCGGCGAGGCGCTCGGCACGACGCCGATCCTCAACTGGCTGCTGTTCGGCTACGGCGTGCCCGCGCTCGCCTTCGGGCTTGCGGCGCGCCGCATGCGCCTTGCCGGCGGCGAGGACATGCCCGTCCGTGTCGCCCAGTCGCTGACCATCCTGTTTGCGGGGCTGCTCGTCTTCTTCGAGACGCGCCACGCGCTGAACGGCGGCGATCCCTACGAAGCCTCGAGTTCGCTGATCGAGCAGGGCCTGTTCGCCACGACGGCGCTGCTTTTCGCCATCGTGCTGACGCGGCTCGATCTCAGGCGCGCGAGCCCGGTGTTCAACATCGCGTCGATCATGTTCGGCGCGTTGTCCGTATTCATCGCGGCGGCAGGTCTCGCCTTCGCGCGCAATCCCTTCGTCGAGTGCCGCATTGTCGAGGGCGGAACCTTCTTCAACGCGCTGTTGATCTCCTATCTCCTGCCGGCCGTGCTCGCCGCCGTGCTGATGCGCATGTCGCGCGGCGCGCGCCCGCAATGGTACGTCACGGGCGCGGGCGTGCTCTCTTTGGCGCTGCTCTTCCTCTACGCCTGCCTGCAGACCCGGCGCTTCTTTCACGGCGCCGTCATCTGCGAGGGCGAGACGACGGGCGACGTGGAAATCTGGGCCTATTCGGCGGTCTGGCTGGCGCTGGGCGCGCTGCTCCTGCTCTACGGCGTCTGGCGCCACACGCAGGGCGCGCGCATCGCCTCGGGGCTGTTCGTGCTCGCCGCCACGCTCAAGATATTCCTTTACGACATGGCGGGGCTGGAAGGCCTCATGCGGGCGCTCTCCTTCATCGGCCTCGGCCTCGTGCTGATCGGCATCGGGCTCCTCTACCAGAAGCTCGTCTTTGCCCGGCGGCCGCCGGCGCCAGCGGACGGCGGCGCGCCGGACGTGGTATAGAATCGGCAAAACCGACGAGAGACCGACGTGACCGACGCCAAAGACATTTCCGCCATGCCGTTCGAACAGGCGATGAAGGCCCTTGAGGAGATTGTCGCCCGGCTCGAGAAGGGCGACATCGGGCTCGAGGATTCGATCGCCGCCTACGAGCGCGGCGAGGCGCTGAAGAAGCGCTGCGAAGAACTTCTGAAGCAGGCCGAGACGCGGATCGAGAAAATCCGCCTCGGCGCCGACGGCAAGCCGGCCGGAACGACGCCGCTGGACGTGGAATAGCGGACCGGATCGGCGCGGGGAGGGTCGAGCGCGCGGGCCGCTTGCGCACTGCGGCGCCGGTCCCCAAATTAGCGCCAAGACATGGGCGCGGCGCCGTCAGGGCCGGGCCGGAATGGGCTAAATGATGCGCAATCCTTACGACGTACTGGGTGTTTCCAAGGGCGCGGGCGCGGACGAGGTCAAGAAGGCCTTCCGCAAGCTCGCCAAGAAATACCACCCCGACCAGAACAAGAACGACCCCAAGGCGCAGGAGAAGTTCGCCGAGATCAACGCGGCCTACGAGATCGTCGGCGATCCCGACAAGCGCGGCCAGTTCGACCGCGGCGAGATCGGCGCCGACGGCAAGCCGCGCGGGTTCGAGGGTTTCGGCGCAGGCGGGCCGGGCGGCTTCCGGCGGCAGGCCGGGCCGGGCGGGGCCGAACATTTCGAATTCAACTTCGGCGGCGGCGGACCGGGCGGCTTCAGCGCCGGCGACATCTTCTCCGAATTGTTCGGGGGCGGTCGTGGCCGCGGCGGCGGGCGGGCCGGCCCCGCGCCCAGGGGCGAGGACTTCCTCGCCACCGCGCTCGTGCCGCTGGCCGAGGTCGCGCGCGCCGGCAAGGTCAACGTCGTCCTGCCGACCGGACGCACGCTCGAGGTGAAAATCCCCAGGGGCGTCGAGGACGGTCAGCAGATCCGCCTGCGCGGGCAGGGCCAGCCGAGCCCCTACGGCGGCGAGGCCGGCGACGCCATCGTCACGCTCAAGTTCGCGCCGCATCCGCTGTTCAAGGTGGAAGGCCGCGATCTCAGGCTCAACCTGCCTGTCACGCTCTACGAGGCGGCGCTCGGCGGCAAGGTCGACGCGCCGACGCTCGAAGGCAAGGTCGAACTGACCATTCCCGCGGGATCGTCGTCCGGCCGGCGCCTGCGCCTGCGCGGCAAGGGGCTCGAATCGGCGACGGGAACGCGCGGCGATCTCTATGTGACCTTGCAGATCGTCCTGCCGGACGACGCCGATCCGGATTTCGAGGCGTTGATGCGCCGCTGGCGCGACCAGCGCGCCTACGACCCGCGCAAGGCCATGGGCTGACGGTCCGCCGAGATCTTGCGCTGGCGGCCGCGTCTCAGAGCGGGCGGCCAAGCTCCATGGCGAGCGAATCGAGCCGGCGCTCCGGCACCGCTCCGGCGACCGCGTAATCGAAACCGTCGCGGCTCCACGACCGCGCCGCGAGCCCGTTGGCGGCATAGGCGCCCGGGCTGTGCGCGCCGGGCTCCGCCAGCAGCGCGACGAGATCGCCCGAGCCCAGCCGGTAGAGAAGGAAGGCGGCGTTCTCGCCGTGGCCGGGCAGCACGCGTCCGCCGATCAGCCGGGCGTCGCCGATCGCCGGCGGGCGCTCGAGCTTCGTCCGGTCCTTCAGCCATTTCGCCAGCGCCGCCATGTCGCGGGCCTCGACCTCGACCGGCCGCCCGTTGTCCCGGGCGTAGGTCTGCCAGGCCTCGACCGCGCGCCGGGCGAATTCGTCGGAGGCGGTCGTGATGTCCGCGAAGATCGGTTCGGGATTGGCCGGCCGGGCCGTCATGCGGTGCGCGCCGACCGCCATCGCCCCGGCGGCGAGGGCGCCGGCGGCGAAGGCGGCGACCAGCGACAGCGTATGCCTCCGACGGCGGCGCGCGCGGTAGACCTCGATCGCCGGGGTCGCCGGCATGGTCAGGGGCGCGTCGGATTCGGGGGCGCGGAAGGCGAGCGTCACGCGCTCGCGCGCCGGGGCCGGAAAGGCGCGCTGGATCGCGTCGTTCTGCATCCGCCAGCCGTCGACCCGCAGCCCGTCGCGCGGATGTTCGGCGAGCCACACGGCGACCGCGAGGGCGCGCTCGTCGCTGAGCTGTCCGTCGACGAAGGCGTGGAGCTCGGCTTCGCTGACGCGGCTTCCGCCGGTCATTTCACCACCCGCAGATGGCCGCTGCGCGGCGCGACGCCGGGCTTGGCGCCGTCGAGCCTCGCGCGCGCCCGCATGAGCCGCGAGACGACGCTGGAAACGGGCAGATCGAGAATGCGGCCGGCCGCCTCGTAGCCGTAGCCCGCGAGGGCCACGATCAGCAGGGCCTCACGCTCGTCGAGCGGCATGACGGCGATCTGTCCCGCCATCGACACGTCCCGGCGCTCGGCCTCGGCCCCGACGGCCTCGGCGGGCTCCGAGGCCCGGCCGCGCTCGCGCACTCGCCGGCGGTTGAGCCGGACGATTTCGGCGAAGGTCCGTTCGAGCGGGTCGCCGGCGAGACGGTCGGAAGCGGCGATCCGCGCCGTGGCGGTCTGCGCCAGCGTGTCGGCAGTGCGGGTCGAGACCGGCCCGACCAGCGCGCGCGCGAAGCGACGAAGCTCCGGGGCGCCCTCGTGCAGCGCCTCGCTGTGCGGCGTGGATTTGCGTTCTTCGGACATGTTCAGATGCGCCAGAGGCCGCGCGCGGCAACCACTGGTTAAGGATAGGACGCTGGTCCGGCCGGCGCCAGTGGATTCGTGCGCCCGTGGAGCGGGGGCGCCGACTTTCCGCGATTGCCCCGACGCCCGACGGCGCCGCGCGACCGCGATCCCCGCCAGCCCTTGCGCTTGCGCACGGCGACCATTAAACGGCGGGCATGACGGGCGTCCTGCGCCCCAGCCTTTTCCGGTCGGACAGAATGACCTCGCAAACGACACCCCAAGTTCCCACGATCGCGGGCGTGCTGGCCGGCAAGCGCGGCCTGATCATGGGTCTGGCCAACCAGCGCTCGATCGCCTGGGGCATCGCCAAGGCCGCGCGCGACGCCGGCGCCGAACTCGCCTTCACCTACCAGGGCGAGGCGCTGGAGAAGCGCGTGCGGCCGCTGGCGCAGGAACTGGGCGGCCATGTCGTCGGCCAGTGCGACGTGACCGACGAGGCGAGCCTCGACGCGGTCTTCGCCGAAGTCGGCAAGCTCTGGGGCAAGCTCGACTTCGTCGTCCATTGCATCGCCTTTTCCGACAAGGACGAACTGACCGGCCGCTACATCGAGACGACTGCCAGGAACTTCAACACCTCGCTGTTCATCTCCTGCTATTCGTTCACGGCGGTCGCCCAGCGCGCCGAAAAGCTGATGGCGGACGGCGGCTCCATGCTGACGCTGACCTATTACGGCGCGGAAAAATGGATGCCGCACTACAATGTCATGGGCGTCGCCAAGGCGGCGCTCGAAGCGAGCGTGCGCTACCTGGCCGCCGACCTCGGCGAGCAGAACATCCGCGTCAACGCCATTTCCGCCGGCCCGATCAAGACGCTGGCGGCCTCCGGCATCGGCGACTTCCGCTACATCCTCAAGTGGAACGAATACAACGCCCCCATGCGCCGCACCGTGACGATCGAGGAAGTCGGCGAGAGCGCCGTCTACCTGCTGTCGCCCATGTCGCGCGGCGTCACCGGCGAAATCCTGCACGTGGACGCGGGCTATCACGTCGTCGGCATGAAGAACCCGACCGCGCCGGACATCACGAAGGAATAGGCGCGGCGAGCCGCCCGCCAACCAACCCGTAACCTTAAATCCCCCTTAACCCGCCGTGCGTAATCCTCGCATTCCGACGCCATGACGGCGCGCGGAGTGTCAGAGTTGAGTAAGCGCATGTTCGAGTTGCAGACCATCCTCCTGCAGGCCATCGCCAACCGGCCCGACGCGCCGGAAATCCGCGCCTGCATCTACCGCGAGATCGGCCTCGCCGCCGTCGCCGCCGAGTTCGATCTTAACCTTTCCGACTTCGAGCCCGCCGCGCAGCCTTCCGCAGGCCGCAATGACGCCTATATCGCGGGTCAGGAAATAGCCGCCTGAGATCGTCTCGGGCGAAGCCGGCGCATCGTCTGGGCCGATGCGCGGCGCGGAGCCTCGGTCGATGATCACCCGTCGGGCATTGCTGCAGGGCGCCGGAGGCCTCCTTCTGGGGGCGACCGGCCTCGCGAGCTACGCGGTCGCGGTCGAGCCGGGCTTCATGCTCGATGTCACGCGCTACCGCATCGCCCCGCGCGCCTGGCCGGCCGGCCTCGACCTGCGGGTCGCGATCATCGCCGACATCCACGCCTGCGAACCCTGGATGCCGCCCTCGCGCATCCGCCGCATCGCGGAAATCGCCAATTCGCTGAAGCCCGATCTCGTCGTGCTGCTCGGCGACTTCAACGGCGGCCATCGCCTGGTCACCGGCCCCGTCCTGCCGCAGCAATGGGGCGAGGCGCTCTCCGTTCTCGAGGCGCCGCTCGGCGTCCACGCCATTCTCGGCAATCACGACTGGTGGCACGGCCCGCTGCCGCGCACGAAGAGCGACGGCGCCGACTCGATCCGCCGGACGCTGAAGCAGATGAACGCCTCCGTGCTCGAGAACGACGCGCTGCGCCTGACGAAAGACGGCAAGCCGTTCTGGCTGGTCGGCCTCGGCGATCAGCTCGCCCATCCCGTCGGCCGCCACCGCTTCAAGGGCGAAGACGACCTCGACGACGCGCTCGCGCAAGTGAGCGACGCCGCGCCGATCGTGCTGCTGGCGCACGAGCCTTATGTCTTTCATCGCGTTCCGGAGCGCGTCGCCGTCACGCTCTGCGGCCATACGCATGGCGGGCAGGTGAACCTGCCCTTTGTCGGCCCCGTCACCGCCAACCGCCGCTTCGGCAGCGATCTGGTCTACGGCCATCTCGTCTCGGGCGACCGGCACATCGTCATTTCGGCGGGGCTCGGCACGTCGATCGCGCCCGTGCGCTTCATGCGTCCGCCCGAGGTCGTGGATCTCGTGATTTCCGGTCCGCCCGTCGCGACCGCGTGACTCCGGCTGCGTTCCCGACGCCCGCCGCAGCCGGGCGATCGGGAATCCGAAAGCCGTCCCGGGCGGAGAACTGGACGCCGGCGCCGCGCGTCGCGAATAAAAAAGGCGCGACCAAAGCCGCGCCCTTTTTTCCGAAGCGTCGGGACGCTTACAGCACCACGACCTTCGAGTTCATCTTCACGCGATTGTAGAGGTCGATCACGTCGATGTTGCGCATCCGGATGCAGCCGGAGGAAACGGACTGGCCGATCTTGTCCTCTTCGTTGGTGCCGTGGATGCGGTACAGCGTGTCCTTGTTGCCCTGGTAGAGATAGAGCGCGCGCGCGCCGAGCGGATTGTCCGCGCCGCCGGGCAGGCCGCCGGCGTCGACCACCGGCTTGAGGTGCGGCCAGCGCTGGATCATGTCCGCCGGCGGATGCCAGCGCGGCCATTCCTGCAGCGAGCCGATGCGGGCCGTGCCGGTCCAGCCGAAGGCCTCGGCGCCGGTGGCGACGCCGTAGCGGATCGCCTTGCGATTCGGCAGCACGAAATACAGGTACTTGGAGCGCGTATCGACCACGACCGTGCCGGGGGGCTGTCCGGTCGGATCGTCCACTTCGTAGCGGTTGTAGGTGCTGTCGACTTCGTAGCGCGGAACCATCGCGACGAGATCGGCGTCGCGCGTGGAGAGTTTCGGATCCGGCACGCGTGCGTAATTGGCGTTGCATCCGCTGAGAAGAAGCGCGCCCGCGATTGCGGCGAAAGCGAGTCTCATCCTGTCCGTCCCGGCTGAATCAAAATGGAATTGAGGCCGATCAAGGCCATTAGGCGATTGATTACCATATTCATCGCAATCGTTACGAAATTCTTTCCTCGCGTCGCCACATGGCGGAGGAAAGCGACGTCCTGTTGCCATTTTACGACACACGTCGGGGTGGACAGGACTTTCGCCGGGCGCGATGCTTCTGGCAAATCTCAGCCGTCGGTTCGGCCGGACGGCGGGAAATCGTCCACGATCTGGGATGGAAGAGGTCCATTGAGCACGCTATTCGTCTCGCATCGCTCGTCTCTCGCGCACGACATGGGCCCAGACCATCCCGAACGTCCCGACCGCGTGCGGGCCATCGAGCGCATTCTCGAGAACGAACGCTTTCAGACGCTCCTGCGCGAACAGGCGCCCTACGGCGACCGCGAAGCGATTCTGCGGACGCATCCGGAGGCCTATCTCGCGGCCCTCGAACGCGCCGCGCCGGCCGAAGGGCTCGTGCAGCTCGACGGCGACACGGCCATGTGCCCGGCGACGCTGGAAGCCGCCATGCGCGCGGTCGGCGGCGCGTGCCTGGCGGTCGACGAGGTGATGCGCAGGATTGTCGCCAACGCCTTCGTCGCCATGCGCCCGCCGGGCCATCACGCCGAGCGCGCGACGCCCATGGGCTTCTGCTTCTTCAACAATGCGGCGGTCGCCGCCCGCCACGCCCAGAAGGTCCACGGCGCCGAGCGCGTCGCGATCATGGATTTCGACGTCCACCACGGCAACGGCACGCAGGACATCTTCTGGTCCGACGAGACGGTCATGTACGCCTCGACGCACGAAATGCCGGCCTATCCCGGCACCGGCGCGGTGAGCGAACGCGGCGAGCACGACAATATCGTCAATGCGCCGCTCTACGCCGGCGCCGATTCCGACATGTTCCGCGAGGCGATGGAAATCGCCATCCTGCCGCGCATCGAAGCCTTCTCGCCCGATCTCGTGATCATCTCGGCCGGCTTCGACGCCCACCGCCTCGATCCGCTCGCCAATCTCAAGCTGGTGGAAGCCGATTTCGCCTGGGCGACGCGCAAGCTGATGGACATAGCCGAGCGCAAGGCGCAGGGGCGCGTGGTGAGCCTGCTCGAAGGCGGCTACAGCCTCGAGGGCCTGTCGCGGTCGGCGGCCGCGCATGTGATGGCGCTGATGGGGGTGTGAGGGCGTTTCCTGCCCATCCATCGTAATACAGCCGTGTCATTCCCGCGAAAGCGGGAATCCAGAGCAACCGACGAAGCAGTGGGAAACTGTTTTCCCGACTCGCGGAAGCGATGGCCGCTTCCGGGCGCAAAGGACGAACGGCAGAATCCCGACCGGACCCTTTGGA
>JBDHTL010000133.1:0-9680 GCA_039808645.1 Rhodoblastus sp. | reverse complement strand
GCGACACCATGTTGAGCTTGCGCCCGTTGACGCCGCCCTTCTCGTTGATCATGGCGAAATAGGCCGACATGATCTTGCCGACCGTGCCGAGCGACGAGGCCGGCCCGCTGTAGGGCATGGTGTTGCCGAACTTGATTTCCGTATCCGTGACGCCCGGCCCATAGGCCTTCTGCGCGAGCGCCGGGACCGCGCCGAGCGTCAACGTGAGAGCAAGGCCGAAGGCCGTGGTGGTGGCTTTCATGAGATTTCCTCCGACGGGTCTGCCGCCCGCATGAATGGATTGTCGGACGAAAGCGCGCGACGATCAATGGGCGCCGCCGCCGGGTTTGAAATGCGCGCCGCGCATTCCCATATCGCTTCGCCTGAGACGAAAACGCGGCGCTGCCGCTTGGCCCCCTCCCCGCCCTTCCCCGTATCTGGCGAAGTCGGCAACAGCCGACTTCGACAAGCGGGAGAGGGGGAGCAGCGCCCGCTTCATGAAGTTGGTTGCCCGCGGGCGCCGGCCATCCCCTCTCCCGCGGAGCGGGGGAGGGTCAGGGAGGGGGCCGAGCCGCGCCTCGCAAAATCCCACGGAGCACACATGCTCGACATACACACCCAGTTCATCCTCGACGACGAACCGCTCGAACGCCCCACGACAAAGGTCGGTACGCACGCCGATGACGCGCCCCTGCTCGACGCCTATTCGCGCACCGTGTCCGCTGTCGTCGAAAACGTCGGCCCCAGCGTCGTGCGCATCGATCTCGCCCGCGGCGACGGCAAGGCTGCGGGCTCGGGCTCCGGCGTCATCGTCTCGCCTGATGGACTCGTGCTCACCAACAGCCATGTCATGTCGGCCGGCAGGCGCGCCAGCGTCACGACGCTCGACGGCCGCGTGTTTTCGGCGCGCGTGCTGGGCGACGATCCCGACACCGATCTCGCGCTGCTGCGCGTCGACGCCGACGAAAAGCTGCCCGCCGCCAGACTGGGCGATTCTCGTGCGCTGAAACCCGGCCAGATCGCCATCGCCATCGGCAATCCGCTCGGCTTCGACGCCACCGTGACGGCGGGCGTCGTCTCGGCGCTCGGCCGCTCCTTGCGCGCCAGGAACGGCCGCCTGATCGACGATGTCATCCAGACCGACGCCGCGCTCAATCCCGGCAATTCCGGCGGGCCGCTGGTGTCGAGCGCCGGCGAGGTGATCGGGATCAACACGGCCGTCATCATGGGCGCGCAGGGCATCTGTTTTGCGGTCGCCGCCAATACCGCGCAATTCGTGCTGGGCGAGATCGTGCGCCACGGCCGAGTGCGGCGCGCTTACCTCGGCATCGGCGCCGGCACTGTTCCCCTGCCCCGACGCGTCGCGCTGCGGCTCGGCCTCGAACAGACGACGGGCGCGGTGGTGACGGCGATCGCACAAGGCGGCCCGGCGAGCGAAACCGGCATGCTGACCGGCGACATCATCCTGACGATCGACGGCGCGGCCGTCGCCGGCGCCGACGACATCGTGCGCCTGCTCGGCGCCGACAAGATCGGCCGGACCATTCCGATCGACGTGCTCAGGCGTTCGGACCGCCGCCGCTTCTGGGTCGGACTGACGGAGCGCAAGGCGGATTGAAGGCCGCAAGCGCGCGCGTTGACAGGGCGCGCGCGCCCCGGCCACATGACGGCGCTTCGGGGCGCCGCATGACATCGACGACATCGCCGGAAATCCCTGCCCACGGCGTCAGCCTGCGCGAGGCTTTCCCCGTCTGGCTGCGCGTCGCCGCGCTCAGCTTCGGCGGGCCGGCCGGCCAGATCGCCGTCATGCATCGCATCGTCGTCGAGGAGAAGCGCTGGATTTCCGATGCGCGTTTCCTGCACGCGCTGAACTATTGCATGCTGCTGCCGGGCCCCGAGGCGCAGCAGCTCGCAACCTATATCGGCTGGCTGATGCACCGGACGGCGGGCGGGCTGATCGCCGGCGGCCTGTTCATCCTGCCCGGCGTCGTCGCGATCATGGCGCTGAGCGTCGTCTACGCGCTCTATGGCGCGGTTCCGCTCGTCTCCGCCTTCTTCTTCGGCCTCAAGGCGGCCGTTCTCGCCATCGTCGTCGAGGCGCTCCTGCGCCTCGGCAAGCGCTCGCTGGGCAACAATGCGCTGCGCGCCGTCGCGCTCGCCGCCTTCGTCGGCATTTTCTTTCTCGCCGCGCCCTTCCCGCTCATCATCGTTGCGGCGGGCCTTCTGGGCTTCGTCGGCGCACGCGCCGGCCATCCGGCCTTCGCAGGCGGCGGCGCGCGCGGCGCGGGCGGCGGCGAAGTCGCCGAAAGCCTGCTCGGCGACGCGACGCCCGACCACGCGCGGCCCTCGCTTGCGAGACTGCTGCGCACGCTCGCCGTCTGGCTGCCGCTCTGGCTCGCGCCGGTGGCGCTGCTCGTGGGGTTGCTCGGCGGCGCGAACGTCTTCAGCCAGATCGCAACCTTCTTTTCGAAAATGGCGATGGTGACCTTCGGCGGCGCCTATGCCGCGCTCGCCTATGTGGCGCAGCAGGCGGTCGAACGCTTCCACTGGCTGAGCGCGCCGGAAATGCTCGACGGCCTCGGCATGGCCGAGACCACGCCCGGCCCGCTCATCATGGTGCTGCAATTCGTCGGCTTCCTCGCCGCCTTCCGCGATCCCGGCGGCCTGCCGCCGCTCGTGGCCGGCGCGCTCGGCGGGCTGGCGGCGACATGGGCGACCTTTGCGCCCTGCTTCCTCTGGATTTTCGCCGGCGCCCCCTACATCGAGCGGCTGCGCGGCGACGTCGCGCTGTCCGGGGCGCTCTCGGCCATCACGGCGGCGGTCGTCGGCGTGATCCTCAACCTGACGATCTGGTTCGCGATCCACGCAATCTTTCGCGCGACGGCGCCGGTGCGCGGCTGGGGCCTGCATTTCGAGGCGCCGGTTTTCGCCACCCTCGACGGCTGGGCGCTCGCGCTCGCCGCAGGCGCGGCCGTCGCCGTGTTCCGGCTCAAGCTCGGCATGTTCCCCACGCTCGCCGGCGCGGCGACGGCGGGCGTCCTGCTGCGGCTCGCCGGCCTGACCGGCTAGGAAGCACGACGAGCAAGCGGAAGCCGGTCTTTCGCAAGACGCATTCGAGCAATGCCGCTCGACTGCCGGCTGAGCAAGCCTACGGAGTCTTCACCGGCTCCCCGGCGGCCGTCCATGCGAGCCAGGAGCCGCCGAAATGCGCCTTCACGTCCGGGCGGCCGCGCGTCTGCGCGATCTCCAGCGCCTGCAGCGTGCGCCGGCCGGAGCGGCAGTAGAAGACCACGCGCTTGTCGCTCGGCAGCGCGGCAAGGTCGAGGCGCGAGAGCGCGTTATGGACGGCGCCTGGAATATGGCCGGCCGCCCATTCGTCGTCCTCGCGCACATCCACGAGCGCGATCGAGCCGTCGGCCAGGCCCTGCTTCACTTCATCCAGATTGAGTTCTTCGACGACGATCATCGGCTGTGCTCCGCATCCGCTTTTGCGCTGCAATAGCAAATAGCGCGCGGCGGCAAAAGCGCGGCGAAGCGGGCCTCACTCGTCTTCCTGATCGATATAGCCGTCGTGCATCACCAGCACCCAGCGTCCGTCCATCCGCCGGATGGCGCGCACGCGGCCGACGCCGGGGATGACGTCGCCCGGCCCGACCTCGAGCATGCCGCGGCTGGTCTGCACCATCGCCAACCCGTTGCGGACGCTGCGCAGCACGAACGTGTTCGGCTTCATCGAAGGGTCGGGCGTGCGCAGGCCCTGCCGAACCGGCGCCGGCGCGCCGGCGGCCGAGGTGGGCTGGCCCTTCTGGTCCCTGCCGATCGATGACGTGACGATCGGATCGGCCGCGATCCGCTCCAGCCGCTCGACTCGGGCGAGTTGGCCGTCAAGCTTGGCCGCCAGTTCCTTCTCGAGCTTTTCGACGCGCGCGACCGCCTGCGACGCGGCCGCGCCGGCGGCGGACTGCGTCTGCGCGAGACGCGCATCCGCGGCGATCTTGTTCATCTGCCCGCGCATGCCCTGCAGTTCGAGCTGGAGCTCCGCGATCTTGCCGCGCATCTCCCGCTCGGCGAGCGTCTCCGAGGGATGACGAAGCGCCTCCTCGGCGGCGATGCGCTGGGTTTCCTTGCGATCGAGGTAGTCCATGAGCCCAAGATAGGCGCCGCCCGCGACCGCCAGCGTCAGCGCGGCGGCGGCCGCCGCCTGCGACCACGCGACATGCTCGAACCGGCCGTGCAGGCGCGCGCGCCAATTCTCGCCCCGCGGGGCGACGGCCGTGGCCTTCGACGCCTCAGCCGCGCGTTCGGCGGCAATCTTCTTCGCCTTCGTCTCCTGCGAACCCTCATGCCGAGCCGGCGCCGTCAACGACGTGCCGGACCCCCTTTCGGAGTCACAGGATCCGGCCGCCCTTCGAGACGCGCCTTCCAGGCGCTCCTCAGGGCGAGGGTCGGCGTTCTGCGCCGGGCTCTCGGGCTTACTTTCGGCGAGTTTTGCAGCGTCGGAGGCCAATGTCTCGGCCACCTGCTGCAGATGCGCGATCGCTTTCAGCGCCGCGTCGCCCGCGACGCCTCCGGCGCTGTCGGTTTGCCGATCGACGGCGTTGATTTTCGCGGTATCCGGTTCGGCCATGGCGGCGCCGCGCTCTCGTTGATCCCAGCGGCCCACTTTCGCGATCTATGGTTAACGGCTTGTTAAAGCACGACTAGTCAGGCCAGCCGTGCGCGGAGACGACGCCACCGACGAGGTTGCGCGCGAGCAGCGCCTCGCTCGACAGACCGCCGAGGCCCGGCGCGATTCCCGCCGCCTCCATCGCCGCCCGCGCCTGCCGCCACGCGTCCACCGCCTCTTCGACCGTCACGGCGGCAAAGCGCAGCGACGCCCCCGGCCGCATCTGCGCGAGCCGGCCGAGATCGGCGGCGATCACGGTGGCGATCTTCGGATAGCCGCCGGTCGGCGCGCGGTCGGCCATCTGCACGAACGGCCAGCCGTCGCCGGGAATCTGGATCGCGCCGAACACGATGCCGTCCGAAACGATGTTGAAACCTTGCGCATGGTCGAGGCGCGGCCCTTCGAGCGCATAGGCCATGCGATCGCTGCGCGCCGCGACCCGCCACGGTCCTGTCAGGAAGCGCTCGAACACGGCGGCGTCGAAATAATCGTCCTGCGGCCCGGCGACGATGCGGATCGGCGCATCGGTCGCCGCACGAAAATCAGCGAGCGCGCGGGGCGCGGCGATTTCCCCGCGTGGTTCGGCGATCGCCAGCCTGTCGCCGGCCTTCAATCCCACGCCGCCGACGCCGGTGCGCACATGCATGGACAGCGAGCCGAGTTCCGGCTCCGCCTCGATGCGCCCGGCCGGCGCGAGATAGGCCCATGCGCCGCTTTCGCCGGCGCGGAGCGAGAGCTTTTCGCCGGGCGCCAGCGTGACGAGGCAGGACGAGGGCAGGCCCGCGCCGGCGCCGGATACGCGAAAACCCGGCGCGACGACGGCGATCTCCAGCGCCGTCTCCTCGACCACGACATCAAGCCCGCCGACGGAAACCTCGATCGCCGCCGCGCCCGGCGCGTTGCCCGCCATGCGGTTGGCGAATTCGTGCGCGAGAACGTCCATCGGGCCGGCCTGCGTGACGCCGTAGCGCAGATAGCCCCAGCGGCCGGAATCCTGCAGCGTGACGCCCGGACCGGCATGAACGACGCGCAGAACCGCGCTCATGCCAGCGCCTCGCGCCGCGCGACCGTCTCTCCGCTTTTCGCGCGAGAATCGAGCGCGGCGAAAGTCTGCGCGTCGATCGGCTCGAAGCGCAATTCGTCGCCGACATCGACCAGGAAGGGTCGCGCGCGATGCGGCGCGAACATGCGCTCGGGCGTGCGGCCCGCGACATACCAGCCCGTCGGCATGGAGAAGGTCGCGACCAGCGACAGGCCGCCGCCGACGAGCACGGCGTTCTCGGGCGTCGGCCCGCGCACCGTCGCGCGACGCGAAACCGCGAGCTCCCGCGGCAGGCCGCCGAGGTAGCAATAGCCCGGCGCAAAACCATACATGTAGGCGCGATAGGCGCCGCTCGCGTGAATTTCCGCTACCTGAGCAACGTCGAGTTTCACCAGCGCCGCGAGTTCGGCAATGTCTTCGGCGATCGCCGGATCGTAGCAGCACGGAAACGTCCAGCGCGCCCGCGGCGCCGGCGCTTGGGGATGCGCGGCCTCGAAAGCCGCGATGCGCGCGACGAGGTTTTCGCGCGAGATGACGAGCGGATCGTAGTGGATCATCAGCGAGCGATAGGTCGGCACGGTCTCGCGCACGCCCGCGACATCGGCAGCGACGAAAGCGGCGTCGAGCGCCAGCACCTGGCCGTTGATCGCCGGATCGACGGTCGCGCCGAATTCCACGACGAGCGCGCGCTCGCCGGCGTTAAGCAGGCGGTAAGAGGGATCAGACATCGCGGGCGCCCTCCCTCCCCTTCATGGGGAGGGTGTCGCGCGAAGCGCGACGGGTGGGGCCCGAGCCGCTGCGCAAGTGCTGCAAGCACATCGCCAGGTCGTTTGGGGCCCCACCCGCCTTGCTGCGCGAGGCGACCTCCCCATGAAGGGGAGGTAGGGGCGCGGCTTCGATCCTCGCCATCCTCACCCCGCCGCGAACGCGCGCACGCTCACCCCCGCGGCCTCCAGCGCCGCGCGCACCCGCCGCGCGCTTTCCACCGCATGGGCGCTGTCGCCGTGCACGCAGATCGAGCCGATGGCGGTGGCGATGCGCTTGCCGCTGGCCGTGACGATCGCGCCTTCCTTCACCATCTCCACCATGCGCGCCGCCGCCTCGTCGGGGTCGAGGATCATCGCGCCGGGTTGTCCGCGTGGAATGAGATGGCCCTCCTCCGTATAGCCGCGATCGGCAAAGATCTCCGCGACGCCGCGCAGGCCGACCGCGTCGGCCGCGCGCACCTGTTCGCCGGCGGCGATCGTCAGCCAGACGAGCTTCGGATCGACCGCCCTGATCGCGCGGCCCACGGCCTCGGCCGCGGGGCGATCGACCTCGCAGAGATTGCCGAGCGCGCCGTGGCATTTCACATATGCGATCTTCGTGCCCGCATAAGTCGCCAGCGCCTGCGCGGCGCCGACCTGATAGGCGACGAGCCGCTCGATCTCGCCGGTCGAGAACGGAATGCGCCTGCGTCCGAAACCCCACAGATCCGGAAAGCCCGGATGCGCCCCGCAAACGACGCCTTTCTGCTTCGCGCTCGCAAACGTGCGCGCCATGATCTCGGGATCGCCGGCATGAAAACCGCATGCGACATTGCAGGACGTGACGATGCCGAGCATGGCCTCGTCGTCGCCGCAGCTATAGGCGCCGAAGCCTTCGGCTATGTCGGAATTGAGATCGACTGTAGGCATTGGCTTTCACGTCCCGAATTGTCATCCCGGCCGAAGCGAAGCGGAGAGCCGGGATCCAGAGCAAAGGCGGGAGTCTGGATCCCGGATCGGCCTTCGGCCGTCCGGGACGACACCCTTACAACCCCAGATACGCCTTGCGCACCTCAGCATTGCCGGCGATCTCCGCCGCCGTGCCGCTCATGGTCACGCGTCCGGTCTGCAGCACATAGGCCCGGTCGGCGATCTCCAGACATTCGGTCAGCCGCTGCTCGACGATCAGAACCGTCGTGCCCGCCTTGCGGATGGCGGAGACGGCGACGAAGATTTCGTCGACCAGTTTCGGCATGATGCCCTGCGAGGGCTCGTCCAGCATCAGCAGCTTCGGCCGCGTCATCAGCGCGCGGCCGATGGCGAGCATCTGCTGTTCGCCGCCCGACAAGGTTTCGGCGCGCTGCGCCAGGCGCTCGCCGAGGCGCGGAAACAGCGTCATGACGGTTTCCAGCGGCGCCTCGCGATCCTTCTCGCCACGGAAGAGGTAGGAGCCGAGCCGCAGATTGTCGGCCACCGAGAGGCGCGGAAACAGGCGGCGGTTTTCCGGCACATAGGCGATGCCGCGCTTCGTCACGAGATGCGGCGCGAGACCGTCGATGCGCTCGCCCAGAAATTCGACCGCGCCGCCGCTTGGGCGCTCCATGCCGACGATCGACTTGAGCAGCGTCGACTTGCCGGCGCCGTTCGCGCCGGCGACGCAGACGATCTCGCCCTGCCGCACCTCGATGGACGCGTTCGACAGCGCGATCAGCCCGCCGTAACTCGTGGAGAGATCACGCGTCGCGAGCACGGTGACGCTCCCCGAGATAGGCCGTGATGACGCGCTCGTCGCGCACGATGTCGGCAGGCTTGCCTTCCGCGATCACGCGGCCGAGATCGAGCACGATGGCGCGATCGACCAGCGGCATGACGATTTCCATGACATGCTCGACCATGACGATGGTGACGCCGCGCTCGCGGATCGTGCGCACGAGTTCGACGCCCTGCCGCGCCTCGGCCGGCGTGAGGCCGGTCATCGCCTCGTCGAGCAGCAGCAGCTTCGGTTCCGTCGCCAGCGCGCGCGCGACTTCGAGCCGGCGCTTTTCCGGCGGCGTCAGCTCCTGCGCCATCGCATTTTCGCGGGCGCCGAGGCCGGTGAAATCCAGAACCTTGCGCGCTTTCTCGCGCGCCTCACGCGACGATGACGTGCGCTGGAAGGCGCCGACCATGACATTCTCGACGACGCTCATCGTCTCGAAGCTCTTGACCACCTGAAACGTGCGCGCGATGCCGAGCGCGCAGCGTTCCGGCGCGCCGAGGTCGGTGACATCCCGGCCTTCGAAGACGACGCGTCCCTGCGTCGGCCTGCGCACGCCGGCGATGGCGTTGAACAGCGTCGATTTGCCCGCGCCGTTCGGTCCGATCAGCCCCAGGATTTCGCCGGCGCGCACCTCGACCGATACGTCGGCGTTGGCGACGAGCCCGCCGAAGCGCTGCGTGAGATCGCGGACTTCGAGCAGCGCGCTCATGCGGCTCTCGCCCGCTTGCGCGCGGCGAGCGCGCCGACGATGCCTTCGGGCCGTCCGAGCGCGATGCCCATGACGAGCAGGCCGTAGACGATCAGATCGAAGCCCTTGCCCGTGCCGCCCGCATAGGAGCGCGTGACTTCGGTGATCGGAATGAGGATGGCGGCGCCGACCGCCGGCCCCCACAGCGTGCCGATGCCGCCGAGCACGGCCGGCAGCGCCATCAGCAGCGAGAACTGGAAGCTCATCACGCTTTCGGGATCGATGTAGGACACGAATTGCGCATAGAAGCCGCCGCCGACAGCGGTCAGGAAGGCGGATACCGCGGCCGCCGCCATCTTCGAGCGGAACACGACGACGCCGAGGCTTTCGGCGGCTTCCGCATTGTCCTTCACCGCGCGCCACCAATAGCCCCAGCGCGAATCCTCGATTGTCCAGGTCACCAGCCAGGCGACGAAGGCGAGGCCGAGCGCGAAGTAGAAGTACGGCAGCTTGGAGCGCGCGAACTGGAATTTCGCCCAGCTGTCGCCGCGCACGGGAACTTCGATGCCCATGGCGGCGCCCGCATAGTCCCAGTTCAGCACGAGCAGCAGGCCCGCTTCCGCGATCACGATGGTTGCGATGACGAAATAATGGCCCTTGAGCCGGAAACAGGGATAGCCGACCGCCGCCGCCACCAGCGCCGCGACGATTCCGCCCGCGACCATGCCGAACCACGGCAGCACGCCGAACTTGGTGAACAGCAGCAGCGTCGCATAGGCGCCGATGCCGAAATAGAGCGC
>JBDHTL010000132.1:0-9742 GCA_039808645.1 Rhodoblastus sp. | reverse complement strand
GCCCGCGAGGTCGCGCGCGCCGCCGGCCGCGCCCGCGCGGCGCCCGACCTCGACCGTCTCATCACCGTGGCGCAATTGCGCGCGCTGATCGCCGTTTCCGCGGCCGGCAATTTCAGCCTCGCCGCCCGCAATATCGGCTTGTCGCAGCCCTCGGTGCATCGCGCGGCGAAGGAACTCGAACGGCTCGCCGGCGTGTCGCTGTTCGAGGCCGCCACCCACGGGATCGAACTCACCCGACCCGCGCAATTTCTCGCGCAGCAGGCGCGGCTCGCCTTCGTCGAGATCGAGCACGGCTTTGCGGAGGTCGCGGAATTGTCGGGCGGCGATTCCAGCCGCCTCGTCATCGGCGCCATGCCGCTGGCCCGCAGCCATATCCTGCCCGAGGCCATCGATCGGCTGATGAACGAGCGCCCCAACGTGCATGTGCGGGTGATCGACGGGCCCTATCGGGATCTGCTGCACGGCCTGCGCAACGGCGAGATCGACGTGCTGATCGGCGCGCTGCGCGATCCCGCGCCGATCGACGACATCGAGCAGATCGGCCTGTTCGACGACCGGCTCGCCGTCGTCGCGCGCGTCGGCCATCCGCTGTTCGCCCGCGACGGGATCGATAAGGCGGAGCTGATGGCTTACCCTTGGGTCGTTTCGCCGCCCGGCGCGCCGACCCGCGATTATTTCGAAGCCATGTTTCCGTCCGCGGCGCGCGAAAACCTGCCCGGGCTGATTGAGACCAGCTCTCTGATCGTCGTGCGCGGCGCGCTGTTGCGCTCGGATCGACTCACGCTGATTTCGGAGCACCAGATCGTCACCGAGCAATCGTTGGGGCTGCTGGCGCCGCTCGCCGTCCCGACGCCGGGCAGCGCGCGCCGGATCGGCCTCACCATCCGGCGCGGCTGGCGCCCGACGGCGACGCACGAATTGCTGATGAGCCACATTCGCGCGGCTTGCGCGGAACTCGAGCCGGCGGTCAGCGCCCGGCCGGCCGCACGGACGAAGCGATCGCCCATTGCGCCAGCCAGTACGTCGCAAGCGTGAAGACGTTCGCGAAGGCTATCGGGCCGGCAAACTTGTTGAAGGCGAGCATCGTGTCGGACATCAGGAACAGGGCCGCGCCGATCGCCGCGATGCGCGCGAGGCCCGCCTCCTCCGGCGCGCTGCGCAGCGCGCGCGAGGCGGCCATCGCCGCCATGGCGACGAGGGCGGCGACATAGACGGCGACCGGCGCGCGCAAGGCGTCCGGGACGCTGCCCCACAGAAAGGCGAGCGCGATACCCGCGACGATCGCGTAGCCGACCGCCGGCGCGAGCGCGAAGCCGCGCTTCAGCCCGTCGCTGAACGCATAGAGATAGGCGAGATGCGCGACGAGGAAGGAGACCAGGCCGGGCAGAAAGCCCTGCTGCGGCCAGAGCAGGAACACGTCGCCCGCGAGCGAGGCGACGAGGCCGGCCAGGATCGCGCGCGCATAGGCGTCGCCGCGGCCGCGACGCGCGGCGTAGGCGATGATGAGGATCGTCGTCAGCGCTTTCGTGACCGCCGCCAGCAACCAGGGTCCGAGCTGGAAGGCGACGATCGAAACGACGCCGCTCAGCGCGGCGAGCACGGCGAGCGCGTTCATCGCGCGGCTTTCGTTCGAGGCGCGCTCATCCCATGACCGCCTTGATCTCGTCGTGCGTCAGGCCGGCGCTTTTCAGCACGGCGCGCGTGTGTTCGCCGAGCGCGGCGGCGTGGTCTCCGACCCGCGTTTCGGCCTCCGACATGCGGAACGGCGGATTGAGCGCCTTGAACACGCCGCCGGAATCCTTCACGTCCGCCAGCGCGTCGCGATGGGCGATCTGCTCGTCGGCAAGCGCTTCGGCCACCGTGCGATAGGGCGAGCAGGCGACGTCGTGGCTTTCGAGCGCGGCGATGCATTCGTCGCGCGTCAGCGTGCGCGACCAGTTTTCCAGTTCCGTCATCAGTTCGTCCCAGTGCGCGCGGCGCTTCGCATATTCGGCAAAGCGCGGATCGCTGATGAAATCCGCGCGGCCGGCGGCGGTGACGAAATTCCGGAACGCCTTTTCGGTGACGACGGCCACCATCACATAGCCGTCCCTCGTCTCCATCGGCCCGAACATCGGCCGCGAGGGCGGCTCGACCGGGAATTGCGACCATTGCAATTCGTTGAGCGTGAGGCTGAGCATGCTTTCGAGCATCGACACGTCGATGTGCTGGCCACGCCCGGTCGTCTCGCGCTGGTAGAGCGCGGTCGTGATCGCGGAATAGGCGTAGACGCCGCTCACGACGTCGGCATGGAAGACGCCGCAGAAGTCCGGCCGCGTGCGGCCCTGCTGATAGGCGAGATGGGCGAGATCGTAGCCCGAGGCCGCGTGGATGACCGGCGCATAGGCCGGCCGCTCCGCCCACGGCCCCGTCTGCCCGTAGCCGGACATGGAGCAGAAGACGAGCCGCGGGTTGACCTTCGACAGGGTCTCGTAGTCGAGGCCGAGGCGTTTCATCACGCCCGGCCGGAAATTCTCGACGATGATATCGGCATGTTCGGCAAGCCTGTGGACCGCGGCGAGGGCGGCGGGCTTCTTCAGGTCGAGCGACACGCTCTTCTTGCCGGCGTTGAGCTGGCCGAAGGCGGAACTGGCGCCGTTGCGCAGCGGCGGGCGGGCGCGCAGCACGTCGCCGTCGGGAGATTCGATCTTGATCACCTCGGCGCCGAGATCGGCGAGCAGGCGCCCGCAATAGGGGCCGGCGATGGTCGTGGAAAAATCGAGAACCTTCAGCCCGCCGAGAGCTCTCGTCATCTGCGCCTCCCGTATGCCTTGTGCGCGCGCCGGCTGATTGGCAGTCGCGCCTCCTGGCCGCTAGGATCGCATTCAAAGCGACGCATGGGAAGGAACGGCGGAGAGAAATGAGCATCAAGAGAGCGGCCTGCATCGCGGGCATCTACGAACATCCCACCCGGCACGCGCCGGACAAGTCTCTCGCCCAGCTTCATGCCGAAGTCGCGAAGGGCGCGCTGGAGGACGCGGGCCTCGCGAAGGACGATGTCGACGGCTATTTCTGCGCCGGCGACGCGCCGGGCATGGGGCCGATCTCGATGGTCGACTATCTCGGCCTGAAGCCGCGCCACGTCGATTCCACCGATGTCGGCGGCTCGTCCTACCTGCTGCACGTTTCTCACGCAGCGCAGGCCATTGCCGCCGGCAAATGCAATGTCGCGCTGATCACTCTGGCCGGCAAGCCGCGCTCCGAAGGCATGGCGACGGGCACGGCGCCGCGCATCGCGCCGCCCGCGGTTCCCGACGCGCAGTTCGAGCAGTCCTATGCGCCGACGATCGCCAACATGTACGCGATGGTGGCGATGCGGCACATGCACGATTGGGGAACGACCAGCGAACAACTCGCCTGGATCAAGGTCGCGGCCTCGCATCATGCGCAGCACAATCCGCATGCGCTGCTGCGCAATGTCGTGACGGTGGAAGAGGTGGTGAACTCGCCGCTCGTCGCCGATCCCCTGCATCGACTCGACTGCTGCGTCATCACCGACGGCGGCGGCGCGATCATCGTCACGCGGCCGGAGATCGCCAAGGGGCTTAAGAAGCCGGTCGTCAACGTTCTCGGCGCCGGCGAGCAGCCCAAGCATACCGACGGCGGGCGCATCGACCTCAGCTACACCGGCATCGAGGCCGCCGGCCGCCGCGCGTGGGACGAGGCGGGCGTTACGCCGGCCGACATGAAATACGCCTCCTTCTACGACAGTTTCACCGTCACGGTGCTGAAGCAGATCGAGGATCTGGGCTTTTGCGCGAAGGGCGCGGGCGGCAGGTTCGTCGCCGACGGCAATCTCATTTCGGGTATCGGCAAGCTGCCGTTCAACACGGACGGCGGCGGGCTCTGCTCCAACCATCCGGCCAACCGCGGCGGTCTCACCAAGGTTCTGGAGGCCGTACGGCAATTGCGCGGCGAAGCGCATCCCGCGGTGCAGGTGAAGAATTGCGATCTGGCGGTCGCCAGCGGCACCGGCGGTTCTCTCGGCACGCGCCACGGCGCGGCCGTCCTCGTGATGGAGCGCGCATGATGACCGGCCAACGCAAGATCGCGGCGCCCGCCGCCAATGTCGAGACGCAGGCCTATTGGGACGCCGCCAACGCGGGCAAGCTCCTGGTGAAGAAATGCGCCGCCTGCGGCGAGCCGCATTTCTATCCGCGCGCGCTCTGCCCCTTCTGCTTCGGCGAGACGGAATGGGTGGAGACGAACGGCCAGGGCGAAATCTATTCCTTCTCGATCATGCGCCGGGCCGCCGAGCCCTACGCCATCGCCTTCGTCAGGCTCGACGCCGGGCCGACCATGATGTCCAACATCGTCGATTCCGATTTCGATTCCATCCGGATCGGCGCCCGGGTTAAGGTCGTCTTCAAGCCTGCCGAAAATGAGCAGAATGTGCCGATGTTCGCGCTGGTTTGATCTGCCGTCGAGACAGACGGGCGCAGATGGTCTATAAGTAAACCGTGTGCGGGCGAAGAGCCGCGGGGAGGATTGTATGGACAAGATCTGGCTGAAGAGCTACCCGCCGGGCGTACCGGCCGAGGTCGACACGAGCGGTTATTCGTCGCTGGCGGCGCTGTTCGAGGAGAGCTTCAGGAAACACGCCAACGACAAGGCCTATGTCTGCATGGACAAGGCGATCACGTTCGGCGACATCGACCGGCAGTCGAAGATTTTCGGCGCATGGCTGCAGGCGCGCGGCCTGAAGCAGGGCGACCGCGTCGCCATCATGCTGCCCAACGTCCTGCAATATCCGGTGGCGCTGGCGGCGGTGCTGCGCGCGGGCTTCATCGCGGTCAACGTCAATCCGCTGTACACGCCGCGCGAGCTCGAGCACCAACTGAAGGATTCCGGCGCGCTCGCGATCGTCGTGCTCGAGAATTTCGCCTCCGTGCTGCAGGAAGCCCTGCCCAAGACGCAGGTGAAGCACGTCGTCGTCGCCAGCATGGGCGACATGCTCGGCTTCCCCAAGGGGGCGATCGTCAATTTCGTCGTGCGCCGCAAGATGGTGCCGGCCTGGTCCCTGCCCGGCCACACGACGTTCAAGGCGGCGCTGGCGGAAGGCGCGGGCAAGCCGTTCACCCCGGCGAGCCTGAAGCGCGAGGACATCGCGATCCTGCAATATACGGGCGGCACGACCGGCGTCTCCAAGGGCGCGGTGCTGACGCACGGCGCGCTGCTCGCCGCCGTTCTGGCGTCGGAGGCCTGGCTGCAGCCGGCCATGTCCGCCGGCAAGCTCAAGGGGCAGATCATCGCGATCTGCGCGCTGCCGCTCTATCACGTCTTCGCGCTGGTTTCGGTCGCCTTCCTTGCGTTGCGGGTCGGCGGCATGTGCGTGCTCATTCCCAATGCGCGCGACATTCCGGGCCTCGTGAAGGAGATGCGCAAGTACCGCTTCAACCTCTTCCCGGCGGTCAACACGCTGTTCAACGCGCTGGTCAACAATCCGGATTTCCCCAAGCTCGATTTCTCGGGACTGGCCGTCTCCAACGGCGGCGGCATGGCGGTGCAGGAAGCGGTGGCCAAGAAATGGTTCGCCATCACCGGCTGCCCGATCGTCGAAGGCTACGGCCTGTCGGAGACCTGCTCGGGCGTCACCTGCAATCGCGTCGATTCGGACAAGTTCACCGGCACGATCGGCCTGCCGATGCCCGGCGTCGAGATCATGATTCTCGACGACGACGGCGCCGAGGTGAAGCACGGCGATCCCGGCGAGATCGCGATCCGCGCGCCGATGAACATGGCGGGCTACTGGAACCGGCCGGACGAAACGGCCAAGGCGATGACGGCGGACGGCTTCTTCCGTTCCGGCGATATCGGCACGATGGACGACGACGGCTATTTGCGCATCGTCGACCGCAAGAAGGACATGATCCTCGTCTCGGGCTTCAACGTCTATCCAAACGAGGTCGAGGCGGCGATGGCCGAACATCCGGACGTGCTGGAATGCGCGGTCGTCGGCCTGCCGGACGAGGGCTCCGGCGAGAAGGTCGCGCTCTACGTCGTGCAGAAGAACCCGGTGACCAAGCAGCAGCTCAGCGAATTCGCCGCGGCCAATCTCGCCGGCTACAAGCGTCCCAAGCACATCGAGTTCCGCCAGACGCTGCCGAAGACCAATGTCGGCAAGATCCTGCGTCGCGAATTGCGCGACGAGGCGCTGAAGGAAACGGCGAAGTAGGGGGCGCGGCGCCCCCTCACACCGCCGCCGCCAACGCCTCCAGCGTCTCGGTCGCGCGTTCGATCATCACCATGTGCCCCGCGCCCTGCACGACCTGGATCGATCCCTTCGGCATGGCGGCGGCCAAAGCGCGCGCGCCCTTCAGCGGCGTCATCATGTCGCGCGAGCCCTGCACGACCAGCGCGGGACAGGCGATCTTCGCGGCATTCTCCGCGACCGCCTGATGCGCGTTGCAGGCGGCAAGATCGTTCGACAGCACGCCCTTGTCCGCGCGTTCCAGCAGATCCTCGCTCGATCCGGTCATCCACACGCCCGGCCATTCGCAACCGCCGATTCCCGCGTGAAATCCGTGACCCCAGAGATTGACCATGTCGATCGCGTCGTGATGACCGGCCGCCGCTGCGCCCAAAAGGTCCTTCGACACGGGCATGGCCAGCGCCGCGCCGACAAGGCCGAGCGCGCGCGCCTTGGCGGGATGGCGCGCGGCAAACGAGATCGCCGCCAGCGCGCCCATCGAGTGGCCGACGACGGCGGCCTGTTTCACGCCGAGCTGGTCGAGCACTTGCGCGACCCAATCCGCCATGTCTTCGATCGATGACAGCAGCGGCCCGTCCGAGCCGCCGTGGCCCGGAAAATCGAGCGCCAGCACGGCGCGTCCGCGATAGGCGAACCAGCGCGATTGCAGGAACCAGACGGTGTGATCCATGCCCGCGCCGTGCAGGAAGACGACGACGGGCCGGAGCGCATCGAAGGGAACGCCGCCGGTCGAGGCGTGAACGTTCTTTCCGCCGATCGAAATGTCCATCGCTCAACCCTTCTGCGAGAAGCGCAGGGCCTGCGCGAGATCGCCTGTGATGTCAGCCGTATTCTCGAGGCCGACCGAAAGCCGGATCATGTCTTCGCCGACGCCGGCCTTGGCGAGCTGTTCGGCGTTCATCTGCCGGTGCGTCGTCGAGGCCGGATGAATGACCAGCGTCTTGGCGTCGCCGACATTGGCGAGATGGCTGGCGAGCTGCAGCGCCTCGATGAACTTGCGGCCGGCCTCGCGCCCGCCCTTCACGCCGAAGGTGACGATCGAGCCCGCGCCTCTCGGCAGCAGTTTTTGCGCCAGCGCATGATCCGGATGCGATTCCAGCGTCGGATGGTTGGTCCAGGCGACGGCGTCGTTCTTCTGCAGGAAGGCGAGGATCGCCGCCGTGTTCGCCACATGCCGGTCCATGCGCAGCGGCAGGGTTTCGACGCCCTGCAGCAGATGGAAGGCGTGCGTGGGCGAAAGACACGCGCCGAAATCGCGCAGGCCTTCGGCGCGCGCGCGCATGGCGAAGGCGATGGGGCCGAATTCTTCCGCGAAGACGAGCTTGTCGTAGCCGGCATAGGGCTCGGTCATGGTCGGGAACTTGCCCGACTTGCGCCAGTCAAAACGCCCGCCGTCGATCACCACGCCGCCGATGGCGATGCCGTGGCCGCCGATCCACTTGGTGATGGAATGCATGACGATGTCGGCGCCGAGATCGAAGGGCCGGCAGAGGTATGGCGTGGCGAAGGTGTTGTCGATCATCAGCGGCAGGCCGGCCGCGTGCGCGATTTTCGCGACGGCGGGAATGTCCAGCACTTCGAGGCCGGGATTGCCGATGGTCTCGCCGAGCACGAGCTTCGTCTTCGGCGTGATCGCGGCCTCGATCCCTGCGTGGTCGCGCGGCTTGACGAAGGTCGTCGTGATGCCGAAGCGCGGCAGCGTTTGCGCCAGCATGTTGACCGTGCCGCCGTAGAGCGAGGCGGACGCCACGATATGGTCGCCGGCGTTGAGCAGCGTCGCGATCGCCAGATGCAGCGCGGCCTGTCCGCTCGCCGTGCACACGGCGGCCGATCCGCCTTCGAGCGCCGCGAGCCGCTCTTCCAGCACCGCCACGGTCGGGTTGGAAATGCGCGAATAGATGTGCCCGCCGACCTCGAGATTGAACAGGGCCGCCGCATGGTCGGCGTCGCGGAACACGTAGCTTGTCGTCTGGTGGATCGGCGTCGCGCGGGAGCCGGTCACAGGGTCGGGGTGCTGGCCGGCGTGCAGGCTCAGCGTTTCGAAGGCGGGCGGTTTGGGTGCGGCCATGATTCCGGGTCTCGTTGGGGAGGCGTATGCAACACGATTGGAGTTGCGGGAGCAATCCGGGACGCCGGCAGAAAGAAAGCCGGCCGGAAGCCGGCGGTCCCGGCTATTTCTTCTTGCGCTTCGGCCTTGGCGCCTCGGGCTCGACCTCCGCCGGCGCCTGCGGGCAGAAGGCGGGGTCGCGCGCGCAGCGCATCTTGCGGATCGTGGCGTTGGCCTCGCGCACCGCGCGCTCCGTCTCGGCCGCGATGCAGGTCCGGTACGCGAAAACACTCGCCACGTAGCGTTCGACGTCGTCCTCGCAGGCCTTCAGCTTCTTCTCGCTGGCGTCCGCCACGCCGTTCACGCAGGACGGCGGCGTCGGCGGCGCACAATAGCCGAAGTGGTTGACCGCCATTTCCGCGCGCGCCGGCCCGAGCGCCGCGAACAGCGCCGCGCCGGCGATCAGGCGGGAAGACGGGGGCCGAAGCTTCATGCCTCGATCTATGGCCGCAGCGCGGCTGGCGCGCAACCTTGCTGGCGGCGGTCAGGACCTTAGATAGGCGGCACGGCCGCCGACGGAGAAGGCTCATGACGACGAAGCGCGAACAGGTCTATTCCGACAGCGACATCGCGGCGCGCCTCGTCGGCGAGCTCCGCCATTGGCGCCATGTCGACGGCGCGCTGGCGCGCGTCTATCGCACCAAGGACTGGAAGGCGACGCTGCTGGCGGCGGGCGCCGTCGCCCATCTGGCCGAGGCCGCCTGGCATCATCCCGAAATGATCCTCGCCTATCCCTCGCTCGAAGTGCGGCTCAACACCCATTCGGCCGGCGGCGTCACGGACAAGGATTTCGAGCTCGCGCGCAAGATCGAGGCAGTGATCGGATGGCGGCCGGGAGCCGAGGGCGGCGCGCTGGAGGGGACGCCCGAAGACGTCGGCTACATCGCGCCCGACCGAGGCGCGGATTGACCTTGCCGCCCCTGCAATGCCATTCCCGCGCGAGCGGAAATCCATAGCGCGGCGCAGATTTTCTCGACGCCCGCGAAGCGAAGCCGGCTGTCGCCGACGTCGGCCGGACTTGCGGGGACATGCATCCGGAGCGGTTGAAGGTCTGATGAGCGAAGGAATGGCGCAGGACGAGGCGGCCTCCCGCATGGCGGCGCGACGCGACGCATTCCTGCGCATCGTCGCCGAGCGCCGCGTCCTGATGGGCATATTGAACGTCACCCCCGATTCCTTTTCCGACGGCGGCAGGTTCGTAGGGCGCGACGCGGCAATCGCGCAGGCCAAGAAACTTGTCGCCGACGGCGCCGACATCGTCGACGTCGGAGCGGAATCGACGCGGCCCGGCCACACGCCGATCACGGCGGAAGAAGAATGCCGCCGCCTCGCGCCCTTGCTGGACCCCCTGCTCGGCGCTGTCGACGCGCCCTTTTCCATCGACA
>JBDHTL010000131.1:0-9844 GCA_039808645.1 Rhodoblastus sp. | reverse complement strand
ACGGCGCTGGTGGTCATGAGGGTCTTGGAGATCGCTTGCCGATTTTGCGGCGCAACCTAAGTGGCGCGCAATCGCCGGTCAATGCAGCGCCTCCGCCGTTCAGCCGCGGTTCAGCGCGTCACCCCTAGAACAGCCCCGACGCCAGAAACAGGAACCGACGCGTTCGGCTTCGCGTTTCCAGGCGGGAGGGTTCGACCATGACTGCCATTCTCACGAAGGTTCTGTCGACGGCGGCGCTCGTCGCCGGCCTGGCCACGGCGCCGGCGCTGGCGCAGATAGGCGCGCCCGTGACGGCGGGCCATGTCGGCGGCGGCGGAGGGGCGATCGGGGGAGGAACGGCGGTCGTCGGCGGATTCGGCGGCCATGCGGGCGGAACGATCGCCGCGCCGGCCGCGCCCATGCCGGCGCCTCACATCAATGCTGCGCCGCATATCAATGCCGCGCCGGTCGTCGTTCCGCAGGCCCACATTCCGCAGGCTGCGCAGGGCGGCGTCTATGCCGCGCCGCGCGTTCGCGACTACGTGGGCGCGCCGGCCGCGCATGGCCCGCGGGCCGGCGGCCCCGACATGAGCCCGCTTGCGCGCCAGCCGCGCGCATGGCCGGGGGCCGGCGCCGCGCCGCGGCGCTACGACAGTTCGCAATCCATGTATTACGGCGGCCGCCGCCATCATCACGGGCGCGGCCACTGGCGCGGCGGCGTCTGGTATCCCTACTACCTCGGCGGATACGACACCTATTCGACCTATGGCGTCTACGACGACGAGTGCGTGCTGCGCAAGGTCCGCGTCCGCACGCCCTATGGATGGCGGCGCGTCTGGCGGCGGGTCTGCGCCTGAGACGCGCGCGTCAGCCGCCCGCGGTCAGGACGATCCCCGCTTCGCCGCGGTGGATCGCCTCGGCCTCGGGCGTGAAGCGGCCGTCCTGCTGGTGCAGCGCCAGCGGCGGCAGAATCGCCAGGGGGCCGCGCGAGCCCTTCTTCCCGGCCACGAGCAGGCGGACTGCGGGTTCGCCTGCTTTCGCGTGAACCGGCAGGAGCCGCAACGCGCCGATGCGCCCCTTTGCGGCGGCCAGAACCTGGGCCAGCGCGTCGGCGCGATGGATCATCAGGAAAATCCCGCCCGGGCGGAGCAGCGCGAGCGACGCCTTCATCCAGGCTTCCAGTCCGCCTTCGGCGACATGCGCCCGCGCCTTGGCCGGGTCCGGCGAGATGCGCGCGGCGGCCGGGTCGAGAAAGGGCGGATTGGTCAGGACGAGATCGAACCCGCCGTCGGCAAGGTCGGCCGCGCGGCGGCTGGCGGGCCGCAGCATGTCCGCCGCGACCGCGCGGGCGCGCGAGGCGAAACGATTATCGGAAATGTTGCGCGCGCAGAGCGCCGCCAGCGCCGGATCGATCTCGACGCAGACCAGGTCCAGACGGGCGACGCGGGCCAGCGCCGAAAGCCCCGCCGCGCCTGCGCCGGAGCCGACATCGGCCGCGCGCCCCTGCGCATCCTGGGGGACGCAGGCCGCCAGCAAGACCGCGTCGGTGCCGGCGCGATGGCCCGTCGCCGGCTGCCGCAGCGAGATCCGCCCGCCCAGGAAGGCGTCAGGAGGGGGAGAGGTCGGCGCCAAGGCCCGCTTCCTCCAGCGCTGTCCGCGCCCGTTCGCTGTCGTGATCGGCGACGAGAATGCGCCGGCGGATGAAGCCGAGCGAGCCTTCCAGCACGCTCATGTGCCGGTCGGCGACCAGAAACGCGACATGCTCGCTGGTCAGCACGGCCTCGGCGAACGAAAGAAGGACGGGATCGTTGGTGCGCAGCAGTTCGATCATGGGCCGCGCCAAACTGTCACGCGCCGCCCGTTCCCTTCAAGTCGGCCGCAATTCCATTTGCCGGCAAAGGACGCTACATAGCCGGATGATAGAAGATTTTAGCGAGGTCGTTTTGGGCGTCGTCATTCCCCTCGAGGAAAAAACAAGGCCGGAAGCCGGGATCGAAAAGCTCGTGTCGCTGGCCGCGGCCGACATGGAGCGGGTCAACCAGACGATTCTGGCGCGCACCGGCTCCGACGTGACGATGATCCCGGAGGTCGCCAACCACCTGATTTCCTCGGGCGGCAAGCGCCTGCGGCCGATGCTGACGCTGGCGACCGCCGCGCTCTGCGACTATCGCGGCGACGGCCACGTCAAGCTCGCCGCGGCCGTGGAATTCATGCACACCGCCACCCTGCTGCACGACGACGTGGTGGACGAGAGCGACATGCGGCGCGGCAAGCTCGCCGCCCGCATGCTGTGGGGCAACGAGGCGAGCGTGCTGGTCGGCGACTTCCTGCTCGGACAGGCGTTCAAGATGATGGTGGAGGTCGGCTCCCTGCCCGCGCTCGACATTCTCTCGACCGCCGCCACCGTCATCGCCGAGGGCGAGGTGATGCAGCTCGCCGCCGCCAAGGACACATCGACCACCGAAGACGCCTATCTGGCCGTGATCCGCGCCAAGACGGCCGCGCTGTTCGCAGCCGCCTGCGAGGTCGGCCCGACCATCGCGCAGCGCCCGAAGGCCGACCAGGCCGCCTGCCGCAGCTACGGCGCCAACCTGGGCATCGCCTTCCAGCTGATCGACGACGCGCTCGACTACGGCGGCACGTCGGCTGCGCTCGGCAAGAATACCGGCGACGATTTCCGCGAAGGCAAGATCACTCTGCCGGTCGTGCTGTCGTTCCGGCGCGGCACGGACAGCGAGCGCGACTTCTGGCGCCGCACGCTCGAGAAGGGCGACATCGCCGACGGCGATCTCGAGACCGCGCTCGGCGTCATGCGCAAGCACCGCGCGCTGGAGGACACGATCGAGCGCGCCCGCCACTACGGCGCGATGGCCCGCGATGCGCTGGAAATATTCGGCAATTCGCCGATCAAGACGGCGCTGCTGGAAACCGTGGAATTCTGCATTTCGCGCGCGCATTGACTTTGCGCAGGCCGGAATGGCGTCCGGGACATGACATGCGGCTCTACGCGCACAGTTCCCTTCTTCTCCTCGTCGATTTTCAGACGCGGCTGACTCCGGCGATCGACGGCGCCGCGGACGCGATCGGCAATGCGCGGCGCCTGCTCGCCGGCGCCGAACTCCTCGACGTGCCCGCCCTCTTCACCGAGCAATATCCGAAGGGCCTCGGACCGACGGTTCCCGACCTCGCGCCGCCGCGCGACAAGGTGATCGAGAAGACGAGTTTCGACGCGACGCGCGCGCCCGGCTTTTTCGAGCGGTTGCCGGCCGATCGCGCCGTCGTCCTGACCGGCTGCGAGACGCATGTCTGCGTGCTGCAGACCGCGCTCGGCCTCATCGAAGGCGGCCGGCGCGTCTATGTCGTCGCGGACGCCGTCGGATCGCGCAGGGCCGACAGCAAGCGCCTCGGCCTCGCGCGCGCCGAACAGGCGGGCGCGATCATCGTCACGACCGAGATGGTCCTGTTCGAATGGGTCGGCGACGCCGCCCATCCGCGCTTCAGGGAAATATCCGCGCTGGTGAAGTGATCGGCGCGGCTCACCCGCAATCGTCGATCAATTCGTAGCTCGCCCAGCCGCGCTTCACCCGGTCGTGGCCGATATCGCCCGGATTGGGCATGGCCTCGCCCGGAAACCAGGACAGGCTGACCCAGCCGCCCGACCGGACATATTCGCGATTCTTCAGGTCGAGCACCACGACCTGCTCGGGCCGCATCTTTGCGACGACGCGGGCATCGTGCGCGGGCCGGGCGCGCAGGGCGACGAAGCCGTCCTTCGTCGGCTTGACCGAACAGGCGGCGAAGGTTTCCGCACCCGCCGACGCTTGGACGGCAGCGGCGACAAGCCCGCCGAAGGCGAGCGCCAGGAGATTCGATCGTGTTCCCGTCTTCATCCGCGACCGCCCTCGCCGTCTTCGCCTCGCCGCCCGGCCATGCCGCGCGGCGCCAATTCCGGGCAGAAGAAGCAGGTTTCGCGCGGGCCGGACGTGTGGAGACGCACATGCGGCGGCGCTCGACCTCGCCGCCCGCCGACCTATCTGCCCCGGGAGTCCGGAGGAGGCGCGCGATGGCGGGCGGCGACAAGGCGTTCACCGGTTCGATCCCGGCGATCTACGACGAATATCTCGTGCCGATCTTCTTCGCGCCCTATGCGGAAGATCTCGTGCGCCGCCTCGGCGACCTGAGGCGCGGGCGGCTGCTGGAAATCGCCGCAGGCTCGGGCGCCGCGACGCGCGCCATGGCGCGCGCCCTGCCGTCGTCCGTCTCGATCGTGGCGAGCGACCTCAACCGGCCGATGCTCGACGTCTCCCGAGCGCGGATCACCGACCGCACGATCGAATGGCGGGCCGCCGACGCCTGCGCCCTGCCCTTCGACGAGCGGGAATTCGACGCGGTCGTCTGCCAGTTCGGAGTCATGTTCTGTCCCGACAAGGCGCAAGCCTTCCGCGAGGCGCGCCGCGTTCTGGCGCCCGGCGGGTGCTATCTCTTCAATGTCTGGGACAGGCTCGAGACGAACGCATTCTCGGACATCGCGACGCAGGCGCTGGCCGGGCTGTTTCCCGACGATCCGCCCCGCTTCCTCGAGCGCGTCCCGCACGCCTTTCACGACGTCGCCGCCATCCGCGACGCGCTGGCCGTGGCGGGTTTCGCGAATACGGAGATCGAGACGGTCGAAAAGAGCAGCCGCGCGCCGAGCCCGCGCGCGGCGGCCATCGGCCTTTGCCAGGGAACGCCGCTGCGCAGCGAGATCGAGGCGCGCGACGCCGCCCGGCTGAACGAGGCGACCGAGGCCGTCGCAACCGCGCTGGCGGCAAAATTCGGAACGGGCGCGATCGAAGGCCGGATGCGCGCGATCGTGGTCACCGCGCGCTGACGGGCGCGCGCGCGACGCCGCTCGCCAGCAGCGCGGCGATCTCCGGCTCGTCCAGCCCGGCCTGCAACAATATCTCGCGCGTATGTTCGCCGAGTTGCGGCGCGTGGCGCGCGATCGTCGCGGGCGTCGCCGAAAATCTCGTCGGCGGGCGCGTCACGCGGATTTTTCCCACGGCCGGGTGATCGCGCAACTCGAAAAAGCCGGTCGCCGCCAGATGCGGATGATCGGGCAGGTCGTCGAGCCCGTACAGGCGGGTCGCGGGAATGTCGAGCCGGTCGCAGGTTTCGAGCCATTCTTCGGTCGTGCGCCGTTCGAGCGCGTCGCGCATCGCGCCATAGAGTTCCTGGATATGCTTGTTGCGCGCGATCCGGTCGGCGGCGACGGGCGCGAGGTCGAGGCGGTCGATCTCGGAGACGAAGGCCGTCCAGTGTTCGGCGGTGTAGGGCAAGAGCGCGAGCCAGCCGTCCTTCGTGCGCATCGGCCGCCGCCCGCCCTGCATGAGCCGCGCATAGCCCGCGCCGCCTTCGCGCGGCTCGAAGGTCATGCCGCCCATGTGCTCGGCCAGAACGAAGGCCGTCATGGTTTCGAGCATGGGCGTTTCGACATACTGGCCTTCGCCGCTGCGCGCGCGATGGAACAGCGCGGCGAGCACGGCGTTGCAGAGCGCGAGGCCCGTTGTCTTGTCGGCGATCAGGCTCGACACGTAATCGGGCCGGTCCGCGTAGACGTTGGCGATCGCGGCGAGCCCGCTCGCGGCCTGGATCACGTCGTCGAAGGCGGGGCGGGCGCGGTCGGGGCCGTCCTGGCCGAAGCCGGTCGCCACACAATAGACGATGTCGGGCTTTTCCGCGCGCAGGGCTTCGTAACCGAACCCCAGGCGCTCGACCGCATCGACGCGCATGTTGTGGACGAAGACGTCGGCCGTCCGCACGAGACGGCGGACGGCGTCGCGGCCTTCCTGTTTCTTCAGGTCGATCGCCAGCGAGCGCTTGTTGCGGTTGATGGCGAGGAAGATCGAGCTGAGGCCCGCCGTCGAGCCATCCGCCTTCTGCGCGCCGTTGGCGCGCATCAGGTCGCCTTCGAGCGGTTCGATCTTGATCACGTCGGCGCCGTAGTCGCCCAGTATCTGCGTCGCCAGCGGACCCAGAACGACCGCCGTCATGTCGACGATGCGCACGCCCGCGAGCGGACCCCGCGCCGCTTTCTCCTCCACGCCAGCCTCCCTGTGTTGCCGCGATGATAGCAGCCGCAAAGCCGCGCGCCATGCGCCGCTTTTCGGCTTTACGCTTCGCGGCGCAGGGTGTTCACTCCTCGCTTTCAGGGAGGTCCGCATGTTCGATCGCAGACATTTCCTCGCTGGTTCGGCCGCCTGCGCGGCGGCGCTCGGCCCTTCGCCCCTCTTGGCCGCGAGCAAGATCGCGCCCGACGAGAAATCCGTTCTCCTCGTCGTCGACGTGCAGAACTGCTTCCTGCCGGGCGGCTCGCTCGCCGTAAAGGACGGCGAAAAGGTGATCCCGGTGATCAACCGTCTGGCCCGGGCGTTTCCGAACGTGGTGGTGACGCAGGACTGGCATACGCCCCGGCACATTTCCTTCGCCTCCAGCCATGCGGGCAAGAAGCCGTTCGACGTTGTGCGCCTGGCCTATGGCGAGCAGGTTCTGTGGCCCGACCATTGCGTCCAGGGGACGAACGGCGCGGCGCTTTCCAAGGACCTCGAAGTCTCGAACGCGCAGCTCGTCATCCGCAAGGGGTTCCGGTCGGACGTCGATTCCTATTCGGCCCTGCTCGAGGCCGACAAGAAGACCAACACCGGCCTTGCCGGCTATCTGAAGGAGCGCGGGATTTCGCGGATGTTCGTCACCGGACTGGCGACGGATTTCTGCGTCGCCTGGACGGCGGTCGACGCGCGCGCGGCGGGTTTCGACGTGTTCGTCGTCGAGGACGCCTGTCGCGGCATCGACGCGCAGGGCTCGCTGATGAAGGCGTGGGAAGCCATGACGAAGGCCGGCGTGCAGAGAATCCAGTCCGACGCCATCGCCGCCTGAGACGACATGCGCGACATTGATGCGCTGATCGATCGCGACAACGCGGCCTATAGCGCGCGCTATTCGCAGGCGCTTCTCGACCGGCTGATGTTCGCCGGCGACCCGCTCGCCGACCGGGCGGTCGCCGCGCTGCACGAACGCAACTACGATCGGGCTACAGACAAGCTCGCCGGCGTCCGCGCGCTCGCGGGCGAAGGCAATCGGGACGCGCGCGATTTCGTCGGTGCGGTTTCCGCCGCGCCGGCGTGGCTCGACCGCAAGGCGATCGCGACCGGCCAGAACGTCATGCTCGGCTTCGTCGGCCTGTCGCGCCTGTCGCTCATGCATTCGCTGTTCGCCGGCGGCGTGTTCGCGCGCGCGACGCTGGTGACGCGCGCGACCGGGCGGCTCGGCGCCAATCCGGCGACGCGGATCAGCGAGACCGGCGCCTTCATCGCCGCGATCCTGCAGCCGGGCGGGCTGGAGGACGGCGCGCTCGGCCACGAGACCACGCTGCGCGTTCGTCTCCTGCACGCCTCGATCCGGTCGTGGTTGCGGCGCACGCCGGATTTTTCGCGCGATTTCGTCGGCGAGCCGATCGACCAGACAATGCTCGCCATGACGCTGAGCCTGTTCTCCTACGTGAACCTGCGCTCCTTCGCGCGGCTCGGCGTGCGCTTCAGCGAGGGCGAGAGCGAGGCGCTGCAGCACCTGTGGCGCTATGTCGGCTGGCTCCTCGGCATCGAGGACGCGCTGCTCGCGCGCTCGCTCAGGCAGGAGCGCGAATTGTGGAGCGCGCTCGTGGCGCATCAGGCCTTCGCCGACGGATGGGGCCGGCAATTGCTCGACGAAAGCGTCCGCACGGCCGCCGCGCTCGCCAGGTCTCGCGGCGACATGCGGCCGTTCTTCCGTTCGCTCTTCCTCCATCTGTCGGGTCCGGCGTGGTTCGGGACGCAGGAAGCGGTCAGGCTCGATCCGCGCCTGCAGGCCCTGCGCGCCGCCAATCTCGCGCAAAGCCTGAGACGCCGCTGGATGCCCGGCGCCGCGCGCCGCATGGCGGCGGCGGGGCTCAAGGCCTTCGACAGATCGGTGAAGATCGCGCGCACGCACCGCTTCGACGTGAAGATCGAAACGCCCGAAGAGAATGCGCGCGCCGAGGCGGCTCTCGCGGCGCTCGGCGCGGCGACGCGCCGGCGGTTCGCCGGCCTGCACGGGGGCGCCTGACCCATTTTGGCGCAGTCGCGCCCGAGGCGGCATAAACGCTCCCTCAAGCCTAATGCCCGATAACCTTTCGGGAGCGAGGCGTGCGCCTTGTCTGTGGCCGCGACGCCGCAGGCGCGACGTCTCCGGGAGATCGGCAAGCGTCATGGCGCGCAGGCGCCACGCACAGGCGGCAAGCGTATGGGTCGTTCGCGAATTGGTTGGGCGTTGGGCGTGGTCGCGCCGTGGTGCCTGGGCATGGGGCTTCTCGTGTCCTTCACCGCCGACGCCGGCCAGGATTTCGCTTCCGGCGCCTCGCTTGCGCCGATCGAGGCGCGGGCCGCGTTGCAGCCGCGCGATCTCGTGCCCTCGTCCGCCCTATCCGGCAATCTCGGCGCCTTCGGCTCGCGTCGCGGCATTCTGCGCGAGGCGCGGCTCGCCATCGGCCCGAGTGCGGAATTCCACGCGACGCCCGACGAACTGACGCCGCGCGCGCAACTGAAGCCCCGCCCCGGCCATTTTCCGCAAATCGTGCGCTCCACCAAGGCCGATCCCTTCGTCGCGCTGCGGCCCTCCTTCGAATCGCGCATGAAGAAGCCCGGCGGGCTCGACCAGATGCGCGCCGCCGACCTGATGTTCCACATCGACGAGAGCGGTCTCGCTTCGACCTTCCAGCCGTTCGACGGCGAAGCGACCGGCCCCAATTCCGTCTCGAAATTCGAGCCGTGGGACGCCGACGACGCGCCGGTGACCGCCTCCGCGCCGAGCGGCGGCGGCGCGTCGCCGACGCAGGGCGGCTCGGTCATCACGGTGCGGCCGGCCGCCATCGCCGCACGCAATGCGCAGGGCGCGACGCCCGCCGTTCCGCGTGCGCATGTCCTGGCCTCCACGACGCCGGCGCCGGCCGATTCCACCCCGATCGAGATCGTCGCCCTGCCCGGCGCGCCGCGCGTCGCGGGCAAGCCGGCCAGGCCCAATACAACTGTCGTCTCGCGCGGCGCGCAGGGCCGGCCGGACTATGCGGCGCTGGTCGGCCGCGACCGGCTGGAATCCGAGAAGAAGTGCCTCGCGCAGGCGATCTATTTCGAATCGCGCAGCGAGCCGGAAGAGGGGCAGGCCGCAGTCGCGCAGGTCATTCTCAACCGCGTCGGCTCGGGCCTCTATCCCAATACGATCTGCGGCGTCGTGTTCCAGAACCGCCACCGCTACAAGGCCTGCCAGTTCACCTTCACCTGCGAGGGCAAGTCGCTGCGCATCGCCGACCAGGCCTCATGGTCGACCGCGACGCGCATCGCCGACGAAGTGTTGGAGGGCAAGACCTGGCTCGCCGACGTCGGCGGCTCCACGCACTATCACGCGAGCTACGTTCGCCCGCGCTGGGCGCGGCGCCTGACGAAAATGGACGTGATCGGCAAGCACATCTTTTACCGGCTGAAGCCGGGGCAGACCTAAGAATCCGGCCGAAAACCAGAATCTTCATCCTGAAGGAGCGGCTGAAAGGCGCGTCTCGAAGGATGGCCGAACGGCGCTGCGCGATGCTTCGAGACGGCGCTTCGCAAGTCGGCCTGCCCGACTTGCGCGTCAACGCCGATATCGGGCTCGCCCGAGATCGGAATGCCTCCTCAGCATGAAGGATTCGAGCTGCAAACCACTAGGGCGTGTCGTCATTTGAGCCAAGCGAGGGCGCAGACCAGATGGACGCCCGCGAGGAAGTTGCGCGCGGTCTTTTCGTAGCGGGTCGCAATCGCCCGGAATTGCTTGATGATGTTGA
>JBDHTL010000130.1:0-9872 GCA_039808645.1 Rhodoblastus sp. | reverse complement strand
TCAAGCCGATCAACCTGTCGATCGACGCCAAGGCGACGTTCGCGCTGCGCGACGAACTCGCCAAGGGCATGGAGCATTTCCGCGCCAAGGCCGCCGCCGCCGCGATTCTCGACGTCAACACGGGGGAAGTCGTCGCGCTCGCCTCGCTGCCCGACTACGATCCGAACAATCCCGCCGACGCGCTCAAGCCCGACCACATCAACCGCATGAATGTCGGCGTGTTCGAGATGGGCTCGACCTTCAAGGCGCTCACCGTCGCGATGGCGCTCGACAACGGCAAGGTCAACCTCAATTCGCAGATCGACGCGCGCAACGCGCTGCGCTACGGCCGCTTCAAGATCCACGATTATCACGCCAAGAACCGCTCGCTCTCGGTGCCGGAGGTCTTCACCTATTCCTCCAACATCGGCACGGCGCGCATGGCGCTGATGGTGGGCGTGGAAGGCCACAAGACCTTCCTGCGCAAGATGGGCCAGCTCGACCGCATGCGCACGGAACTGCCGGAATCGGCCGAGCCGATCGTGCCGAAGAACTGGGGCGAACTGAACACGATGACCATCGCCTTCGGCCACGGCCTCGCCGTAGCGCCGCTGCAGGCGATGATGGCGGTGGGCGCGCTCGCCAATGGCGGCTATCTGATCCGGCCGACCTTCGTGAAACGCAGCGAGGAAGAAGCCAAGAAAGGCGCGCCGCAGGTGGTGAAGCCCGAGACCAGCGAAGCGCTGCGCTACGTCATGCGTCTCAACGCCGAAGTGGGCAGCGCCAGGAAGGTCGACATTCCCGGCTATTACGTCGGCGGCAAGACCGGCACGGCGGAAAAGGTCGTCAACGGCCGCTATTCGAAGACCAAGCTTTTCACGACCTTCATGGCGCTCGCCCCCGCCGACAAGCCGCGCTATCTCATCGCCACCGTGATGGACGAGCCGCAGGCGGCGCCCGAGACGCACGGCTATGCGACGGCGGCCTATAACGCCGGCGTCATCACTGGCCGGATCCTGGAGCGCGCGGGGCCGATCCTAGGCCTCGAACCGCGCTTCAAGGCGCCGGAAACGCCGTTCCCGCTGCTGGCGCGCATGGGCTACAGCAAGGCGAACACGCCCGCCGCAAAGACCGCGGACAATCATTGATGCGACTTGACGCGCTCATACCGGAGGCTTCGGAAGACAGGCATGCGACGCTCGACATCGCGGCGCTCGCCGCCGACAGCCGCAAGGCCGGGCCACGCAGCCTGTTCTTCGCCGTGCCCGGCACGCAGGCCGACGGCCTCGCTTTCGCACCCGACGCGATTTCGCGCGGCGCCGTCGCGATCGTGGCCGCCCGCGCGCCGGAAGAGCCGCTGACCGCGCCGGTCGTCGTCGTGCCCGACGTGCGGCTCGCGCTGTCGCGCGCGGCGGCGCGGTTCTTTCCGTTGCAGCCCGCGACGATCGCGGCGGTGACGGGCACCAGCGGCAAGACCTCGATCGCCGCCTTCCTGCGCCAGATCTGGCTGTTCTGCGGCCGCCAGGCGGCGTCCATGGGCACGATCGGCGTGGTCGCGCCCTCCGGCGCCGTCTACGGTTCGCTGACGACGCCGGATTCGATCACGCTGCACGAGACGCTGGACAGGCTCGCGCAGGACGGCGTGACGCATCTGGCGATGGAAGCCTCTTCGCACGGACTGGACCAGAGACGACTCGACGGCGTGCGGCTGTCGGCCGGCGCCTTCACCAATCTGTCGCGCGACCATCTCGATTACCACGCCACGCTCGACGATTATCTCGCCGCCAAGCTGCGGCTGTTCGAGGCGCTGCTGCAGCCGGGCCAGCCGGCAGTGATCGACGCCGACACGGACTGTGCCGGCAAAGTGATCAAGGCCTGCGCGCGGCGCGGGCTCGACGTGCGCACGGTCGGCCGCAGCGGCGCGGCGATCCGCCTCGTCGACCGCGCTCCCGACGGCTTCGCCACGCGGCTCGCGCTCGAATGCGAGGGCAGGGTTTCGCGTGTGCTGCTGCCGCTCGCCGGCGAATTCCAGACCTCGAACGCGCTGGTCGCGGCGGGGCTGGCCATCGCCACGGGCGAAAGCCCGCACAATGTCTTCGCGGCGCTGGAAAAGCTCGTCGGCGCGCCGGGCCGCATCGAAAAGATCGGCGACCGCAACGGCGGCGCGGCCTTCGTCGACTACGCGCACAAGCCCGGCGCGCTGGAGACGGCGATTGCGGCGCTGCGGCCGTTCGCGCAGGGAAAACTCATTGTGGTGTTCGGCTGCGGCGGCGACCGCGACCGCGGCAAGCGCCCGATCATGGGCGAGATTTCCGCGCGTCTGGCCGATATCACCATCGTCACCGACGACAATCCGCGCAGCGAGAATGCGGCGGCGATCCGCGCCGCCGTTCTGGAAGGCGCGCGGGCGCATGCGGGCGCGGATGTGCGCGAGATCGGCGACCGAGCAGCGGCTATCGCGGCCGGCGTGCGGCTGCTCGGCGCCGGCGACGTCCTGCTCGTCGCCGGCAAGGGCCATGAAACCGGCCAGATCATCGGGTCGAAGACGATTCCCTTCTCGGATCACGAAGCCGTGCGCGCGGCGCTCGAAGGACAGGCATGACGAACGACCCCCTCTGGACCCCGCTCGCGCTCGTCGCGCCGCTCGGCGCGCGGGTGAGCGGCGCGCTGCCGGAGCGCGGCGTCACGGGCGTTTCGATCGACACGCGCACACTGCGCGACGGCGACCTCTTCGTCGCGCTGAAGGGCGACAATTCCGACGGCCACGACCATGTCCGCAAGGCGTTCGAGGCCGGCGCGGCGGCCGCCGTGGTCGACGAAGCGCATGCCGATGCGCTCGCGGGCGTCGGTCCGCTCTATGTGGTCAAGGACACGCTGACCGCGCTCGAGGGCCTCGGACGCGCCGCCCGCGCGCGCTCGAAGGCGCGCATCGTCGCCGTCACCGGCTCCGTCGGCAAGACGACGACCAAGGAATTGCTGCGCGTCGCGCTGGAAAGCGCGGGCGAGACGCATGCCTCGGCCGCCTCCTACAACAATCATTGGGGCGTGCCGCTGACGCTGGCGCGGATGCCGGCGAGCGCGCGCTACGGAGTATTCGAGATCGGCATGAATCACGCCGGCGAGATCACGCCGCTCGTCGCCATGACGCGGCCGCATGTCGCCATCATCACGCGCATCGCGCCCGTGCATCTCGAACATTTCGGTTCCGTCGACGCGATCGCGGACGCCAAGGCGGAAATCTTCACCGGCCTGCAGCGCGGCGGCGTCGCCATCCTCAACCGCGACGACGAGCAGTTCGAACGGCTGCGCGCGGCGGCGGCGCAAGCCGGCGTGCGCTTCACCCTGTCCTTCGGCGAGAGCGGGGACGCCGACGCGACGCTCGTCTCCTGCGCGCTCGGAGTGAAGGTGTCGCGCGTGAAGGCGCGCGTGCTCGGCCAGGACCTCGACTATGTGATCGGCGCGCCGGGACGCCACATCGCCGTCAACTCGCTGGCCGTGCTGATCGCGGCGCGCGCCGCCGGCCTCGACCTGGCCGCGGCAGCCGGCGCGCTGCGCCAGTTCCGGCCGCCGGCGGGCCGCGGCGAGCGCGAGGAATTGCGGGCCGCGGACGGTCCGTTCACGATCATCGACGAGAGCTACAACGCCAATCCGGCCTCGATGCGCGCCGCGCTCGACCTTCTGGGCGCGGCCCAGGGCGGACGGCGAATCGCGGTGCTCGGCGACATGCTCGAACTCGGGCCGGAAGCGGCGAGGCTGCACGCGGCGATCGCCGAGGATATCGAGCGAAACCAGGTCGATCTGGTGTTTGCGGCCGGCCCGTTGATGCGCGCGCTGTACGAGGCTATTCCGGCCGAACGGCGCGGCGCCCATGCGGCCGACGCCGCCGCGCTCGAACCCATCGTGCTGGACGCCCTGCGCGCCGGCGACGTCGTCATGATCAAGGGCTCCAACGGGAGCCGCATGGGGCCGCTCGTGGCGGCGATGCGAAAGGCCTTCGCCTCGCCGGAAAAAGCGCCCGCCTGAGGATATTGCAATGCTGACCTGGCTTGCGGACTTCAACCATATTTTCGGTCCGCTCAACCTGTTCAAATACATCACCTTCCGCGCCGGCGGCGCGGCGGCGACGGCGCTGTTCTTCGTCTTCTTCTTCGGGCCCGGCATCATCGCCGCGCTGCGCATCAAGCAGGGCAAGGGCCAGCCGATCCGCGAGGACGGGCCGCAGTCGCATCTGCTGACGAAAAAGGGCACGCCGACGATGGGCGGGCTGATGATCCTGTCGGGCCTGATCGTCGCCACGCTGCTCTGGGCAAACCTCAAGAATCCCTACGTCTGGATCGTGCTGCTGGTGATGACCGGCTTCGGCCTGATCGGCTTCTACGACGATTATCTGAAGGTGACGCGCCAGTCGCACAAGGGCTTCTCGGGCCGGATGCGGCTGTCGTTCGAGGCGCTGATCGCGCTCATCGCCTGTATCGCCATGATGCGCGTCGGCGCGGCCAACACGACCATGCTCGCCATTCCCTTCGGCAAGGGCTTCGCCTTCAATCTCGGCTGGGCCTTCCTGCTGCTCGGCCCCTTCGTGATCGTGGCGGCGGGCAATTCGGTGAACATGACCGACGGTCTCGACGGGCTCGCCATCGTGCCCTCGATGATCGCGGCGGGCGCCTTCGCGCTGATCGCCTATCTCGCCGGCAACGCCATCTTCTCGAACTATCTCGGCATCAATTTCGTGCCCGGCGCCGGAGAGCTGACGGTCGTCTGCGCGGCGCTGATCGGGGCGGGGCTCGGCTTCCTCTGGTTCAACGCGCCGCCGGCGCAGATATTCATGGGCGACACGGGTTCGCTCGCGCTCGGCGGCCTGATCGGCACGGTCGCGGTGGCGGTCAAGCACGAGGTCGTGCTGATGATCATCGGCGGCCTGTTCGTGCTCGAGACCCTGTCGGTGATCGTGCAGGTGACGTCGTTCAAGCTCACCGGCAAGCGCGTGTTCCGCATGGCGCCGATCCATCACCATTTCGAGCAGCTCGGCTGGTCGGAATCGCAGATCGTCGTGCGCTTCTGGATCATCGCCTTCGTGCTGGCGCTGGTCGGCCTCTCCACGCTGAAGGTGCGCTGAGATGATCGCGGCCTCGACCTTTGCGGGCAGGAAAGTCGCGCTGTTCGGCCTCGGTGGGTCGGGGCTTGCGACGGCGCATGCGCTGAAGGCCGGCGGCGCCGACGTCGCCGCCTGGGACGATAGCGAGGCGTCGCGCGAAAACGCGAGGGCGGAGGGATTTGCGCCGGTCGATCTCGCGCAGGCGGACTGGACGGCGTTCTCGTCCCTCGTCCTTTCGCCCGGCGTGCCCCTGACGCATCCCGAGCCGCATTGGACGGTGAGACAAGCGCAGGCCGCCGGCGTCGAGATCATCGGCGATATCGAAATCTTCTGCCGCGAGCGGCGCAGGCGCGCGCCGGACGCGCTGTTCGTCGCGATCACCGGCACCAACGGCAAGTCGACGACCACGGCGCTGACCGCGCATCTGTTCAGGTCCTTCGGCAAGGACGTGCAGATGGGCGGCAATATCGGCACGCCCATTCTCGCGCTGGCGCCGCTCACGAACGAGCGCGTCTACGTGATCGAACTCTCGACGTTTCAGATCGACCTGACGCCCTCGCTTGATCCCTCCGTCGGCGTGCTGCTCAATCTCACGCCCGATCACATCGATCGCCACGGCACGATGGAGCATTACGCCGCCATCAAGGAGCGGCTGGTCGCGGCCGCAGACCGCGCGGTGATTTCCGTCGACGATCATCATGTGCGCGAGATCGCGGAGCGGCGCTTTGCGGCGGGGCGCGAGACGATCGCCATGTCGGTCGCCCATCCGTCGATGGCCGACGGCCTCGTCGCGCAGGGGACGACGATCGAGCATCGCTCGGCGCGCGTCTCGACGCCGATCGCCGATCTCGCCGGCATCGCCTCGCTGCGCGGCGCGCACAATGCGCAGAACGCGCTTGCCGCCGTCGCGGCGCTCGGCGATCTCGCCAACGACCACGCGCGCGTGCAGGCGGGATTGCGCAGCTTTCCGGGCCTCGCGCATCGCATGGAAGGCGTCGGCAAGCTCGGCCGCGTTCTGTTCGTCAACGACAGCAAGGCGACCAACGCCGACGCCGCCGAAAAGGCGCTGCTGTCGTTCCACGACATATTCTGGATCATCGGCGGAAAATCGAAGGAAGGCGGCATCGAGCCGCTGCGGCCGCTGTTCCCGCGCATCGCCAAGGCCTATCTGATCGGCGCGGCGACGGGGGATTTTTCGCGCACGCTGGAAGGCGTCGTGGCGTATGAAAAGTGCGGCACGCTCGACGTCGCCACGCGCGCTGCAGCGCGCGACGCGGCGCAGTCGAAAGCGCAGGAGCCGGTCGTGCTGCTGTCGCCGGCCTGCGCCTCCTACGACCAATTCCCGAATTTCGAAAAGCGCGGCGACGCCTTTCGCAACCTTGTCGCGGACATCATCAAGCCGGGGGATCAGTCATGATATCGCGAGCCGATCGCTCCCCGTTTTCCGACTGGCTCTGGACCATCGACCGCTGGCTGCTCGGCGCGCTCGGCCTGCTGATGGTCTGCGGGCTGGTCTTCGGCATGGCCGGTTCGCCGCCGGTCGCCGAACGTCTGAAACTGCCGACCTTCTACTTCGTCAATCACCAGGCGATGTATCTCGTTCCCGCGATCGCGGTCATGATCGGCGCCTCGTTTCTCTCGCCGCGGCAGGTGCGGCGCACGGCGCTGGTCATCTTCATCGGCGCGATGGCGCTCGTCTTCGCCGCGCTGCTGTTCGGCGCGGAGGTGAAGGGCGCGCGCCGCTGGATCTTCGGCGTGCAGCCGTCCGAATTCGTCAAGCCCGCCTTCGCCGTTCTCGCCGGCTGGGCCTTTTCCGAGGGCGCGCGGCAGCGCGACGTGCCCGCCAACACGCTCGCCATTCTCATCCTGCCCGCGACGGTGGTGCCGCTGATCATGCAGCCCGACTTCGGCCAGACCATGCTGATCTCGCTCGTGTGGGGCGCGCTGTTCTTCATGGCGGGCCTGCACTGGTTCTGGGTGGCCGGCATCGGCGGCGCCGGCGCGCTGTCTGTCGTGGCAGCCTACAAATTCGTGCCGCACGTGCGCGCGCGCATCCTCAAGTTTCTCGAGCCGCAATCGGCGGGCGGCGTGACCGACACGTTCCAGGTGGATACGGCGCGCGACAGCTTCATCGCCGGCGGCTGGCTCGGCAAGGGGCCGGGCGAGGGCACGCTGAAGCGCATCCTGCCGGACAGCCATACCGACTTCATCTTCGCCGTCACCGGCGAGGAATTCGGCGTGATCGTCTGCATCCTGCTGGTCACGCTGTTCGCCTTCATCGTCGTGCGCGGGCTGACCGCTGCCGCGAAGAACGAGGATCCGTTCTGCCGTTTCGCGGCGGCCGGCCTCACCATGCTGTTCGGCATCCAGAGCTGCATCAATCTGGCGGTCAACCTGCATCTCATGCCGGCCAAGGGCATGACGCTGCCCTTCGTCAGCTACGGCGGCTCCTCGCTCATTTCGCTCGCGCTCGGCATGGGCTTCCTGATCGCGGTGACACGCAAGCGGCCGCGCACGGAAGTCCTGATGGACGCCGCCCTCGACGCGGCGCCGCAGCGCGGATGAGCGACAAGACCATACTTGTGGCCGCCGGTGGGACGGGCGGCCATCTCTTTCCCGCCGAAGCTCTCGCGCACGTCCTTCGCGCGCGCGGCTACGCAGTCGATCTGGCCACGGACACGCGCGCCGAAAAATACGGACAGGCGTTTCCCGCGCGCAACATCTACGCCATTCCCGCCGCGACGCCGACCGGCGGCGGCGCGGCCGCCAGGGCCGTGGCTGTGGCGACGCTCGGGCGCGGCGTTCTGTCCGCCTTCGCGCTGCTGCGGCGTGTGAAGCCCGCCGTCGTCGTCGGGTTCGGCGGCTATCCGACCGTGCCGCCGCTGGTGGCCGCGAGCTTGCTGAAGATTCCCTCGGTCCTGCACGAGCAGAATGCGGTGATGGGCCGCGCCAACAAGTTTCTGGCGGGTCGCGTGAGGAAGATCGCCACCGGCTTTCCGCTGTCTCGCGCGGAGGCGGCTATCCTCGCCAAGAGCGTGGTGACCGGAAATCCGTTGCGGCCGGCGGTGCTGGACGCCGCCAAGCTCCCCTATCCGCCTTTCGAGAACGGCGCGCTCGCGGTGCTCGTCACCGGCGGCTCGCAGGGCGCCAAGGTCTTTTCCGACATCGTGCCCGCCGCCATCGAGGCGCTTTCGTCGCAGGAGCGCGCGCGCATCAGGCTCGTGCAGCAGGCGCGCGGCGAGGATCGCGAGCGCGTGCTGGCGGCCTACAGGCGCATCGGCTTTTCGGCCGAGGTCGAGCCCTTCTTCAAGGACTTGCCGGCGCGCATCGGCGCGGCGCATCTGCTGATCGCGCGCTCGGGCGCCTCGACCGTCGCGGAAGTCGCCGCCATCGGCCGGCCGGCGATCCTCGTGCCCTTCCCCTTCGCGCTCGACGCCGACCAGGCGGCCAACGCCGCCGAACTCGCCCGCACGGGCGCGGTGGATGTGGTCGACCAGAAAGTCTTCACGGTCGAGTTGCTGACGGAATTGCTGCGCGCCGCGCTCGAAAACCCGCAAGGGTTGACGAAACGGGCTGAAGCCGCCAAGAGCGCGGGGATTCTCGACGCCGCCGAGCGTCTCGCCGACATCGTGATCGGCCTCGTTCGTTCCAGGGATTGATCCATGAAACTGCCGCGCGATCTCGGCCCCATTCATTTCGTCGGCATCGGCGGCATCGGCATGTCCGGCATCGCCGAAGTGCTGATCAATCTCGGCTACAAGGTGCAGGGCTCGGACGCGTCCGAGAACGCCAACGTCAAGCGCCTCGCAGACAAGGGCGCGAAAGTGTTCGTCGGCCATTCGGCGGGCAATCTCGGCGACGCCACCGTGGTCGTCGTCTCGACCGCGATCAAGCGCGACAATCCGGAACTGGCGGCGGCGCGCGAACTGCGCCTGCCGGTGGTGCGCCGCGCCGAAATGCTGGCGGAACTGATGCGGCTGAAGCAATGCGTGGCGATCGCGGGCACGCACGGCAAGACGACGACGACCTCGATCGTCGCCACCCTGCTCGACGCCGGCGGGCTCGATCCGACCGTCATCAACGGCGGCATCATCAACGCCTATGGCACGAACGCCCGTCTCGGCGCCGGCGACTGGATGGTGGTGGAGGCTGACGAGAGCGACGGCACGTTCCTGAAACTGCCGGCCGATGTGGCGATCGTGACCAACATCGATCCCGAGCATCTCGATCACTTCAAGACGTTCGACGCGATCAAGGAAGCCTTCCGGCAGTTCATCGAGAACCTGCCGTTCTACGGTTTCGCGGTCATGTGCCTCGACCATCCCGCCGTGCAGGAACTGGTCGGCAAGATCGAGGACCGGCGCGTCGTCACCTATGGCGAAAATCCGCAGGCGGACGTGCGGCTGCTCGACGTCGACCTTACCGGCGGCGTGTCGCGCTTCAACGTGCTGATGCGCGACCGCAAGAGCGGCGCGGCCACCTATCTCGAAAATCTCGTGATGCCCATGCCCGGCCATCACAATGCGCTGAACGCCGTCGCCGCGATCGCGGTCGCCAGCGAACTCGGCCTGACGGCGGACCAGATCCGCAAGGCGCTCGCCACTTTCGGCGGCGTGAAACGGCGCTTCACCAAGACCGGCGAATGGAACGGCGTGCAGATTTTCGACGACTACGGGCACCACCCGGTCGAGATCGCCGCCGTGCTGCGGGCCGCGCGCGCCTCCACCAAGGGGCAGGTGATCGCCATCGTGCAGCCGCATCGCTACACGCGCCTGCAGAGCCTGTTCGACCAGTTCGC
>JBDHTL010000129.1:0-9903 GCA_039808645.1 Rhodoblastus sp. | reverse complement strand
ATGCCGCGCTCGCGCTCGATGTCCATGGAATCGAGCACCTGCTCCACCATCTCGCGCTCCGCCAGACCGCCGGTCGTCTGGATCAGGCGGTCGGCCAGCGTCGACTTGCCGTGGTCGATATGCGCGACAATCGAAAAATTGCGGATGTTGTCGATCGGGTGGGTCGTCATGGGTCCTGCCGTTCTGCGCCGCGAGATAGCAGCGCAGGCCCGGGAAGGAAAGGCGGCGGCAGGAATAGATTAACCAAGCCGGGCCGGCGAACCGGTTTTTCTCCTAAGTCATTAAATTCGCTTTATGAATTTCATGATGTTGTTGGCCACAACACGGATTCTCGTCCGCCCCGGTGGGGCGAGGAGTTGGGCTTGGCGCATTTTTCGGTGATTTCAGCGGTCCGGCGTGCGCGGCGCAGGGCGTTCAGGGCAGGATCGGCGTTGGCTCGCGCCTTTTCGATCGCCCCGCCCAAAGGGTTGGACGCCGACGCCGCCGGCCGCCTTCGCGCGGCGCAGATCGCCGTCATCGCCCGCTATTCGCCGGCCATGCTTACGGTCAACCTCGTCAACGCGCTGGTGCTGGCGGCCGCGCTCAGCCTGCATTCGGAGCCCACGATCACCTTCGTCTGGCTCGCCTGCCTGCTCGCCTATTGCGCGCCGGTGGGGCTGCGCTTTTACCGACGGCGCCACAAGTCGCCGCCCGCCAGCGTCGGAGAGAAGGCCGTACGGCGCGCCACGGTCAACGCCTTCGGCTTCGGCGCGATCTGGGGCGTCGCCGCGATCCTGTTCTTCGACCGCGCCGAACATGTGCAGATCGTGGTCGTCTGCGTCATCGTCGGAATGATGTCGGGCGGCGCGCTGGCGCTGGCGACGCTGCCCCAGGCGGTCGTCGCCTTCGCCGCGCCACTGACGCTTGGCAGCTTCGTCGCCCTGCTGCGCGGGGCCGACGCGCCCAGCGAATATTTCATCGCGCCATTGCTGCTCAGCTACAGTCTGGCGATGGCGCTGGCGGCGCTGTCGCACGGCAAGCAATTCGCCATTCGCGTCGTCGCGCAGGCGCGCGCCGAGTCGCAGGCGCGGCACGATCCGCTGACCGGCCTGCCCAACCGCGTCGCCTTCGAGAGCGCCCTGGAGGCCGCATGCCAGCGGCTGGAGAAATATGGCGAGCGTTTCGCCCTCCTCTACATCGACCTCGACGATTTCAAGGAGGTCAACGACCGCCACGGGCATCAGGCCGGCGACCAGCTCCTCAAGCAGATGGCGGGGCGCCTCTCGGTCTGCCTGCGCGAGGCGGACCTGCTGGCGCGGCTCGGCGGCGACGAATTCGTGATGATCGCGCGCGGCGTTTCGGCGACGACGGACGCGGCCGTGCTCGCCGACCGCCTGGCGGAGGCGTTCGAACGGGCTTTCACGCTGGAAGGCGGCAGCCTCGACTGCCGCGCCAGCGTCGGCGTAGCCCTGGCGCCGACCGACGGCGCCACTCCGAGCGCGCTGCTCAGCCGCGCGGACGCCGCCCTCTACGCGGCCAAGCGCGAACGCAACGGCGCCTTCCACCTGTTCGCGCACGGCGGCAACAGCGAGGTGAGAGACCAGCGGGCGCTGGCCCAGGACATGAAGGGCGCGCTCGCGCGCGGCGAATTCTTCCTGCAGTTCCAGCCGATCCAGGATCTGGCGACCGGGCGCATCAAGTCCAACGAGACGCTGGCGCGCTGGCGCCATCCCGAGCGCGGACTCGTGCCGCCGGTGCAGTTCATCACCATCGCCGAGCGTCTCGGGCTCATCCATGAACTGGGCGAGTGGATCATGTTCGAGGCCTGCCGCGAAGCGGCGCGCTGGCCCGCCGATGTCGGAGTCGCGATCAACGTCTCGCCCGAGCAGATCCGAGACGATTCGTTCGTGGCGATCGTCGAGGGCGCTCTGCGCGCGGCGAGACTTTCGCCCCGGCGACTGCATCTGGAAGTGACGGAATCGGCCGTGCTCGCCGCAGCCAGCGGCGCGACGTCGGCGATCGAGCGGCTGCATGAGCGCGGCGTATCGATCGTGCTCGACGATTTCGGCACGGGCTTCTCGTCCTTCGACCATGTGCGCCGCCTGCCGGCGACCGGATTGAAGATCGACCGTTCGTTCATCGCCGGCCTGCCGGAGCGCAAGTGCCAGGCCATCGTCCAGGCCGTATCGCATCTCGCGCTCTCGCTCGATCTCGACGTGACGGCGGAAGGCATCGAGACGCCGGCGCAATTCGCCTTCGTCAAAGCCGCCGGCTGCACGCATGGACAGGGCTATCTCATCTCCCGTCCCCAGGATGCGGAAACCACGCGCGCCGCGCTGCTGGTCGGCAAGGCCGCGTGACGCGGCGCGCCGACCCCCGAATATCCCACATAAAATCAATTAATTACCTCGGTAATTTCGCGCGCCGCGCAAGTTCCGCCTCGTCATCTGACGGATTCGTGACGAAAGGTTCACGAGACGCCGGCTTGACGGAATCGTAGGGCGTTCCTAGGTTCCCTGCCCGACGCGCGGACATCTCCGCGCCCCCAAGAGGCTGTTATGGCTACTGCAAAAGTCACGGACGCCAGCTTCGAAGCCGACGTTCTGAAATCTTCCGAACCCGTCGTCGTCGATTTCTGGGCGGAATGGTGCGGCCCCTGCAAGATGATCGGCCCCTCGCTCGAGGAGATCGCGACGGAAATGCAGGGCAAGGTGAAGATCGCCAAGGTCAACGTCGACGAGAACCCCGGCGTCGCTGGCAAGCTCGGCATCCGCTCGATCCCGACGCTGATGCTGTTCAAGGACGGCAAGCTCGCCGCCCAGAAGGTCGGCGCGGCGCCCAAGGGCGAACTGGTGAAGTGGATCAATTCGTCGGTCTGATCCGACGTTCGATCCGATTGCGAAGGGCCGCGCGAGCGGCCCTTTTTTTTTGGCGCGCCCTCTTCCGCGAAGCGGGGCGCGGGCCGAACGACTTGCGCCGGCGTCGCACGCGAATAGTCTCTTGCGACAGCAGACCCGAGCGCGAGAGACGCCGATGAGCAAGACCGCCAGAACCCATGTGCAGCATGCGCGCGACGCCGGTTTCGACCAGGGCCTGCGCCAGTATTTCGCGTATCGCGATCTTGGCTACGACGCGGCCACGGCGGGCCGCTTCGGCGTCAACGTGATCCGCGCCGTGCCCGGCGAGCATCCGCACGGCAAGTGGCACCTGCACGAACTCGACTTCCAGTTCGTCTACGTGCTGAAGGGCTGGGTCGAATTCGAATACGAGGACGTCGGCTTCGTGCGGCTGGAGGCCGGCAGCACGGTCATGCAGCCGCCGCGCATCCGGCATCGCGAGATCCGTCACAGCGACGACGTCGAGATTCTCGAACTGACCTCGCCGGCCGAATTCGTGACGCGCGAGGTCGAGGCGCCCAGGACGGCGGCGGAGTGAAGCGCGGCGTCGCCGCCGCTCTCGCCGCGCTGCTGCTCGGCGCGCTTGTCGTCTGGGGACTGCTCCGAAGCTCCGCGCCGGACCGGGCGCCGCGGAGCGCAGCCTTCGACGATTTCGGCCGGCTCGTCGCCTATGCCGAGAAAGAGGAGGCCCCCTGCCCCCGGCAGGACGCGCGGACGGCGGTCGTCCTCGCGATCGGTCAATCGAACGTCGGCAATTTCGGCGCCGCCAGATTTGCGACGGCGCACGGCGCGCGCGTGGTCAATTATTTCGAGGGCGCCTGCTGGATCGCGCGCTCGCCGCTCTACGGCGCGGACCACACATTCGGCGAGCCGCTGACGCCGCTCGCGGATCGGCTGATCGACATCGGCGCCGCCGATCGCGTCGTGCTGATCGTCGCGGCCATCGGCGGCCGGCCGATCGCCGACTTCGCGCGCGGCCCGATGCGGCCGATGCTGGCCGCCACGATCGCAGCGCTCGCGCCGCGCTACGAGCCGACCGCGATCATCTGGCATCAGGGCGAGACCGATCTCGCGCTCGCGACGCCGGCGCAGGACTACAGCCGCGACTTCGACGCGATCGTCGCGCAATTGCGCGCGCCATGGCCGAAAACGCCGATCCTCGTTTCGGTCACGACGAAATGCCTGCCGATGGTTCCCGGATGGCGCGCGGACAATGCCGTCGCGCAGGCGCAGCGCGATCTGGTCGATCCCGCGCGCCGCATTTTCGCAGGCGTCGACACCGACGCGCTGCTTGCCGATTCTGACCGGTCGGACGCCTGCCACATGTCGAAAAGCGGACAGCTCAAATTCGCGGCGGCCTATGCCGAGCGCATTGCGAAGGTCTCGAGCGCGGGCGATCAGGCGAGTTCGGAGCCGTTCAGGGCGAGCGTCGCGCCTGCGAGATAAAGCGAGCCGCAGACGAGGATGCGCGGGGCCGCGCGCCAGCGCTCTTTCGCAATCCGCGCGAAGGCTTCTTCGACCGATGCCGCCTGGCTCGCGAACAGGCCGAGGTCGCGCGCGGCTTCCGCGACATCGGCCGGCGCGCGGCCGTAGTGATCGCCCGACACCGGCACGGCCACGATGCGCGCGGCGAGATCGGTGAAATGCGCGAGATAGCCGCGCACGTCCTTGGTCGCGAGCAGGCCGCAGACGAGCACGAGCGGCGCGTCGTTCTGCGCGGCGCGTTCGCCCATGGCGGCGGCGGCGACGCGCGCCCCGTCCTCGTTGTGGCCGCCGTCGATCCAGATTTCGGCGCCCGGCGGCGCCAGGTCGACGAGGCGCCCGCGTGAAATGCGCTGCAGGCGCGCGGGCCAGTCGACATTCTTCATGCCCGCCTCGAAGGCGCTTGCCGGCAGGTCGGGCGCGATCGCGCGCAGCGTGGCGATGGCGGTCGCGGCGTTCTGGTGCTGGTGGCGGCCAGCCAGCCGCGGCGGGGCGAGATCGAGCAGGCCTCGCTCGTCCTCGAAGATAAGGCGGCCGTTTTCCTCGCGCACGTCATAGTCGCGGCGCGCGACAATCGTGGGCGCGCCCGCGCGCCGCGCGCAGCCTTCGAGCGTGCGCTCCGCTTCGTCGGTCTGGAAGCCGATCACCCCTCGTGCGCCACGCTTGAAGATTCCGCCCTTCTCGAAGGCGATCTTCTCGACGGTGTCGCCGAGGAATTCCGCATGGTCGATCGAGACCGGCGTGACGATGCAGGCTGCCGGCCGCTCGATCACATTGGTGGAATCGAAGCGGCCGCCGAGGCCGACTTCGAGCAGCAGCCAATCGGCCGGCGTCTCCGCGAAAAGATCAAAGGCGGCGGCCGTGCCGATCTCGAAAAAAGTGACGGGCTGGCCCGCGTTGACGCGCTCGCATTTTTCGAGCGCGGCGATCAGCGTGGCGTCGTCGACAAGCTTGCCGGCGAGCCGGATGCGTTCGTTGAAGCGCAGGAGATGGGGCGAAGTGTAGACATGCACGCGCTGTCCCGCAGCCTCCAGGATTGCGCGTAGAAAAGCGACCGTCGATCCCTTGCCGTTGGTGCCAGCGACATGGATCGTCCTTGGCAGGCGTCCGTGCGGATCGCCCAGCGCCGCGAGCAGCCGCTCGGTGCGGCCGAGCGACAGGTCGATCTTGCGGGGGTGCAGATCGAGCAGGCGCGCGAGAATGGCGTCGAGAGGGGAATGCGTCATGAATGGTTCGTTCGCCCTACATCCCCTTTCTGAAGTCGCCTGTTGGCGACTTCAGAATCCCTGATCGCAAATCGGCAAAAGCCGGTTTGCGTCGGAGGTCGCGATGCGCAGCATCGCGGGTGGGGTCCAAACGACCGGTTGCATACTTCCTATGATTGTCGGAGCGACTTGAGCCCCACCCGTCCGCCTTTCGGCGGACACCCTCCCCGCAAAAGGGAGGGAGGGCAGCGGCGTCATTCGCGTTCATCACGCCGCATCCGGCTCCAGCCGCGCCGGGCGTTTCGTCATGAGGGCGCAGAGGCGCGCCAGCGTCGCGCGCATTTCGGCGCGCTCCACCACCATGTCGACCATGCCGTGGTCGCGCAGATATTCGGCGCGCTGAAAGCCCTCCGGCAATTTCTCGCGGATCGTCTGCTCGATCACGCGCGCGCCGGCAAAGCCGATCACGGCGCCCGGCTCGGCGATGTGGATGTCGCCGAGCATGGCATAGGAGGCGGTGACGCCGCCGGTCGTCGGATTGGTCAGCACCACGATGTACGGCAATTTCGCCGCCCGCAGACGCTGCACGGCGACCGTGGTGCGCGGCATCTGCATCAGCGAGAACATGCCTTCCTGCATGCGCGCGCCGCCGGACGCGGTGAAGATGATGAAGGGCGTATGCCGCTCGACCGCCGCTGTCATGCCGGCGATGATCGCCTCGCCCGCGGCCATGCCGAGCGAGCCGCCGAGAAACTCGAAATCCTGCAGCGCGACGACCACGTCCTGGCCCTCGAGCTTGCCGGCGGCCAGGCGCACGGCGTCCTGCTGGCCGGTCTTGGCGCGGTTTTCCTTCAGCCGATCGGTGTAGCGCTTCACGTCGCGAAACTTCAGCGGGTCGAGCGGCACGTCGGGTGTCGGCAGCCGGTCGTAGTGGCCGCCGTCGAACACGCTTTTCAGCCGCGCGTCGGCAGGCATGCGCATGTGATAGCCCGAGCCCGGCACGACCCAGAGATTGGCTTCCAGATCCTTGTTGAAGACGAGTTCGCCGCTCTCGGGGCACTTGGTCCAGAGGTTCTCCGGCGTGTCGCGCTTGAGCATCGACCGGATTTTCGGCGGGACGACGTTGGATATCCAGTTCATGTCGAACCCCTCAAGTCGAACCTATCATGTGTCATGCCCGCGAAAGCGGGCATCCAAAGCGACACCCTTGCCTTCGCGACGTTTCTGGATCCCGCTTTCGCGGGGACGACAATTGCGAACCTTACTCCGCCGCGACCTTGCGGCCGGCGCGCACGCCGGCGGACAATTCGCGCACCAGCGAGGCGACCGCCTCGACCGTGCCCGCCGTTGCATGGTTGTTCGCATCGAGCGACTTTTTCAGGGCGTCGACCAGAGCCGTGCCGACGACGACGCCGTCGGCCTGGGCGGCGATCTGGCGCGCATTCTCGGCCGTCTTGACGCCGAAGCCGACCGCCACGGGCAGCCGCGTGTGCCCCTTGATGCGCGCGACCGCGGACCCGACCTTGCCGTAGTCGGCGATGGCCGCGCCGGTGATGCCGGTGAGCGAGACGTAATAGACGAAGCCGGACGTATTGTTCAGCACGCTCGGCAGGCGCCTGTCGTCGGTCGTCGGCGTGGCGAGGCGAATGAAGCTGAGGCCGGCCTCCAGCGCAGGCAGGCAGAGTTCGTCGTCTTCCTCGGGCGGCAGGTCGACGACGATGAGACCGTCGACGCCCGCGCCCTTCGCAGCAGTCAGAAACTTGTCCACGCCCATGACGTAGATCGGGTTGTAATAGCCCATCAGCACGATCGGCGTTTCGTCGTCGGTCTTGCGGAATTCGGAGACCAGCGCGAGCGTTTTTTTCAAGGTCATTCCGGCATGAAGCGCGCGAAGACCCGCCGCCTGGATGGACGGGCCGTCGGCCATCGGATCGGTGAAGGGCATGCCGATCTCGATCACGTCGGCGCCGGCCCTGGGCAACGCCTTCACGATGTCGAGCGAGACGGCAGGATCGGGATCGCCGCCCATCAGGAAGGTGACGAGCGCGGCGCGGTTGTCGGCGGCCAGAGCCGCGAAGCGGCGGTCGATACGGGTTGTCATCACATTCCGCCCAGATGTTCCGCGACCGCGAAAATATCCTTGTCGCCGCGGCCGCACATGTTCATCACCATCACGTGGTCGCGCGGCAGTTTCGGCGCCAACTCCATCACCTTGGCGAGCGCATGCGCGGGTTCGAGCGCGGGGATGATGCCTTCGAGCTTGGAACAGAGCTGGAAGGCGTCGAGCGCTTCCCTGTCGGTGGCCGACAGATAGGTGACGCGGCCGACATCCCGCAGCCAGGCGTGTTCCGGGCCGATGCCGGGATAGTCGAGGCCGGCGGAAATCGAGTGTCCCTCGAGGATCTGGCCGTCGTCGTCCATCAGCAGATAGGTGCGGTTGCCGTGCAGCACGCCGGGCTTTCCACCCGCGAGAGAAGCGGCATGGCCGTTGTCCACGCTCAGCCCGTGGCCCGCCGCTTCGACGCCGTAAATCGCGACGCTCTTGTCGTCGAGGAAGGGGTGGAACAGGCCGATGGCGTTCGAGCCGCCGCCGATGCAGGCGATGATGGAATCCGGCAGGCGGCCCTCGGCCGCGAGCACCTGCTCCTTGGCTTCCTTGCCGATGATCGACTGGAAGTCGCGCACCATGGCCGGATAGGGATGCGGGCCGGCAGCGGTGCCGATGCAATAGAAGGTGTTGTCGACGTTGGTCACCCAGTCGCGCAGCGCCTCGTTCATCGCGTCCTTCAGCGTGCGCGCGCCGGATTGCACTGGCACGACGGTCGCGCCGAGCATCTTCATGCGGAAGACGTTCGGCTTCTGCCGCTCGACGTCGACGGCGCCCATGTAGACGATGCATTCGAGGCCGTATTTGGCGCAGGCGGTGGCGGTCGCAACGCCGTGCTGGCCCGCGCCCGTCTCGGCGATGATGCGCTTCTTGCCCATGCGGCGGGCGAGCAGGATCTGGCCCAGCACATTGTTGATCTTGTGCGCGCCGGTGTGATTGAGCTCGTCGCGCTTGAAATAGATTTTCGCGCCGCCGAGATGCTCGGTCAGGCGCTCGGCGAGATAGAGCGGGCTCGGCCGGCCGACGTAGTGCGTATGCAGATGCGCGATCTCGGCGTGGAAGGCCGGATCGTTCTTCGCCTGCTCGTACGCCTTCTCGAGGTCGAGAATCAGCGGCATCAGCGTCTCGGCGACGAAACGGCCGCCGAACAGGCCGAAGCGGCCGCGCTCGTCGGGGCCGGTGCGATAGGAATTGGGCGTCTGCTGGTTCAACGGGCTGCTTCCGGTATTGGCGCTGCGGCGTGGCCCCCTCCCTATCCCTCCCCCGCTCCGCGGGAGAGGGGACGGCCAGCGTTCGTGATCACGGGACATCGTGAAGCGACGCATCTGCTCCCTCTCCCGCGAAGCGGGGGAGGGTTGGGGAGGGGGCAAGCGCCGCCCTTGAAACGTTGGACTTCTCTTACCGCCTCCGCCCCGATTACGGAAGCGCGCGCGCCGCCGCCACGAACGCCCTGATCGCCGCCTCGTCCTTGACGCCGGGCGCGCTTTCCACGCCCGAGGAAACGTCGACGCCCGGCGCGCCGGTGCTGGCGAGAGCGTCGGAGACATTGGCCGGCGTCAGCCCGCCCGACAGCAGCCAGGGCCGGCCGGGCGAAAAACCGTCCAGAATCGACCAGTCGAAAGCCTCGCCGTTGCCGCCGGGGCGGGTCGCGTCCTTCGGCGGCTTGGCGTCGAGCAGAAGCCAGTCGCAGACCTCGGCGAAGACCGGGACGCCCGCGAGATCGGCGCGGCCGGCGACGCCGATCGCCTTCATGATCTGCTTGCCCGTGCGCGCCGACAGCGCGGCGGCGCGCGCCGGGGGCTCGCGCCCGTGCAATTGCAGGATATCGGGCGCCAGAGCGCGCGAAATCGCGTCGATCAGCGCGTCGTCGGCGTCCACCGTCAGCGCCACTGTTTTAGCGCGCCCCTTCGCGAGCGAAGCCAGCGCCGCGGCCTCCGACAGGGAAATGTTGCGCGGGCTCGGGCCGAAGAAGACGAAGCCGACCATGTCGGCGCCCGCATCCAGCGCGGCCGAAAGGCTTGCGGCGGTCGAGAGGCCGCAGATCTTCACGAACGGTGGCTTGCGCGTCATGCGCAGGCAATTGCCGCAAATGCGTTCGGCGTCAAGCCGGCCTCAGGCGGCGCTTCGGCCGGACGGCGGCAGGGCCGCCAGTTGCGCGCGCTCCATGCGATCGACCTTGTCGCGCAGATCGTCGGCCCGGCCGCGCGCTTCCGTCGCTTCCGCCTTGGCCTCG
>JBDHTL010000128.1:0-9915 GCA_039808645.1 Rhodoblastus sp. | reverse complement strand
GCCGCGCGTCTGATGGAGCGCGGGCTGGTGTCGCCGAAACGCACGGCGCTCGTGTCATCGACAAGCCGCTTCTTTACGACGGCGGAAAAGATGCAGATGGGCGACGGCCGCTTCGACGACGCGCGCGTGATCTCCGCCGGCGAGGAACTGGCGAAGACATTCGTGACGCTCGACCTGGACCGCATCGCGCGCGAGGCCGGCACGATGGTCAGCGCGACGCTGTTTGGCGCGCTCGCCGGAATCGGCGCCTTTCCGTGGGATCGCGCGACCTGCGAAGCGGCGATCGGCGGCGGACGTTCCGCGGGCGCGAGCCGCGCGGGATTCAATGCGGCGCATGATGCGGTAACGCGAATTCTTGTCGGTGACGCATCTCACTCCCCTCCCCCTCGCGGGGAGGGGCAGGGGGCGGGGGCCGCGCAATCTCGCGAGAGCGCGGGGCCCCACTCCCTAGCCCTCCCCGGCGGGGGGAAAGGGAATCAGTCTGCCGATCTCGACCGCCTCTTCGCGCCCCTCCCCCCCGAAGCCCGCGACCTCGCCGCGCTCGGCTACATCAGGTGCGTCGACTACCAGGATCGCGCCTATGCCGACCTCTACGCACAACGCGTAGAGATGCTCGCGAAAGCCGCCCCCGCCTCGCCCGAGCGCGATCATGCGCTCGCCGAAGCCGCCCGACGTCTCGCGTTGTGGATGACCTACGAGGACATAGCGCGCGTCGCCGATCTCAAGACACGACCCGAGCGCTTCGCGAAAATTCGCGCCGAAGCCGAGATGCGCGACGATCAGATCCTGAACGTCGTCGAATATCTGAAACCCGGCGCCGATGAACTCGCCGCCGTCCTGCCGGCGCGGCTCGGCGCGTGGTTCCTGCGCCGCGTCGAGAAGAAGGGATCGCCGGGCCTGCTCGGCCGCCCGGCCTTCGTCGCGACGACGAGCCTGCACGGCTTCGCCATGATGCGTCTGCTCGCGCAATTCCGCCGCATCCGCCGCGCCTCGCTGCGCTTCGGGCAGGAGCAGGCGGCGATCGAACGCTGGCTCGGCGCTGTGGCGGCGGCGCTTGCCGCCTCGCCAGCCTACGCCGCCGCGCTCGCCGAACTGCCACGTCTGCTGAAGGGTTACGGCGAGACGCAGGCGCGCGGCCTGCGCAATTTCGAGGCGATTTTCGAGAGCCGCGTGGCGCCCGCGGTCGCGGCGAAGGATTTTTCAGGCGTTGACGGATTGCGCAAGGCGATTGCGGCGGCGCTTGCCGATCCCGAGGCTGTTGCGCTGGACGCGGAATTGAGGGCTGCGGCGGAATAAGGCCAACCTGTCATTCCCGCGAAAGCGGGAATCCAGAGCCGCCTTGCGCTCGATTCGAAGTTTGCCCCTGGATTCCCGATCGCTCGCTGCGCGAGCGTCGGGAATGACATGCGGGACTCACGCCCCAGCCGCACATTTGGACGCGCACACCGCATACACTCCATCGCGCCCCAGCACATGCGCGATGCGCCGGCCCGAGAACAGCCGCGCGATTGCGGGATGGTGCAGGTTGAGGCCACCGGCATAGGCGCCGAAGGCCGGCGCGAGCAGGCGCGTTCCATCCGTCACGAAGGCGCGCCGCCGGCCGCCGATGACGGCGACCGGGTGCAGGTGCCCGGCGATCTCGCCATACGCTTCGCGCGACGACGGCTCGTGGCGCAACGTCAGCGCGCCCAATCGCATCTCGTCATGCCGCTCGCCGCCGACGCGCGCGGAAATCTGCGGATCGTGGTTGCCCGCGATCCAGATCCAGTCGCGCCCGGCCTGCAAGGCGGCGATGCGCGTCGCATCTTCCGCGCTCAGCCGCTCGCTGGCGTCGCGATCGTGAAAACTGTCGCCGAGCGCCACCACCACGCGCGGTCGCCACCGCATCACCGCCTGGGTCAGCCGCGCGAGCGTCGCCGCCGTATCGTAGGGCGGCAGCATCATGCCGCGCCGGGCGAAGGACGAGCCCTTTTCCAGATGCAGGTCGGCGACGACGAGCGCGCCGGCGCGCGGCTCGTAGAGCGCGCCGGCCGCATCGAGCAGCAGGCGCTGTCCGGCGAGGACCATCGATGCATGCCGCTCGCTCGAATCTTCGGCCTCCACGACATTCACGGATGCGCCAGCATTCACGGATGCGCCTCTTCGATCAGTTCTTCCGCCGCCATGCGCAGCGCCTCGTCGCGCGCTTCGCCATAGATCGGTTCCTTGCCGATTTCCAGCATGACCGGCACGGCGAGCGGCGAAATGCGGTCGAGCGCGCGATGGACGATTCGTCCCTCGATCCGCCGCAGCATGTCGGAAAGGCGGCCGATGTCCAGAAGGCCGGCGGCCGCGTCCGCATAGGCCGCCTCCAGCAGGATGTGATCGGGCTCGTGCCGGCGCAGCACGTCGTAGATCAGGTCGGTCGAGACGGTCGCCTGCCGGCCCGTCTTTTCCTTGCCGGGAAAGCGCATCTCGATCAGCTGCGCGACGATGGCGCAATTGCGGAACGTACGCTTCATCAGCGCCGATTCCTGCAACCAGGCCTCGAGATCGTCGCCGAGCATGTCGCGGTGGAACAGGGCCTGCATGTCCACCCGCGACGTATCCGCGAGCGACCAGACCGCCAGCGCGTAGTCGCTGGCGACGAAGCCGAGCGGCTTCAGTCCCGCCCGCTCCATGCGCCGCGTCAGCAACATGCCGAGCGTCTGGTGCGCGAGGCGTCCCTCGAACGGATAGGCGACCGTGAAATGCCGGGCGCCGCGCGGAAAGGTCTCGACGAGAAGATCGTCGCGGCCGGGCAGTACCGAGCGCTCGCGCTGTTCCCCCAGCCAGTCGCGCACCTGTTCGGGCAGATGCTTCCAGCTCGCAGGCGCCGCCAGCATCGCGCGCACGCGCTCGGCGAGATAGGTTGAGAGCGGAAACTTGCCGCCCATGTAGGACGGTATCTTCGGCGCGTCGCCCTGCGCGCGGCGCACCAGCGCCTCGTTCTCGACGATGCCCTGCAACGCCAGAATCTCGCCGCCGAACAGGAACGTGTCGCCGGGCGCGAGCGTCTCGATGAAATATTCCTCGATCTCGCCGAGCACGCGCCCGCTGCGCGTGAGCGGGCCGGTGTAGTCACGACCGCGAGCCTTCAGGCTCGCATTCATCTGCGGGCCCGAAGGTCCGCGGTCCCTGATCGCGCGGGCCAGCCGCACCTTCAGCTTCGTCTCCTCCACGATCACGCCGACATTCATGCGATAGGCCTGCGCGACGCGCGGGTTGGCGACACGCCACAGCCCGTCCTTCATTTGCCTGATCTTGGCGAAACGTTCGTAGGTCTTCAGCGCATAGCCGCCCGTCGCGACGAATTCGAGCGCGCGATCGAATGTGCTGCGGGCAAGATCGGCATAGGGCGCGGCGGAGGAAATTTCCGCGTAGAGCGCGTCGGCGTCGAACGGCGCGGCGCAGGCCGAGCCCAGAACATGCTGGGCCAGCACGTCGAGCCCGCCGACCCGCGCGACCGGCGTATCCTGCGCGCCTTCTCGCGCCGCGGCGACTGCGGCGACGCATTCCAGCGCCTCGAAGCGGTTCGCCGGCACGAGCATCGCGCGCGACGGCTCGTCGAGCCGGTGGTTTGCCCGGCCGATGCGTTGCGTCAGCCGGCTTGCGCCTTTCGGCGCGCCGACGTTGACGACGAGATCGACGTCTCCCCAGTCGATGCCGAGGTCGAGCGTCGACGTGCAGACGACCGCGCGCAGCCGTCCGTCCGACATGGCGGCTTCCACCTTGCGGCGCTGGCCCGCGTCGAGCGAGCCGTGATGCAGCGCGATCGGCAGCGCGTCCTCGTTGATGCGCCAGAGTTCCTGGAAAATGAACTCCGCCTGTGCGCGCGTGTTGACGAAGACGAGCGTCATCTTCGCCTGCTTGATCGCATTGTAGATCTCGGCCAGCGCATGGCGCGCGCTGTGGCCTGACCACGGCAGCCGCTCTTCCGTATCGAGGATCGAAAGCTGCGCGGGCGCGCCGGCCGGCGCGGTCACGAGATCGGCCAGCGGTCCGCGCCCGACGATGTAGCGGCGCAATTCGTCGGGATCGCGCACCGTTGCGGACAGTCCCGTCGCGCGATGGGCCGGCGCGAGGCTGCGCAGCCGCGCGAGCCCCAGCGCCAGCAGGTCGCCGCGCTTCGATTGCGACAGCGCGTGCAATTCGTCGAGCACCACGCGGCGCAGGTCGCCGAAGAGATGCGGCGCGTCGGGCGAGGCGATCAGCAGCGCGAGCTGTTCGGGCGTCGTCAGCAGCATGTCCGGCGGATCGCGTCGCTGGCGCTGCCGTTTCTGCTGCGACGTGTCGCCCGTGCGCGTCTCGATGCGGACGGGCAAGTTCATTTCCGCGACCGGGATCTCGAGATTGCGATGGACGTCGACGGCCAGCGCCTTCAGCGGCGAGATGTAGAGCGTGTGCAGCCGTCCGCCCGGCCGGTTGGCGCGCCCGCCCTCGGCAATGTCGATCAGCGAGGGCAGGAAGCCCGCGAGCGTCTTGCCGGCGCCGGTCGGGGCGATCAACAGCGCGTCGCGCGCGGCCTCGGCGGCGCGCACCAGCTTGCGCTGGTGCGGCCGCACGGACCAGCCGCGCGCCGCGAACCAGGCTTCGAATCGCGGGGGGATCGAGGCGCGGACGGTCACGGCCGAAAGCTAGCGTCTCGCCGGCCGGCTTCAAATAACCAAGGAAATCAATGGCGACATTGCCCTTTTGTGAGACGCCTCACAGAAACGGGCGTGGGGCAAGCCTATGATCCCGGTGTGACTTTCGGGACCTGCCCCCCGAATTTCATGGAGGCCCCGCGCTGTGGGGGCTGCGGGGCCTCACCTTTCCTCCCTTCCGAATCATTCATGATCGGTTCAGGCCGGGCCTGAGAAATCTTGCGCCGAACGCTGAAGCTTGAGGAGACCGACATGATTGCGCTCAAGACCCTTTCGACCGGCCTCGCCGTCGCCGCGCTCGGCGCCGGGCTTGCGGCGTCCACGCCCGCAGCGGCCGACCCCGGCGCCATCATCGCGGGCGTCGTCGGCGGCGTCGCCGTGGGCGCAATGATCGCCGGCGCCGCGAACGCCGCGAACCAGCCCTACGCCGGCCCCTACGGCTACTATCCGGCCCAGCCGGCCTACCGGCCCGCGCCGGTCTACGAAGCCGCGCCGGCCTATCAGCCGGTCTACGACCAGGACGAAGCCCTTTATGCGCCGCGATGCCGCGTGGTCCAGCGCCCGGTCTACGACGACTGGGGCCGTTTCGTCGGCTATCGCCCGGGCCGTCGCTGCCGCTGACCGGCGGCAGGATGGAACCGAAAGCCCGGCCGGACGGTTTGGCATGAGCGAAATCGCACATCGTCCGGCCGGGACGCGGTCCATAAGAGATCACCGACCGAACAGGGCATGAGCCAAACGGAGCGCCGAGCATGACCGCGACAGCCCAGAAGCCCCGCCTGAACGCCTTCTCCAAGGCGCTGCTGGCCGCCACGGCCGCCGTCGGACTCGCCGCTGTCGTCTCCGCCGCTCCGACCAATGTCGCCGCCTACGGCCGCGCCGCGATCAAGGCGCCGGAAGCCGCGCGCACGCTCAGCGCCGCGCCCGGCCTCGTTCTCACCCGCGCCGCCCGCGGCTCGTCGGACGAGGGCTGCTACGCCGTCTCGAGCGCGGACGGCGCCTCGCGTTCGGCCATGTTCTGCGACCACTGATCCCGGCTCGACGCCTGCCGCCGTCGCGCTAGATTGGCGCAATGGCTGACACGTCGGCGGCGAGCGCCGTCCTGACCACGACGCCGGCCGGGCTCTATTGCCCCGCCGGCGATTTCCACATCGACCCGACCCGCGGCGCCGCGCGCGCCCTCGTGACGCACGGCCATTCCGACCATGCGCGCGCCGGTTCGGGGAAAGTGCTGGCGACCGACGCGACGCTCGCCATCATGCGCGCGCGGCTCGGCCCGGATTTCGCCGGCGCGACGCAGGCGGTCCGCTACGGCGAGACGGTCGCCATCGGCGATGCGCGGGCGACGTTCTTTCCCGCCGGCCATGTGCTCGGATCGGCGCAGATTCTGATCGAGGCGCACGGGCGCCGCGTCGTCGTGTCCGGCGATTACAAGCGCGCGCCCGACCCGACCTGCGCGCCCTTCGAACCGATCCGCTGCGACGCCTTCGTCAGCGAGGCGACGTTCGGCCTGCCGGTGTTCCGCCACCCGCCCGCCGCCGACGAAGTCGCGAAGCTGCTGACGTCGCTGCGCGTCTTTCCCGAGCGCACGCATGTCGTCGGCGCCTATTCGCTCGGGAAGGCGCAGCGCCTTCTCGCATTGCTGCTCGAGGCCGGCTGGGACAGGCCGGTCTACGTGCACGGCGCGATGGAGAGCATGATCGCGCTCTATCGCGCTCATGGCGTGTCCATGATCGAGACGCGGCATGTGACGGCGGCCGACAAGCCAAGGCTTGCCGGCGAGATCGTCATCTGCCCGCCTTCGGCCGCCTCCGACCTGTGGCTGCGCAAAATGCCCGATCCGCTGGTCGCCTTCGCGTCGGGCTGGATGCGCGTGCGGGCGCGCGCCCGCCAGCGCGGCGTCGAACTGCCGCTGGTCGTGTCCGATCACGCCGACTGGCCCGAGCTCTGCGCCACGGTGAAGGAGACCGGCTGCGCGGAACTGTGGGTCACGCACGGCGCGGAAGAAGCGCTCGTGCACTGGGCGCAGACGCAAGGCCTCGCCGCGCGTCCTCTCCACATGATCGGATTCGGGGACGAAGACGAGCGCGAGACCGTCGACGCGGAGACGCAGGCGTGAACCGCTTCGCGCATCTGCTCGATCGTCTTTCCTACCAGCCCGCGCGCAACGGCAAGCTGCGGCTGATGACGGATTATTTCCGCCATACCGCCGATCCCGAGCGCGGCTATGCGCTGGCGTCGCTCACCGGCGGCCTCTCGTTTCGCCACGCCAAGCCGGCGTTGATTCGCGACCTCGTCGCCGAGCGCGCCGATCCCGCTCTGTTCGCGCTGTCCTATGATTTCGTCGGCGACCTCTCGGAAACGGTCGCGCTGCTGTGGACGCCGCTCGAGGCGCCGGGCTCCAGCCATCCGCCGCCGCTGTTGTCGGACGTCGTCGAGGCGCTCGCCAGCGCCGGCCGCAACGATCTGCGCCGACTTCTGACGGGCTGGCTGGACGCGCTCGACGAAACCGGCCGATGGGCGTTGCTGAAGCTCATCACCGGCGCGCTGCGCGTCGGCGTGTCCGCGCGGCTTGCCCGCGCCGCCGTGGCGGAGCTGGGCGGGGTCGAAGTCGATTCGGTCGAGCAGGTGTGGCACGGATTGACGCCGCCCTATCTGCCGCTGTTCGCCTGGCTGGAAGGCCGCGCCGAGCGCCCTTCGGCGGTCGATCCCGCGCCGTTCCGCCCGGCCATGCTCGCGCAGCCGCTCGACGAGAAGGCTTTCGACGCCCTCGATCCGCGCGAATTCTGCGCGGAATGGAAATGGGACGGGATCAGGCTCCAGGTTTCGGCCGGCCGCGATCGAAACGGCGGCCGGCTGCTGCGCCTCTATTCGCGCACGGGCGAGGAAACGACGGCCGCCTTTCCCGATCTTGCCGATGCGCTCGGCGCCATCGAGGCGAACGACTTCGCGCTCGACGGCGAGCTGCTCGTATTGCGAGACAAGCGCGTGCAGAGCTTCGCGACATTGCAGCAGCGCCTCAACCGCAAGACCGTGACGGCGAAGCTGGTCGCGGACTATCCCGCGCACCTGCGCGCTTACGACATCATCGCGCTGGACGACGAAGACCTGCGCGCGCTGCCGTTCGTCGAACGGCGCGCGCGGCTCGAACAATTCGTGAGGCGCGCGCGCTGCCGGCGGCTCGACCTGTCGCCGCTCGTCGCCTTCTCCGATTGGCCGTCCCTCGCCGCGGCGCGCGCCGATCCTTCGGCCGCCGGCGCGGGCGAGGATGGCGCGGCGGTCGAGGGCGTGATGTTGAAGCGCCGCGATTCCATCTATGTCGCCGGCCGGCCGACCGGCCCCTGGTTCAAGTGGAAGCGCGACCCGTTCAACGTGGACGCCGTGCTGATGTACGCGCAGCGCGGCCACGGCAAGCGCTCGTCCTTCTATTCCGACTACACGTTCGGCGTCTGGCGCGCGGGGGCCGACGGCGACGAACTCGTGCCCGTCGGCAAGGCCTATTTCGGTTTCACGGACGAGGAACTCGCCCGCATCGACCGATTCGTCCGCAACAACACCGTCGACCGTTTCGGCCCGGTGCGCGTCGTCGCGCATGGCGTCGACAAGGGCCTCGTCTTCGAGATCGCCTTCGAGGGGCTCAACCGCTCGACGCGTCACAAGTCTGGCGTCGCCATGCGATTCCCGCGCATTGCGCGCATCCGCTGGGACAAGCCCGCGCGCGAGGCCGACCGGATCGAAAGCCTGGAAGCCCTGCTGCCGCGACCCGACGGCTGAGACTCGGCTTGGCCGCCCGCATGCGCTCAATATGAAGACAACGGATACAGGAGGCGCGCATGGGAGGTCAGGCGCAGGCAGATAATGGCGGGGCTGTCGCATTGGCCCGCAAGCTCGCGCCTTTCGTCGTTTTCGCGGTCATCGCGCTGATCCCGCCGCCCGCCGGACTCGAACGCAATCAATGGATCTATTTCGCGATCTTCGCCGGCGCCATCGCGGGCCTCGTCTTCGAAAGCGCGTCGCCGGGCGCTGTCGGCTTCGTCGCCATGAGGCTCGTCGCGATCTTCTTCTGGGCCCATTATTTCTCTTCGAGCATCACCTCGCATACGGCGGCGATCTTTCCGATCGTGCTAGCCATCGGCAAGAGCATCACGGGCATGCCGATGACGGAGCTCGTCATGCCCTGCGCCTTTTCGCTCGGGCTGATGGGCGTCATCTCGCCCTATGCGACGGGGCCGGCGCCGATGTTCTACGGCGCGGGCTACATTTCGCGCGGCGCCTTCTGGGCGCCGGGGCTGGTCTTCGGCCTCGTCTATTTCGCCGCGCTGCTCGGCATCGGCCTGCCGTGGCTGCACAACATCGGATATTGAGCCGCGCCCTCGGAAGCGACGGACCTCTGCGGCCCAGGCAGCGCTATGCGCCCTTGTCGGGCGCGACCACGTCGCCCTCCGAATTCCAGACCGCCGAGACGAATTTGTAGCCGGCCGACCGGTCGCCGCCGCCGATAAGGCTCGACAGGACGCCGGCGACGATCGAGGCGAAACAGCCGACGACCGCGGCCGCGGCCAGCCCGCGCACGGTGCCGTCCCCGTAGATGAGCAGCATCTCCGCCGTGCCGAGCCCGATCGCCAGCGCGAACATGGCGTCGCGGCTGCGCGCGCGCGGCCACAGCGTCAGCGCCATCAGCGGCGCGAGGCCCGCCGCCGAAAAGGCGAGCGATATGCCGATCAGAATGCGCGGATCGAGTTCGCGCGCGCTGCAGACCAGTGCGCAGGCGAGGATCGAGGCGACGAGGATCGCGCGCACGATGGCGAGGCGCCGGCTGGTGAGCGCCGATCTGTCGCGCATCCGGTGGATGGCGTCGTTGCCGAGCGCGACCGCGGCGGCGAGCAGTCCCGCCGCCGCGAGCGCCGCGCCGAGCGCGGCCACCGCCGCCCAGACGAGACCGGTCGAGGCCGCGCCGAAGCCGCCGAGCGGCGGCAGCGCCGTCAAAAGGAAGGCGCCGCGCGTGGAAATGTCCTGCGGTCGGATCGTGCCGGCATAGCCTGCCTGTTTCTGGCAGGCGTCGCGGGCCTCGCCCCAGTTGCGCGGATTCTGGTCGCAGATCTTGATGAGGCGCGCCGCGCTCGCGGCGTAAAGCTGGTCGGGTACGCGGTCGGGCTTGCGGCCGGCGAGCTGATCGACGAGGCCGAGCGCCGCGGCGGCGACCGTCGCGGCCACGATGGCCGCCAGCGCGGCGCCCCACAGGCCGGCGCCG
>JBDHTL010000127.1:0-9987 GCA_039808645.1 Rhodoblastus sp. | reverse complement strand
GCATGTCGCGATCATCACGCTCAACCGTCCGGACCGGCTCAACGCCTGGACCGGCCAGATGGAGAAGGACATTCGCGCGGCGATGGACGCCGCCGCCGCCGACGCCAATGTCCGCGCCATCGTCGTGACCGGCGCGGGCCGGGGCTTCTGCGCCGGCGCCGACATGAACATCCTCACCGGCATCCAGGCGACGCCGGGCGACAAGAATCCCGATGCGGCCGGATCGAGCGGCGGGGCGGACAATTTCAAGCAGAAATTCTCCTACATGCTGGCGATCGAGAAACCGATCTTCATGGCGATCAACGGGCCGATCGCCGGCATCGGCCTGTGCTTCGCCGTCTTCGGCGATTTCCGCTACATGGCGGACGGCGCCAAGCTGACCACTGCTTTCGCCAAGCGCGGCCTCATCGCCGAGCACGGCATTTCCTGGATGCTGCCACGCCTGATCGGAACCATGAACGCGCTCGACCTCTTGTGCTCCGCGCGCACGATCGACGCAGCGGAAGCCGAGCGCATGGGCCTCGTGCGCAAGCTGCCGTTCGAGGGCTTTTTCGCGCATGTGCTGCAGATCGCGCACGAGATGACCGCGACCGCCTCGCCGCGCTCGATCGGCGTCATCAAGCGGCAGGTCTGGCGCACGCATTTCCAGTCGCTTGCGGAGGCCTGGGGCGACGCCGACGTCGAGATGAAGAAGTCGTTCGCGTCGGAGGACTTCAAGGAGGGCGTCGCGCATTTCGTCGAGAAACGCGCGCCCGCCTTCACCGGCCGCTGAGCGCGCGCCGATGAGCGAGAGCCGCAAGCTGCCGAGCGAGGAAGAACGGCAGGCGATCCGCGACGGCGTGCGCGCCGTCGTGACGAAATTCGGCGACGATTATTGGCTCGAGCGCGACGAGGACGGCAAGTTCCCGTTCGAGTTTCATCGCGCCATGGCCGACGGCGGCTGGCTGGGCATCACCATGCCCGAGGAATACGGCGGCTCCGGCCTCGGCGTGATCGAGGCCGCGATCATGATGCACGAGGTGGCGAGCCACGGCGGCGGCATGGCGGCGGCCTCCTCCGTCCACATCAACCTGTTCGGCCCGCATCCCATCGTCATCAAGGGCACGGACGAACAGAAGCGCCGCTGGGTGCCGCGCCTCGTGGAGGGCAGGGACCAGGTCGCCTTCGGCTTCACCGAGCCGGACGCGGGATTGAACACGACGCGCATCAAGACGTTCGCGGAGAAGGTTCCTGGCGGCTATCTCGTGCGCGGCCAGAAGGTGTGGACCTCGACCGGCCGGGTCGCCAACAAGATCATGTTGCTCACGCGCACGACGAAATACGAGGAGTGCCGCAAGCCGACCGACGGCATCACCATCTTCTACACCGACTTCGACCGTTCCAAGATCGAGGTGCGCCGCATTCCGAAGATGGGCCGCAAGGCGGTCGATTCCAACGCCATCTTCATCGACGGGCTGTTCATTCCCGAGGAAGACCGCATCGGCGAGGAAGGCAAGGGTTTCGGCTACATCCTGCACTCGCTCAACCCCGAACGCATCCTGCTCGGCGCGGAAGCCATCGGCATCGGCCAGGACGCGCTGCGCCGCGCGGCCAAGTATGCGCAGGAGCGCGTCGTCTTCGACCGGCCCATCGGCATGAACCAGGGCATCCAGCATCCGCTCGCGGAAAAGTGGATGTATCTGGAATCGGCCTGGTTGATGGCGATGAAGGCGGCCGAACTCTACGATACCGGCCAGAATTGCGGCGCGGAGGCGAACGCGACCAAGTTTCTCGGCGCGCGCGCGGGGCACGATGCGGCCTGGCAGGCGATCATGACGCACGGCGGCATGGGCTACGCCAAGGAGTTCCACGTCGAGCGCCTGTTCCGGGAAGTCTCGCTGGTGCGCCTCGCGCCAGTGACCGAACAGCTCATCCTGTCCTTCATCGCGGAAAAGGCGCTGGGCCTGCCGAAGAGCTATTGAGCGTGCGAGCAGCGCGTTCGGGGGCGGCCGCGCGATAAGGAGGAATTATCGGCCTGCATACGAAGATGCGATTGGACTTTGCCTGGGATCGGCGACGAAGATGGGCGTCGTCGCGGTTGGAGGGAGAACCGACATGGCGTCTTCGGCCTATACCGGTCCGGTCTTCGACATGGCGCTGGCGCAGTTCAAGGACGTCGCCGACCATCTGGAAATTCCCGAGGACCATCGCCTGCGGCTGTTCATGCCCAAGCGCACGCTCATCGTCTCCTGCCCCGTGCGGCTCGACGGCGGCCGCACCACGGTCTTCCAGGGCTATCGCGTGCAACATCATCTCACGTTGGGACCGACGAAGGGCGGCGTGCGCTTCGCGCCGTCGGTGGACGTCGGCGAGGTCGCCGCGCTCGCCATCTGGATGAGCTGGAAATGCGCGCTGGTCGGCCTGCCCTACGGCGGCGCGAAGGGCGGCGTCACCGTCGATCCGAACGCGCTCTCGCGGCGCGAGCTCGAGGCGCTGTCGCGCCGCTACATGCAGGAGATGATCCCCTTCATCGGCCCGCATACCGACGTCATGGCGCCGGACATGGGCACCAACGAACAGGTCATGGCCTGGTTCATGGACACCTATTCCATGTACCAGGGCAAGACGGTGACGGAGATCGTCACCGGCAAGCCGGTGGAGACCGGCGGCACGGTCGGCCGGCGCGAGGCGACCGGGCGCGGCGTCGCCCATCTCGCCGCCCGCGCCATGGAGGAAGTGGGCGTGCGGGCGCAGGGCGCGACCGCCATCGTCCAGGGCTTCGGCAATGTCGGCTCTGTGGCGGCGCAGGCGCTCGCCCTGCGCGGCGTCAGGATCGTCGGCGTCAGCGACCACACCGCCGCCTATTACAATCCCGCCGGCCTCGACATCGCCGCGCTCGAAAAACATGCGCGCGAAAAACGCATCCTGCGGGGCTTCTCGAACGAATTGTCGATCGACGCGGGCGAGCTTCTGGAACAGCCCTGCGACCTGCTCGTGCCGGCCGCGCTCGAACGCGTGATCGACGCCGACAACGCGAAGCGCCTGCGTTGCCGCGTCATCGCCGAAGGCGCGAACGGGCCGACGACGCCCGAAGCCGACGCCGTCCTCGACGCGCGCCGCGACGAGATATTCGTCGTGCCCGACGTTCTCTGCAACGCCGGCGGCGTCATCGTCTCCTATTTCGAATGGGTGCAGGACCTCCAGCGTTTCTTCTGGACGGAGGACGAGGTGATGGAGCGCCTCTACGCCGCGCTCGACCGGTCCTGGAACGCCGTGCGCGCCCGCGCCCGCAAGGACGGCGTCTCCAACCGCAAGGCCGCGCTCGCCATCGGCGTGCAGACCGTGCGGCGGGCGAAGGAAGTGCGGGGGCTGTTTCCGTGAGGTTCAAGCCTTCGCCTGTCATACCGGACGGACCGCAGGGCCGATCGGGAAACCGGCCGGCTCTGTCCGGAACGGACGCGAATGAGCCGCCAAAAAATTAGTTATACAACATAACAAAATATGCTATGCATCCTCCCGGAAGACCGGGCCAAGCCGGTTGCAAACAGCCGCAAGCGGCCGGGAGGCATCGATGTCGAACAAGATCACCGACGTGAAGCTGCAGGACGGCGTGGCGGTCGTCACCGTCGACGCCCCGCCGGTCAACACGATCACCGCGGCCGTGCGTTCGGGCCTCGAAGAGGCGCTGGACGAAGTCGCCAGGCTGCAGGGCGTCAAGGCCATCGTTCTCGCCTGCAAGGGCTCGACCTTCTTCTCCGGCGCCGACATCGGCGAATTTTCAGGCCCGCCGAAGGAGGCGGAATACCGCCATCTCTTCGCCCGCCTCGAAGGCCAGAACGTGCCGGTCGTCGCCGCCCTGTTTGGCACGTCGCTCGGCGGCGGCTACGAGATCACGCTCGCCTGCCACTACCGCATCGCCAATGCCCGCACGCGCATCGGCTTCCCGGAAGTCAATCTCGGCATCATTCCCGGCGCCGGCGGCACGCAGCGCCTGCCCCGCCTGATCGGCGCGGAAAAGGCGCTGGAGATGATCATCTCCACCAAAATGCTCGACGCCAAGACCGCGCTGGAATACGGCGCGATCGACCGCATCGCCGACGGCGACGTGACGGCCGCGGCGATCGACTACGCCAAGGAACTGGTCGCCGCCGGCAAGGGCCCGCGCCGCACGAGCGAGATGCAGGTGAAGCCCGAGACGGCCACGCCGGAAATCTTCGCGGCCGCCGAGGCCAACGCCAAGAAACTGTACCCGAACCGCATCGCCGCGCAGACGGCCGTCAAGGCGATCCGCGTCGCGACGGAAAAGCCGCTGAACGAAGGGCTGCGGGTCGAGGAGAAGCTCGGCAACGAGTCGAAGCTCACGCCCGAAAGCAAGGGCGCGATCCACGTCTTCTTCGCCGAGCGCGCCACGCGCAAGGTCACCGACATTCCCGCCGACGCCAAGCCGCGCAAGATCGAGAAGGCCGGCATCGTCGGCGCCGGCACGATGGGCGGCGGCATCGCCATCTGCTTCGCCAACGCCGGCATTCCCGTCACCGTGCTCGACACGAGCGAGGACGCGCTGAAGCGGGGCTTAAGCGTGCTCGAAGGCACGTATGACTCGATGGTCAAGCGCGGCCGCCTGAGCCCTGAGGACAAGGCGAAGCGCATGGGCCTCATCAAGGGCACGGTGAATTACGCCGATCTCGGCGAGGCCGACGTGATCATCGAGGCCGTGTTCGAGAACATGGACCTGAAGAAGAAGATTTTCGCGGAACTCGACAAGATCGCCAAGCCCGGCTGCGTGCTCGCCACCAACACCTCGACGCTCGACGTGGAAAAAATCGGCGCGGCGACGAAGCGGCCGCAGGACGTCATCGGCCTGCACTTCTTCTCGCCGGCCAATGTCATGCCGCTGCTCGAGATCGTGCGCACGCCGAAGACGTCGGCCGAGACGATCCGCACCGCCGTCGAGCTCGCCAGGCCGCTGAAGAAGACGCCGGTGCTGGTGAAGATCTGCTACGGCTTCGTCGGCAATCGCATGATGGAGCCCTACGGCCGCGAGGCCGAGCTGATGACGCTGGAAGGCGCGGCGCCGCGCGAGGTCGACACGGCGATGGAAAAATGGGGCATGGCCATGGGCCTGCTCGCCGTCTACGACATGGCCGGCGTCGACATCGGCATCAACGTGCACAAGGCCAATGCCGACCAGTACCCGATCGACCCGACCTATTATCAGGCCGAAGTCGCGCTCGGCGAACACGGCCGCTACGGCCAGAAGAGCGGCAAGGGCTTCTACAAGTACGAGAAGGGCGACCGCAAGCGCTACGACGATCCGGAAGCGATCGAGATTCTGCGCAAGCGCGCCGCGGAGTTGCAGATCAAGCCGGTTGCGCACAGCGAAGACGAGATCGCGGAGCGCTGCCTCTATCCACTCATCAACGAGGGCTTCAAAATTCTCGAGGAAGGCGTGGTGATGCGCGCCGCCGACATCGACGTCGTCTGGACCTCCGGCTACGGCTTCCCGCGCTGGCGCGGCGGCCCGATGCACTATGCCGAGACGATCGGCCTGAAAAATGTGCTCGACGGCATGCTCAAGTACAAGGATCGCTTCGGCCCGATGCACTGGGAGCCGTCCAGGCTGCTGGTGGAACTGGCGACGAGCGGCAAGACGATCGCGCAATGGGAGAAGGCGCGGGGGTAGTGCGAATCGCGGCGCCCCTCGCCAACCCTCCCCCGTATCTAGTCGAAGTCGGCAACAGCCGACTTCGCGGCAGCGGGAGAGGGAGCCGAATGCGGCCTTCAACTGACACTCGCGATCACGCCCCGGGCCTGTCCCCTCTCCCGCGAAGCGGGGGAGGGTTAGGGAGGGGGCGCCGCCGATTCCAAACCTGTGACAAAGTAAGCGAAACAACCCGGAGGCCCATCCCATGAAGATCGATGATCTCGTCGCCATCGACGTGCACACCCACGCCGAAGTCTCCTGCCGCCAGGGGCCGGACGAATATTGGCAGCCGTTCGAGGACGCGGCCAACAAGTACTTCAAGGTCGGCAAGCGCCCGACCATCGCCGAGACCGTCGCCTATTATCGCGAGAAGAAGATCGGCCTCGTGATGTTCACGGTCGACAGCGAGTTCCAGGTCGGCAACCGCCGCATCCCCAACGACGAGATCGCCGAAGCCGCCGCCGCCAATTCCGACATGATGATCGCCTTCGCTTCAATCGACCCGCACAAGGGCATGATGGGCGTGCGCGAGGCGCGCGACCTGATCGAGAGCGGCGCGGTCAAGGGCTTCAAGTTCCACCCGACCTGCCAGGGCTTCTTCCCCAACGATCGCATGGCCTACAAGCTCTACGAGGTCATCGCCGAGCACAAGATGCCCGCTATCTTCCACACCGGCCATTCCGGCATGGGCACGGGCCTGCCGGGCGGAGGCGGCCTGCGCCTGAAATATTCGCAGCCGATCCACATCGACGACGTGGCCGTCGACTTCCCCGACATGACGATCATTCTCGCCCACCCGTCCTGGCCGTGGACCGACGAGGCGCTGTCGATGGCCCTGCACAAGGAGAATGTCTACATCGACCTCTCCGGCTGGATGCCGAAATATTTCCCGCCGCAGATCGTGCAATACGCCAACGGCCAGCTGCGCAACAAATTCCTGTTCGGCTCGGATTTCCCGCTGATCCAGCCCGACCGCTGGATCAAGCAGTTCACGGAAGCCGGCTTCAAGCCGGAAATCCACGATCTCATCCTCAAGCAGAACGCCGTACGCGCCCTGCGGCTCGCCGCCTGAGCGCGACAAGCCAGGGATATTGCGGCCCGCGACCATCGTCGCGGGCCTTTTTCGTCTCCGCCGGGCCGCCCTGCCCCGTTCACGCCCGAATGCTGGCCCATAAGGGCCCATCCCCGCGTTTTGTGCATCGCACAAATTTTGTTGCATTGCCGCAAACTTTGGGATATAAGCGCTTCGTTCCCGGATGCGGCGCCGGCTAGGGCCGCGCCGAGGAGACCACGAGGAGAATCACATGACGACCACCCTGCCGAAATTCGAAATTCCCGCCGAACTCCGCGACCTCGCCGTGAAGGGCGTCGACCAGGCCCGCAAGGCGTTCGACGCCTTCGTCGGCGCCGCCCAGAAGGCGACCGAGCAGGCCGAGAAGTCCCCGATCGCCATTCCGGCCGCTCTCAAGGACCTCAACGCCAAGGTGATGACCATCGCCCAGACCAACGCCAAGGCCGCGTTCGATCACGCCGAAGCCCTCGTCAAGGCGAAGGATCCGCAGGAAGCCCTCAGCCTCCAGACGGAATACCTGAAGGCCCAGATGGCCGCCCTGCAGGAGCAGGCCAAGGAACTCGGCGAAGCCGCCAAGTCGGCGATCACGCCGAAGGCGTGAGTTCGGCCGCCACGCCGAAACGCAAATCTCGTCATGGGCGCCGCGTCGAACGCGGCGCCTTTTTCGTTTGATCGACGGCGCGCCGCGCCGGCGGTCCGGGACGATCTATCCCCGCCGCCCCTGCTGGGCCTTCGCCAGCGCCGCCGCGAGCGCGCCGTCCGCATTCGACGGCCGCTCCGGCGTACGCGAAAAACGCTCCTGCCCGCGCGTCATCTGCTCGCCCTGCCGGCCGCCGGGCTTGCGCGCCTCGGCCGCATCGTCGAGCCGCATCGTCAGGCCGATGCGCTTGCGCGGAATATCGACCTCGAGCACCTTCACCTTCACGATGTCCCCGGGCTTGGCGACTTCACGCGGGTCCTTCACGAAATTGCGGCTCATCGCGGAGACATGCACCAGCCCGTCCTGATGCACGCCGACGTCGACGAAGGCGCCGAAGGCCGCGACATTCGTCACCACGCCTTCGAGGATCATGCCGGGCTTCAGATCGGAAATCGTCTCGACGCCTTCCTTGAAGTCGGCCGTCTTGAACGCGGGACGCGGATCGCGGCCGGGCTTCTCCAGCTCCTTGAAGATATCCACGACCGTCGGCAGTCCGAACTGCGCATCGGTGAAATCGGCGGGCTTCAGCGACGACAATATCTTGGCGTTGCCGATCAGCGCCGAAACATCCGCGCCCGCCTTCTGCGCAATGCGGCGCACCACCGTATAGGCTTCCGGATGCACGCCGGAACGGTCGAGCGGGTCCTCGCCGCCTGAAATGCGCAGGAAGCCCGCCGACAATTCGAAAGCGCGCGCGCCGAGCCGCGGCACTTTCTTGAGAGCCGCGCGATTGCGGAACGAACCCGCCTCGTTGCGATAGGACACGATCGATTCCGCCAGGCTCTCGCCGACGCCCGACACGCGCGCGAGCAGTTTCGCGGAAGCCGTATTCACGTCGACGCCGACCGCGTTGACGCAATCCTCCACCACCGCGTCGAGCGAGCGATTGAGCTTGTGCTCGGCGACGTCGTGCTGGTACTGGCCGACGCCGATCGCCTTGGGCTCGACCTTCACCAGTTCGGCCAGCGGGTCCTGCAGGCGGCGCGCGATCGACACGGCGCCGCGCAACGTGACGTCGAGTTCCGGCAATTCCTGCGCCGCATAGGCGGAAGCGGAATAAACAGAAGCGCCGGCTTCCGACACGACGACCTTGGTCGCCCTGATCTCCGGATTGCGCTTCAAGAGATCAGCGGCGAGCCGGTCCGTCTCGCGCGAGGCCGTTCCATTGCCGATGGCGATGAGATCGACATTGTGGCGCGCGCAGAGCGCCGCGAGCGTTGCAACGCTCTCGTCCCAGCGCCGCTGCGGCTCGTGCGGAAAGATCGCGGTCGTCGCCACCACCTTGCCTGTGGCGTCCACCACCGCCAGCTTCACGCCGGTGCGGAAACCCGGATCGAGCCCCATCGTCGCGCGCGCGCCGGCCGGCGCGGCCAGCAGCAGATCGCGCAGATTGGCGCCGAACACGCGCACCGCTTCGTCTTCCGCATGCGTCCACAGCCGCAGGCGCAGGTCGACGGCGAGCTGCATTTCGATCTTCGTGCGCCAGGCCCAGCGCACGCAATCCGACAGCCATTTGTCGCCGGGTCGCCCGCGATCGGAAACGCCGAACCGCGCGGCGATGGCGAGTTCATAGGCGCCCGGCGCGCGAGACGCGGGATCTGCGGCGGGATCGGCGACCATGCGCAGGTCCAGAATTTCTTCGCGTTCGCCGCGCATGACCGCGAGAATGCGGTGCGACGGCAGTTTCGTCAGCGGCTCGGAGAAATCGAAATAATCGGCGAATTTCGCGCCGGCCTGCTCCTTGCCCTCGCGCACTTTGGTGGTCAGCGCGCCGCGCTTCCAGAAATCCTCGCGCAGCCGGCCGATCAGTTCCGCATCTTCCGCGAAACGCTCGACCAGAATCGCGCGCGCGCCTTCGAGCGCGGCCTCCGGCGTCTCGACCGCGTCGGCCCTCACGAAAGGCGCCGCCTGCGCCTTCGGATCGCGCTCGGGATGGGCGAGCAGCGCATCCGCCAGCGGCTCCAGCCCGTTTTCGCGCGCGATCTGCGCCTTGGTGCGGCGCTTGGGCTTGTACGGCAGGTAGATGTCCTCGAGCCGCGCCTTGGAATCGGCGCCGGCGATCTGCGCTTCCAGCGCGGCGTCGAGCTTGCCCTGCGCCTTCACGCTGTCGAGGATGGCCGCGCGACGATCCTCGAGTTCGCGCAGGTAGCGCAGCCGCTCTTCCAGCGTGCGCAATTGCGTGTCGTCCAGCGCGCCGGTCGCCTCCTTGCGATAGCGCGCGATGAAGGGAACGGTCGCGCCGCCGTCCAGAAGCTCGACGGCGGCGGTCACCCGGGCCGCTGCGACGTTCAATTCCTCGGCGATGCGCTGGTTGATCGATTTCATCTGGTCCCGACTCGATTCCCTGAGGGAGGCAATTCGTAGGCGCCGGCCGCCGGCCGGTCAAAGGCGCCTGTGGACGAATCCGCGCGCGCAAATCCGCCGCGAAATAACCACGCCTTAACCGCGGCGGGTTAACCCTAACGGCCGTGTTGCGTCCCTCCGGAACCTTCTCATGACATTCGACGCCTGGATCGCCAAAATGCTCGACGC
>JBDHTL010000126.1:0-10084 GCA_039808645.1 Rhodoblastus sp. | reverse complement strand
GACCGAAGACCTCGTCGTGGCGGAAAAATTGCTCGCCGCCGGCTGCAAGGCGCTGATGCCCTGGGGCGCGCCGATCGGCTCTGGCCGCGGTCTCAACAATGTCTTCGGCCTGAAGGCCATGCGCGCGCATTTTCCCGATACGCCGCTGGTGGTGGACGCCGGCATCGGCGCGCCCTCGCATGCAGCCCAGGCGCTCGAACTCGGCTACGACGCGGTGCTGCTGAACACGGCGATTGCGAAAGCCGGCGACGCCGTGGCCATGGCGCACGCGTTCAAACTCGCGGTCGCGGCCGGCCGCGAGGCCTATCTCGCGACGCCGATGGAGCCGCGCGACATGGCTGCGCCGTCGACGCCCGTATTTGGCGTGGCGTTCAGGTAAGCGGAGCCGACAGGCCGTCTCTCGATTCCCTGGAACTACCCGATGATCCTCGACAAATTCTACCCCATCGTCGATTCCGCGGACTGGGCGCGCCGTCTCCTCGGCGCCGGCGCGAAGCTGATCCAGCTGCGCGTGAAGGAGGCGAGCGATTCCGACGTCACCGCCGAGATCGAAGGCGCGAGTCTGGCCTGCGACGAGGCGGGCGCGCAGCTCGTCGTCAACGATTATTGGCAGGCGGCGATCGAGGCCGAATGCGACTTCGTCCATCTCGGTCAGGGCGATCTCGATACGGCCGACATCAAGGCGATCCGCAAGGCCGGCGTCCGGCTCGGCATATCGACGCACGATCGCGCCGAACTCGATCGGGCGCTCTCGTACGATCCCGACTATGTCGCGCTCGGCCCGATCTATCCGACGCTGCTGAAGGAAATGCCCTGGGAACCCCAAGGGCTCGAGCGCATCGGCGAGTGGAAAAAGCTGGTCGGCGCGCGCCCCCTCGTCGCCATCGGCGGCCTGACCTTGGAGCGCGCGTTGCTCTGCCTGATGGCCGGCGCCGATTCCGCCGCCGTCGTCACCGACATCGTGCGCGCGCCGAACCCCGAGGCGCGCGCGAAGGAATGGGTCGCCGCGACGCGGTGACGGCAAACTATTCCGCGTCCGGCTGCTTCTCCGGCGCCGCGTCGACGAAGGCCGGCAGCGTCTTGCAGGCTGCTTCCGCCTGCAGCAGGCGCGGGAGGGCAGAGACGTCGACGCCAAAGCGCCGCGCATTGCCGAGTTGCGGAATGACGCAAATGTCGGCGAGCGTCGGCGCGGCGCCGAAGCAGAACGGGCCGGGTTCGTTCGCAACGAGCTTCTCGCAGGCCGCCAGTCCCTCGGCGTTCACCCGCTTCGCCCAGGCCTGCGCCGCGTCCTCGCCGCCGAGTTCGCGCACCCAGCCGAGAATGCGCAGGTTCTGCAGGGGATGCGTCTCGCAGGCGACGGCGAGCGCGACGGCGCGGATACGCGCGCGCGCCAGCGGATCGGCCGGCAGCAGCGCCGGCGTCGGATGCGTCTCGTCCAGCCATTCGACGATGGCGAGCGATTGCGTGAGAATTGCGCCGTCGTCGAGTTCGAGCGTCGGCACGAGCCCTTGCGGGTTCATCGCGAGATAATCCGGCGCGCGATTCTCGCCGCGGCGCAGGTGGCGGAAGGCGTGCTCCGCCTTCAAGCCCTTGAGGTTGAGAGCGATGCGCACGCGATAAGCCGCCGACGATCGGAAATAGCCGTGAAGCCGCATGTCATGTTCCTCCTCGTGTCGTCATCACGCGCCGATGCCTCGTGGTCAATGTGGCCAGATTGACAGACGTCTGACTATCAGTATTATGTCAAATAACGAAGAACGAACGGGGAGGGATGGCTCTATCGCGCCCGCGCGGCGCGAGGTTATGCTCGTCTCCGAACATGGCGCCTGTGTCGAACAGCTTGCGCCGAGCGAGGAAGAGCCGAGATGAATTACGTGGTTCCGCCGCCTTCGGTCGTGTCCATTCCCGTCGCCGGCGGCGATGATCGCTTCCCCGTCCGACGCATCATCTGCGTCGGCCGCAACTATGAAGCGCATGCGCGCGAAATGGGCCGCGACCCGACGCGCGAGCCGCCCTTCTTCTTCACCAAGCCCGCCGACGCCGTCGTGCCGAATGGGACGGCCGTGCCCTATCCGCCGGAGACGAAGAACCTCCACTACGAGATGGAACTCGTCGTCGCCATCGGGAAGGACGGCTTCGAAATTCCCGAGGCGCAGGCGCTCGATCACGTCTTCGGCTACACTGTCGGCATCGATCTCACGCGTCGCGACCTGCAGCTTGCCGCGCGCGATCTCGGCCGCCCCTGGGACTGGGGCAAGGCCTTCGACAATTCCGCGCCGATTTCGCCGATCCAGCCGGCCGCCAGGATCGGCCATCCCGCGAAGGGCCGCATCTGGCTGTCGGTCAACGGCGCGATCAAGCAGGACGCCGACATCGCCGATCTCATCTGGAACGTGCCCGAGATCGTCGCCTTTGCCTCGCGCTCCATCCGCTTGAAGGCGGGCGACGTCATCATGACCGGCACGCCGGCGGGCGTGGGCCCCGTCGTCGTCGGCGACAAGATCGAGGGCGGCGTCGACGGCGTCGCCGATATTTCGATCACGATCGCGCCGCCGTTGAAGTAGGTCGCAACACGAATCTGAACTCCTCCCCCTTGTGGGGAGGGGCAGAGGAGGGGGGCGCGCGGTCCTGCGGCGTTAGCGTGTTCGCCCGACGCCAATCTCGCAGGATCGCGCGACCCCCACCCCACCCTTCCCCACAAGGGGAGGGCTCAGTTCCGGGAGCGACCACGCTCGCAGGACAAACAACAAAGAATCTTCGGGAGTGAACAGATGCAGAAACTCGCTACGTCCGCGCTCGTCCTGTCGCTCCTGTCGAGCGCGGCATGGGCGGCCGATCCCGTGAAGATCGGCTTCCTGTCGACCTTCTCCGGCCCGAGCGGCCAGTTGGGGCAGGAACTGCTCGACGGGTTCAACCTCGCGCTGGAAGAGAACGGCAAGACGATCGGCGGCCGTCCGGTCGAGGTCGTCCAGGGAGACGATCAGGCCAAGCCCGACGTCGGCCGCCAGACCGCCGACAAGATGATCGAGCGCGACAAGGTCCAGATCATCACCGGCGTCAATTTCTCCAACGTCATGCTCGCCATCGCCAAGCCGGCGCTGGACGCCGGCGCCTTCATCGTCTCTTCCAACGCCGGCCCCTCGCAATATGCCGGGGCGCAATGTCATCCGAACTTCTTCGCCGCCTCTTTCCAGAACGACACGGCGTCCGAAGCGATGGGCGTCTACCTGCAGCACAAGGGCGTCAAGAAAATGTACCTGCTCGCGCCGAACTATCCGGCGGGCAAGGATTTTCTCGCGGGCTTCAAGCGCTTCTACAAGGGCGAGATCGTGGGCGAGGTCTACACTACCTTCGGCCAGCTCGATTACGCCGCCGAGATCGCGCAATTGCGCGCGGCCAACCCGGACGGCGTCTATTTCTTCTATCCCGGCGGCATGGGCATCAATTTCGTCAAGCAGTACGACCAGGCCGGTCTGAAGAAGAATGTCCCGCTCTACGGCCCTTCCTTCTCGCTCGACCAGACGGTGCTGCCCGCCATCGGCGACGCCGCCGTCGGCGCCTTCGCTTCGAACTTCTGGGCGGAGAGCTTCGACAATCCGGCGAGCAAGAAGTTCGTCGCGGCCTTCGAGGCGAAATACAAGCGCATTCCCTCGCCCAACGCCGCCAACGCCTACGACACGGCGCGCCTGATCGACGCCGCCGCCAAGAGCATCGGCGGCAAGATCGAGGACAAGGCCGCCTTCCGCAAGGCGCTGGAGAACGTGAAGTTCGACAGCGTGCGCGGAAAGTTCCGCTTCGACACGAACCACTTCCCGGTCCAGGATTTCTACCTCACCGAGATCGTGAAGGACGCCAAGGGTCGCCCCGTCATGGCCATGCGTGAAAAGATCGACAGCGATCACCGCGACGCCTATGTCGGCCAGTGCAAGATGCCGAACTAGTCTAATTCCTGCGCCGCCTTTGCGAGCGCAGCGAAGCAAACCATCTCCGCGCCTGCCCACAGGGATGGATTGCTTCGTCGCTGCGCTCCTCGCAATGACGGCCCGCGAGGCTCAATGACATTCTCGCTCATCACCGAGCAACTCCTCAACGGCGTGCAACTCGGCGTGATGCTGTTCCTGATGTCGGCAGGGCTGACCCTCGTCTTCGGCATCATGAACTTCATCAACCTCACGCACGGCTCGCTCTACATGATCGGGGCGTTCGCGGGCGCTGCGACGCAGGCGGCGACGGGATCGTTTCTGCTGGCGGTCGTCGCCGCGCCGCTCGCCGCCGCGCTGGCGGGGCTCGCGCTCGAAACGACTTTGCTGCGCCGCTTCTACGGGCGCGATCACCTCGACCAGGTGCTCGTCACCTTCGGTTCGATCCTCGCGCTCAACGAGGCGACGCGCATGGTTTTCGGGCTCACGCCGCTGCGCATGAGCCTGCCGCCGGCGCTGTCCGGCCATGTCGAGATTCTCGGGGTGCCATATCCGGCATTCCGTCTCGCCATTCTCGTCGTCGGCCTGATCGTCGCCGGCCTTCTCTATCTCGTCATCATGCGCACGCGCATCGGCATGTGGGTGCGCGCCGGCGCCAGCAACCGGCCGATCGCCGCGGCCATGGGCGTCAACGTGCCGCTCGTCTTCGCCGCGCTGTTCGGCGCCGGCGCGGCGCTCGCCGGTCTTGCCGGCGTGATGGCCGGCCCGATCCTGTCCGTGCAGGTCGGCATGGGCGAGCCGATCCTCATTCTCGCTCTCGTCGTCACCGTCATCGGCGGCGTCGGCTCGATCCGCGGCGCGCTGGTCGCGGCGCTCCTCGTCGGCGTGGTCGACACGCTCGGCCGGGTGCTGCTGACGCCGGCGCTCGGCAGCATGGCGATCTTCGTGATGATGGCGGCGATCCTCGCCATCAGGCCGAAGGGATTGTTCCCCGCTCATGGCTGAGCCGCGGACCACAGGCGCAAGATTGCGCGAGAACCTCGCCCCGCTGCTGATCCTCGCGGCGCTTGCGGCGACGCCAATGATCGCGCTCGCTTTGAACGATCCCTTCATCGTCAAGGTCGCCACCCGCGTCGTGATCTTCGCCATCGCGGCTGTCGCGCTCAATTTCGTCGTCGGCTACGGCGGCCTCGTCAGCCTGTGTCACGCCGGCTTCTTCGGCATCGGCGGCTATGCCGTCGGCATTCTCGCCTGGCACGATTTCAATTCCGAGCCGCTCTGGTTCATTCCCGGCTCGTCCAATCTCGCAATCACGCTGCCGGCCGCGATCCTTGTTTCCGGTCTCATCGCCACGATCGTCGGCGCGATCTCGCTGCGCACCAGCGGGCCCTATTTCCTGATGATCACGCTCGCCTTCAACCAGATGTTCTACTATGGCGCGATCGCGCTGCAGAAATACGGCGGGGACGACGGCCTGCAGATCATGAGCACGGTCACGCTCGGACCGCTCGACGTCTCCAACCGCTATCGCTTCTTCTACCTCGCGCTCGCCGTTCTCGCGCTGACGATGCTGCTGATCGGCCGTTTCGTCGACAGCCGCTTCGGCATGGTGCTTCGCGCGGCGTCGAAGAACGAGACGCGCGTGATCGCCGTCGGCGTCGATCCCTGGCTCTATCGGCTCGCGGCCTTCGTCGTCTCCGCCGTTCTGACGGCGGTCGCCGGCGCGCTGCTGGCGGCGGGCCAGCAGTTCATCTCGCCCGTGGACATGGGCTGGGACCGTTCGGGCGATCTCGTCGTCATGGCCGTGCTCGGCGGCGTCGGCGCGGTATGGGGCCCGGCCGTCGGCGCGGCCGCCTTCGTCGTGCTCGAACTCGTGCTCTCCTCGTGGACGACGCACTGGCAGCTGATCTTCGGCATCGTCGTCGTTCTGATCGTCGTCAGCCTGCGCGGCGGCCTCGCCGATCTCGGGCGCATGCTCCTTTCGCGCAACAAGGAGGAGGCGAAACATGGCTGACGCCATCCTTCTCGTCGACCGTCTCATGAAGAGTTTCGGCGGCCTGCGCGCGACCAACGATCTCTCGCTCGAAGTGCTGCGCGGCGAATGCCACGCCATCATCGGGCCGAACGGCGCCGGCAAGACGACCCTCATTTCGCAATTTCAGGGCATGCTCGCGCCCGACGCCGGAACGATCGCGCTCGACGGCCGCGACATCACCGCCGAGCCGGCGCACCGGCGCGCGCGGCTCGGCATCGCGCGTTCGTTCCAGATCACCTCGCTCGTGCCTGATTTTTCCGCGCTCGATCATGCGGCGCTCGCCGTGCAGGCGCGGCTCGGCCATTCCTTCCGCTTCTGGAAGAATGCGCGGCGCGATCCGGCGCTGCGCGTCGCCGCGCGCGAGGCTGTCGAAACCGTGGGGCTCGCCGGCCGCGCAGACACGCTCGCCCGCGACCTCTCGCATGGCGAGGCGCGCCAGCTCGAACTCGCCATCGCCATCGCCCAGAAGCCGCGCCTGCTGCTGCTGGACGAGCCCATGGCGGGCATGGGCCGCAAGGACGGCGTCGTCATGACGCAACTGCTCGCGCGGCTGAAGAAGGATTATTCGATCATCCTGATCGAGCACGACATGCAGGCCGTCTTCTCGCTCGCCGACCGCATCAGCGTGCTGGTCGCAGGCCATATCATCAAGACCGGCGCGCCCGAGGTCGTCCGCAGGGACCCGGACGTGCGCGCCGCCTATCTCGGGCATTGACGCCATGCTGCTCGACGTCCGCATGCTCGAAGCAGGATACGGCCGCAGCCAGGTGCTGTTCGGGCCGAGCTTCGCCGTGGGCGAGGGCGAGGTCGTCACGCTGCTCGGCCGCAACGGCATGGGCAAGACGACGACCGTGCGCTGCCTCTCGGGCCTGCTGCGCCCGAGCGCCGGCGAAATCCGGTTCAAGGGCGCGCGCATCGACTCGCGCGCGCCGCACGCCATCGCTCGCGCAGGGCTCGGATTGGCGCCCGAAGGCCGCCACATCTTCCCCAATCTCACCGTGCGCGAAAATCTGGTCATGGCCGGCATCCGGCGCCCCGACGGCCGCGATCCCTGGACGCTCGAGCGCGTGCTCGACTTCTTCCCGCGCCTTGCCGAGCGTCTCGCCAACGGCGGCAATCAATTGTCGGGCGGCGAGCAGCAGATGCTGGCGATCGGCCGCGCGCTCATGACCAACCCGGACCTTCTGGTGCTGGACGAGGCGACCGAAGGCCTCGCGCCGCTGATCCGCCAGCAGATCTGGAACAAGCTCGAGGCGCTGAAGGCGACCGGGCTCGCCATGATCGTCATCGACAAGGAGGTCGATGCGCTGCTGCGCTTCGCCGACCGTCACTATGTGGTCGAAAAGGGCGAGATCGTCTGGTCGGGCGACAGCGAGGCGCTGGAATCCGACAAGCAGGTTCAGGACGCCTATCTGAGCGTGTGAGTTGGGAGGCCGTCATTGCGAGTCCGACCGAAGCCCGCTGGCGCCGGCTCCGGGAAATGCTCCCCGCGACGGCGGGAGGGAGACAGGAATGCCCAGATCCATCGATATCATTCGCGGCGAGCATCGCGCGCTCGCTTCCGTTCTCAGCGCGCTCCGCGACATCGTCGACGGCGTCGCGGCCGGCCGCTTCAAGCCGGACTTCCAGCTTCTCTCCGCCATGATGGTCTACATATCCGAAGTGCCGGAGATCGTGCATCACCCGAAGGAAGACGACTATCTCTTCGCGCGCATGAAGCTCCGTTCGCCCGACGCCGGCGCGATCATCGACAGGCTCGAGAAGGAGCACGTCGAAGGCTACGCGCTCACGCGCGAACTCGAACATGCGCTGGTGCGCTGGCAGGGTCTCGGACCGGACGCCTTCGCCGCCTTTCACGCATGCGCGACGCGCTATCTCGATTTCAACTGGCGTCATCTCAACGCCGAAGAGGACGAACTGCTGCCGATCGCCCGACGCGATCTCGAGCCCGGCGACTGGGCCGAGATCGACGCGGCCTTCGCCGCGAATTTCGATCCCTGGACCGGCCCGAACCACGAATATGCCGCGCTGTTCGACCGCATCGTCGAACTCGCCCCTGCGCCCATCGGCCACGGCGGCGCCCCGCGCGCCTGAGGCGGGAATCGCGGTATAAGGACGGCCTCTCCTTCGAACCCGACCGCCATGGCCAATCGCGAAGACTTCCACACCATGCCCGGCCACCTCATTCGCCGGGCGCACCAGATTTCCGTCGCCATCTTCATGGAGGAATGCGCCGAGCATAATGTCACGCCGGTGCAATACGCCTGTCTCTCCGAGATCGCGCGCCAGCCGGGCGTCGACGCCACGCGGCTGGCGTCTGCGGTCGCTTTCGACCGCTCGACGCTGGGCAATGTGCTCGAACGCCTGGAATCCAAGGGCTGGGTCGACCGCCGCCCCTCGCCGGAGGACCGGCGGGTCAAGCTCCTGCATATTTCCGCGGCCGGCGAGCGATTGCTGGAATCGATCGAGCCGGCCGTCGTCGCTACGCAGAAGCGGCTCTTGAAGCCTCTGTCGGCGGCCGACCGCAAATTGTTCATGCGGCTGATCGGCGAGATGGTCGAAGGCAACAACGAAATTTCGCGCGCGCCGATGGGGCGGGCCGAAGCGGAGTAGGGCGCCGCCCACGCGCCTACGCGGTTTTCGCTGTCCTGTTGCGCCGCGGCGACTGGATTTTTGCCGCCGGCCGCCGTTTAAGAGGCCAATGCGAACCATGCGATCAACGGCCGGCGCCATGCTGGCGGCTCTCTCGCTCGCCATCTCGCTCGCCATCTCGCTCGCCATGTGCGGAACGGGGGCGGCCGAGCCTGCGAAACCCAGGCAGGGCAAGCCCGCTGCCGCCGCGGCTGCGGTCAACGGACGCGAATGCGCCCGCGCCAGCTATCCCGGCGACCCGGTCTGCGCCTGGGAGGACGACGGCGGCAACCTGCCGACGCCATCGGCCCGCGCGGTGCGGCGGCAGGTTCCCGACGACGTGATCATCAACGACGCTATGTCGGTGAGCGGCGCCGATCCCGTCGCCATGGCGAAGCCCCCCGTCCAGTCGGCGAACCCCTATCCGGTGCGCAAGAAGGAAGCGGTCGGCGGCGGCGCGGCGGTCAATTACCGGTTCTGACCCGGTCAGCCCGAGATGGCGTCGCCTTGGACGCCCCGTCGTCGCCAGAAGCGGGCCTGAAGGCGCGGCGCGATCCACCAGGAAACAGGCGCGGACAGGACAGCCGACAGGCCCACCACCCAAGGCATCAATTCCCTGGCTTCGTCGGCGAGCGGCGTCGCCAGCACGATCACGGCGCCAAATCCGAACAGAACGGCTTGCGCCATCAGATAGACGATCGCGGCGATCTGCACCCGCACCGACATGGTTCGTCCTTCCGTCGGAAAAATCGGGTCTCGGAAGCTTGCGGCCGGGACCGCGCTCCAGGCGGGCGTCGGCTCAGCGACGCCAGACCGCATCCACCCTGCGGCGCCTCTTGTGCTCGGCGCGCATGCGCGGCGCGATCGTCCAGGCGATCGGGCCCGACACGAAGGCGCTGAAGATCGTCATCCATGGCAGCAGCGCCATCGTCCGATCGGCGAGCGGGGTCGCCAGGACCGTGAGCAGGACGGCGCCGAAGGCCACGGCCTGGACCATGATGAAAACGATCGCGGCGATCTGAAAGCGGGTCGACATGGCGACCTCCGGGGCTCGGGAATATGCCGCTCAACGCGCCACGACGCGGGCGGTTCCGGCTTGCCGGCCGGGCGCAATGGGTCTATAGGAGCGCGGCCGAAAAGCCCGTCCGGCCCTGCCGGGCGGCTTTTCGCTTGAGCCGCTTGGTTTCGCCGGCCCGCGCCGGCCCGTTTCTGAAACGGTGGGGTCGAAGGCGACGTGCCCGACCGCCCGTCGGCGAAAACGAGCACCCGCAACACGAACCCCGCCGGCGCTCGCCCCTCTGGGCGCCCTTAGGAGAAACAATGTCCGCTACTCAGGAACGCGCGCCCTCGCGCGATGATTTCGCCGCTATGCTCGAAGAGAGCTACGGCCAGAACGAAGCATTCGAAGGTTCGGTCATCAAGGGCAAGGTCGTCGCCATCGAGAAGGATGTCGCCGTCATCGACCTCGGCCTGAAGACCGAAGGCCGCGTGGCCCTCA
>JBDHTL010000125.1:0-10312 GCA_039808645.1 Rhodoblastus sp. | reverse complement strand
AACATCATCAAGCAATTCCGGGCGATTGCGACCCGCTACGAAAAGACCGCGCGCAACTTCCTCGCGGGCGTCCATCTGGTCTGCGCCCTCGCTTGGCTCAAATGACGACACGCCCTAGTTCGCCGCGCTCTCCGCGCCGGCGACGATCAGGCAATTCAGGGCGTCGAGAATCTGCGACCGCGAATAGGGCTTCGCGACGATGCGCGCGGACGGCGCGGTCGCGTCGGCGCGAACCGCCTCCGGTCGTCCCGTCACATATGCAAACGGAATATCGCGCCGGCGCAGTTCGATCGCCGTGGCTGCGCTGGTCGTGCCGCCGAGATTGTAGTCGAGGAGCGCGACCGCCGGCGGAGACGTCGCGATCGCCTGTTCGGCCGTGCCGTTTTCCGATGCGACCGCGCAGATGGCGTAGCCCGCCTCGCGGAGGATCGTCTCCAGATCGAGCGCGAGCATCGCGTCGTCCTCGACGACAAGCACAAGAGTGTCAGAATTTGCCATGACCCGCTCCATTGAACGCACAACCGATCCGGGACGCCGACGTTCCGCAGCGAGGGCCTCGTTTCGTAAATATAGTTGATGTTGTGTGAAGTATTGAACAGATGATCAGGTCACGGCCGATGGTCGTGGGACAGTCGGTACGCTTCATCGATGCCCGCCTGACACGCACATGCGGTTTTCTTCAGGCCTTCGGGATCGCAGATCACGATACATTCCCGCGATGTCTCGATCAGCCCGTCGCGCTTGAGCGCGATGATCGCCCGGTTGATGAAGCTCCTGCCGACGCCCAGAAGCGTCGCGAGATCTTCCTGTCGCAGCGTCAGTTCCGGCGAGCGCGCGTGATTCGAGAGCTCCAGCAATCGCCGGCTGCAGCGCTCTACGATCGAATGTCGGCTGTTGCACGCGTGGTTCCGGAGCAGACAGTTCAGCAGGAAACTATCGTAGCGGAGAATCGCGGCCCTGAACTCGCCGAGGTCGGCGAGTTTCGTCGACAGCCATTCGCGGTCGATCGTCAGGAACGGTCCGGAGATCATCACGCGGGCGGCATGCAGGCTGTAGTGCGACGTCGAAACGATCGACCCGAACAATCCCTGCGACCCGATCGTTCCCACCGTCACCCGACCGCCGCCGCCGATGGTGACGGCGAGAGCCACCATCGACTGGCCCAACGGCAGCCAGATGCGCGTCGGCGACGCCCATTCGTCCACCAGCGCCGTGCCTCGTGTCAATTTTTCGGTGACCGATCCCGCAGCAATGATCGCCAATTCCGATGGACCGACTTGTTTCAGGACGTCGTTCGATGAGGGATCGAGAATCGGCGAATGAACCGGCATTTGAATCGCTGTGTTCAATACTGGACAGACAGGACCGCCCCCGGCCAGTAAATTGACAATAACTTGAAAACACGCGGCGTCGCGCCTTGTTCCCGGCGCAACGACCGCGTTCCCGGGTGTCGTATGGACGATTGCAACACTGAGTTTCCGCTCGCCGGCAAGGTCGTGCTCGTCTGCGAGGATTCCGCCATCATCGCGCTCGATTGCGAAACGCTTCTGCTCGGGCTGGGCGCCGGCAGCGTCCATCTAGCCGGCACGGTTCCGGAAGCGCGGGCGCTGATCGACACGGGTTTCGACCTGGCGATCCTCGACTGGAATCTGAACGGCGAGAACACGCTGGCGATCGCCGACGAATTGCGGGCGCGAAACGTGCCCTTGCTGTTCGTGTCCGGCTATGCGGAAATTCGTCAGATCGCCGAGCGTTTCCCCGAAGCGCAATTGATCGCCAAGCCCTACGCGGTCGACGTATTTTCGAACGCCTGTCGTAGGGCGCTCGACGGCCGGGTCCGCGGGCGCAAGCCGGCGGGGCGCTAGGGCGTCGATCGCATTGACTGCAGGACCCGCGTTTGCGAACGTCAGCGATGCCTGAGACTGCAAAGGCGCTCCCGAAGCCTGCCCGGCCTGGCAACAACCTGTTGGCGGCGCTGGCCTCGGACGACTTCCGGCTCCTGGCGCCCGTCCTGGAAGAAAAGCGGATATCGACGGGCGTCACGCTTTTCGAAGCCGGCGACATCATCGAGAACGCGTATTTTCCCTGTGACAAGGCGCTGGTGTCCTACCGCGTGTCGTTTGCCGACGGCCGGCTCGTCGAAGTGGCGCTGGTCGGTCGCGAAGGCGCGGTCGGCGGCATCGTGTCGAACGGCCGGCTGCCGGCCTTTTCCCGGGCGATCACGCAAAACGGCGGGACATTCTTTCGCGTCGGATTGCGCGACCTCGACCTTCTGAAGAGCCGGGCGCCCGGCCTCCGAAACCTGTTCACCCGTTACGCCGATTGCCTGATGGCGCAGATCTACCAGGCGACCGCCTGCAACGCGGCGCATTCGATCGAGGCGAGATGCGCCAAGTGGATGCTGGCGACGATTGACCGAACCGAGTCGAAGACGCTGGCGCTGACGCATGAGCAACTGGCGATATTGCTCGGCGTCGGCCGCAGCTACGCCAGCCGGATTCTCCTGGGCATGAAATCGGCCGGCGTATTGCACCTCTCGCGGGGCCGGATCGTCGTCGACGATTGCGCCGCCCTCGAATCCATCGCCTGCAATTGCGACTCTCTGGTGCGCGAGCATTTCGACACCGTGCTGGCGGGCATTTATCCCGACGGCTCGAAGCACGATTGAAATCGCGCGGGCGGCTCAGCCCATCGCCACCTTCTTGCCCTTGTCGCCGTGCCTGGCGCGGTCCTGCGCCAGCGACCACAGGCCGAAGACGAGCCAGCCGCCGTTGTAGGCGGCGCCCGCCGCCAGCACGGCCCAGCCGGGAATCGGCCCGATCGCCGCGCGCGACACGACTTCGCCGAAACTCGCCGCCGGCGTCGGATGGATGATGATCTTGCCGAGATAGGCGGTGGTCTGGATCGCGAGAATCCAGGCGTAGTTGCGGCGCAGGCGCCGCCCCGTCGCCTGCCACAGCGTGATGTGATGGCGCGGATTCGTATAGTCCCTGGCCAGAACGTCGCGCCAGAAGGCGGGCTGCTCCTCGCCACGCAGCATGGGGGCGTAGAAATGCGTCTCCAGCCAGCGCGCCCGGGCGCGCCAGACATTGAAATAGCGATAGCGCCGCGCCTCGAAATTCAGGAAGACCGCCACCAGCAGGCCGACAAGGATCAGCGGCAGCGGCGAGGCTTCCGGCGACGAGAAGGAGGAGGACAGCGCGATGCCCATGGTGACGATCGACCAATTGGTCGTGTTGTCGAGCCGCGTGCGCCAGATGGTCGAGCGATAGACCTCGCCCCGGTAGAGATGCGCCATCGCGCCCATCTCCGCCGAATCGAAGGCGCGGCGGGGTTCGCCGTCCGGATGCAACGCAAGCGACATCGTTTCCTCCAGGCGTCGCGATCTGCGCCGCGCGTCGCCGTCCGCAGACTAGGACGATGCGGCGGCCCGGGCCAGACGTCCGGTCAGGCCTTCGCGACGACGCGATTGCCGACGATCCGCACCTTGTCGGCGGCCACCAGCGCCAGCGCCTGCGGATAGATGCGGTGTTCCTCCTTCAGGACCCGCGCGGCCAGCGTGCTGGCGTCGTCGTCGTCGTGGACCGGCACGGCCGCCTGCAGGATGATCGGCCCGGCGTCCATTTCCGGCGCGACGAAATGCACCGTGCACCCGTGGATCTTCACGCCCTCGTCCAGCGCCCGCTCGTGCGTGCCCAGGCCACGGTAGGAGGGCAGCAGGGCGGGGTGGATATTGAGCATCCTGCCCTGCCAGTGCCCGACGAACCACGGCGTCAGGACGCGCATGAAGCCGGCGAGGCAGACGATGTCGATCGCGTTGTCGTCCAGAACCGCCTGCATGGCGCGTTCGAAGGATTCGCGGTCCTTGCCGTAGGTCTTGTGGTCGACCGTGGCGACGCGAATGCCGCGGGAGGACGCCCAGTCGAGGCCGGCGGCGTCGGGGCGATTGGAGAGGACGAGCGCGATTTCGGCCGGAAAATCGGGCGCGGAGGCCGCCTCCGCCAGCGCCATCATGTTGGAGCCGCGCCCCGAGATCAGGATGGCGACGCGCTTCTTGCTCACAGTTTCAGCGCCCCGTGCGTCGTCACGCGCTCCTCGCCGTGGGCCGCGATCACCTCGCCGATACGGACCGGCGCGACGCCGGCCTCGGCCAGCGCCCGCTCGCCCTCGGCGGCGCGCGCTTTCGAGACGACGACGACCATGCCGATCCCGCAATTGAAGGTGCGCAGCATTTCCTTCTCCGCCACGCCGCCTTCGCGTGCGAGCCAGCCGAACACCGGCAGGACCGGAATGGCCGGAAGATCGAGCGAAACGCCCAGCCCCTTCGGCAGCACGCGCGGAATATTCTCGGGGAAGCCGCCGCCGGTGATATGGGCGAGCGCGCGGATCGAATCCGTCGCCTTCAGCGCGGCGAGCAGCGGCCGGACGTAGATTTTCGTCGGGATGAGCAGCGCCTGCGCCAGCGACTTGCCGGCCGCGAACGGCGCGGGCGCGTCCCAGGCGAGGCCCGTGCGCTCGACGATGCGGCGCACCAGCGAAAAGCCGTTGGAATGGACGCCGGAGGAGGGCAGGCCGAACAGGACGTCGCCCTGTTCGATCCCGCGCGGCAGCAGTCTTCCGCGCTCGGCCGCGCCCACGGCGAAGCCCGCCAGATCGTAGTCGCCGCGGGCGTAAAGCCCCGGCATTTCCGCGGTCTCGCCGCCGATCAGGGCGCAGCCGGCGTCGACGCAGCCCGCCGCGATGCCCTTGACCACGGCCGCGCCTTCGTCCGGGTCGAGCTTGCCGGTCGCGTAATAGTCCAGAAAGAACAGGGGTTCGGCGCCCTGCACGACGAGATCGTTGACGCACATGGCGACGAGGTCGATCCCGACGGTGTCGTGGATGCCGCTCTCGATCGCGATCTTGACCTTGGTGCCGACGCCGTCGTTGGCCGCGACCAGCACCGGATCGGAAAAGCCCGCCGCCTTCAGGTCGAACAGGCCGCCGAAGCCGCCGATCTCGCCGTCCGCGCCCGGGCGCCGCGTGGAGCGCACATGCGGCTTGATGAGCTCGACCATGCGCGTTCCCGCGTCGATATCGACGCCGGCCTGCGCATAGGTGAGGCCGTCCTTCGGCTTGTCCTGCATGGCTGTCCCCGGTTTTGCGGCGGGATTATCGGGTCGCAGCCGCGCTGGCAAGGCGCGCGATTGCGGCGCTCCCCGCCCTGACATAGCCGTCCACCGGCAATTTCGGCGAAAGGGACGCATACGATGCAATTCGACCGCGATCTGCGCGATGGCGGAGGCGCTCGCCGCCTGTCCGGCGGAGCGCAAGATCGATCTGCTCCCGGAGGCGCCCTCGACATCGTCGCCTGTCGGCTCGGCTTCGGGGACGCCGCGAAGCTAGCCGTCGCGGAACGCGATCAGGCGAGGGGCTGCGAGATGACCGTCCACGGCCCCTTCGGCAATCGATTCCACTTTTGCGAGCAGCGGCATACGCACGACGATTGATCGCCGCGCTTGACCCGCCCGCCGCAGGCCCGCCAAATTGGAGCAAATGAGGGGGAGGCGCTCCCGGCCGACGGCGTCACGGCGCCGGCGGGGCGGGACGCGCGCAGGGGAAACGCTTGGATATCCGCAATTTCGGCAGCCTGCCGAACATCATCACCATCGGCCGCCTTCTGCTCGTTCCGGTCATCGTCTCGATGATCGTCGCCGGCCAGTGGCGCGACGCCTTCTACATCTTCCTGATCGCGGGCGTTTCCGACGCGGCCGACGGCTGGCTGGCCAAGACCTTCGACCTGCGGACAGAGCTCGGCGCCTTTCTCGATCCCGTCGCCGACAAGGCGCTACTGATGTCGATCTACGTGGCGCTGGGCATATCCCACGCCATTCCCGCCACGCTCGCCATCCTCGTCGTCTCGCGCGACGTCATGATCCTCGGCGGCGTCATCATCGCCTGGCTGTTCGACAAGCCGCTGGAGATTCGGCCGCTCTACGTCTCCAAGGTCAACACGACCGCACAGATCGCCTTCGCCGCCGCCGTGCTCGGCGCCCGCGCCTTCGGCCTTTCGACCGAATACTGGTTCTGGCCGGCGGCTTACATCGTGGCGGCATTGACGCTGGCTTCCGCCGGCGCCTATCTGGGGCCATGGATCAGGCACATGGGCCACTGACGCGCATGCCCGCCCCGCCGCCGCCCGTGGCGGTCGTCGGCCGTGGGCCGCGTCTGGCCGATTTCGCGCCCTGGGCCATCGCGATCCTGGCCGTCGCGCTGTTCCTCTATCTCTTCTCCGGCGTCCTGATGCCCTTCGCCGCCGGCATCGCGCTCGGCTACCTGCTCGATCCCGTGGCCGAAAAGCTCGAGCGTCTCGGTTTCAACCGCCTGGGCGCCGCGCTCTTCATCCTCGCCGTATCGGTGATCCTGATCGTGCTGGCGCTGGTGCTGATCGGTCCGATTCTCGGCCATCAGCTCTCCGCCTTCGTCGAGAACCTGCCGCGGATCGTGCTGCGCCTGCAGGCGCTGGTGTCCGACTGGAGCTCCCGCATTCTCGAGACTTCCTGGGGCAGCGAAGTAGCGGCGAAGCTCGGCCTCGGCTCGGGCAATCCCGGCGACATCCAGAAGGCGCTCGGCGATTTCGCGGGCGACGCCGCCAAATGGCTCGGCGGTTTCGCCCGGTCGCTGATTTCCGGCGGCGCCGCGCTCGTCGGCCTCCTGTCGCTGCTGGTCGTCACCCCGGTCGTCGCCTTCTACATCCTCGTCGACTGGAACCACATGATCGATTCCGTGAGGTCGCTCGTGCCGCCGCGCTACCTGCCGGAAGTCGGCGCGGTCGCCCGCGACGTCGACGCGGCGCTCGCCGGCTTCCTGCGCGGGCAGTCGCTGGTCTGCCTGTTTCTCGGCCTGTGGTACGGGCTCGGCCTCACCCTGATCGGCCTCAACTACGGGTTCCTCATCGGCATTTCCGCCGGCTTTCTCAGCTTCATTCCCTATGTCGGCTCGCTGAGCGCGCTGGTCGTCTCGGCCATCGTCGCGCTCGTGCAGGGCTGGCCGGACTGGACCATGCTGGCCATGTCGCTCGGCGTCGTCGCCTCCGGCCAGTTCCTCGAGGGCAATGTCCTCTCGCCGAAACTGGTCGGCGAATCCGTCGGCCTGCATCCGGTCTGGCTGATGTTCGCGTTGCTGGCGTCCGGCTCGCTGTTCGGCTTCACGGGCCTGATCGTGGCCGTGCCGGTCGCCGCCGCGCTCGGCGTGCTGCTGCGCTTCTTCTTCGCCCGCTATCGCGGCAGCCCCTTCTATCTCGGCGACGAGGCCGCTCGGCAGGAGATTCGGCAAGGGGCGGCGAACCAGCCATGAGCGCAGCCGAACCGAACGGCGGCGCGCGGTCGGCCGCGCGCCAGCTCGCATTCGAATTTTGCCCCCAGCCGCGCTACGGCGACGACGATTTCCTGATCGCGCCCTCGAACGCCGCCGCCAATGCGCTGGTCCACGCCTGGCCGGCCTGGCCGGACCCGGTCCTTGCGCTGGTCGGCGCGCCGGGCGCGGGCAAGAGCCACCTGGCCGCGATCTGGGCGCGCCGCGCCCATGCCGTGCTCGTCCTCCCGGACGCGGTCAGCGCCGAAGCCGATCTCGGCGAGTTCTACGGTCGCCATATCCTGCTCGAGGACGCCGACCGCGTGTCGGACGAGCGCGGTCTGTTCCATCTGTTCAATCTCGTCCAGGAATCGGGGGCGACCATGCTGGTGACGTCCGCGGCCGAGCCGGAGCTCTGGGGCGTGCGCCTGCCGGACCTGCGGTCGCGCCTGCGCCGCGCGCCGGTCGCCCATATCGAGCCGCCGTCCGACGATCTCGTGCGCGCCGTTCTCGTCAAATTGTTCGATGACCGGCAACTGGCCGTCGAGGCCAGCGTGATCGATTACATAGCGCTGCGCATCGATCGTTCGCTGGACGCCGCCCGCGACATCGTCGCCGCGCTCGACGCGGAAGCCCTGGCGCGGGGCAGGGCGGTCGGACGGAGCCTCGCCGCCGATCTGATCGCGCGACTTGCCAGCGACGACGAAACGTAACGAAAATCCGCCATGAAGACCCGCGACAGGGTCGCCCAACCGGACCGAGGGCATGACGAGCGAAACCGAAGCCGAACTCCACCCGGAACCCGCCGCCAAGGTGAAGTCGGCCGCCGACATTCACGTCATGGACGCCATCGGCGACATCGCCGAACGCCCTGCCGAACTCGCGGTCTCGCCCGCCCGGTTCATCAACCGCGAATTGTCCTGGCTCGAATTCAACCGGCGCGTGATGCTGGAAGCCTCGAACCGCAACCATCCGCTGCTCGAGCAACTGCGTTTCCTGACGATCTCCGCCAACAACCTCGACGAATTCTTCATGGTCCGCGTCGCGGGCCTGCGCGGCCAGATGCGGTCTGGCGTCGAGGAGCGATCGCAGGACGGGCTGACGCCGGCCCAGCAGCTCGCCAAGATCCACGAGCGCGTCGCCTTGCTCGCCGCCGAGCAGATGCGCCGCTGGCGCGAATTGCGGCCGGAGCTTGCGTCCAAGGGCATCGTCATCGCCGAGACGGACGAGCTCACCAAGGCGCAGCGCGCGTGGCTGGAGGATTATTTCGTCCTCAACGTCTTTCCGGTCCTCACCCCGCTCGCGGTCGACCCCGCCCATCCCTTTCCCTTCATCCCCAACCTCGGCTTCACGCTCGCGCTGGAGCTGCAGGGCGAGAAGGACAAGCAGCGCCGCCTCGCGCTCGTGCGCATGCCCAACAAGATCGAGCGTTTCGTTCGCATCCCGGAGATCGTGGGCGGCGGGCCGACGCAGTTCATTCCGCTGGAGACACTGATCCTCCTGCATTCGCGGCGCCTCTTCCCGGATCACGAGGTGGTCGGCAAGGGCCTGTTCCGGGTGATCCGCGACAGCGATCTCGAAGTCGAGGAAGAGGCGGAAGATCTCGTCCGCCTGTTCGAGACGGCGCTGAAGCGGCGGCGCCGCGGCTCGGTGATCCGCCTCGAGATGGAATCCTCCATGCCCGAGGAATTGCGCTCCTTCGTCTGCGAGGAGCTTGAGGTCGACTCCGACCAGATCTTCGTGCTCGACGGCATGCTGGCGCTCAACGACCTCTCGCAGATCATCGCGCTCGACCGGCCCGAGCTGAAATTCCCGCCCTACAACCCGCGCTTCCCCGAGCGCGTGCGCGAGAACGGCGGCGACTGCCTGCTGGCGATCAGGCAGAAGGACCTGATCGTCCATCACCCCTACGAATCCTTCGACGTGGTCGTGCAATTCCTGCAGCAGGCGGCGCGCGACCCCAACGTCGTCGCGATCAAGCAGACGCTCTACCGCACCTCGTCCGACAGCCCGATCGTGCGCGCGCTGATCGAGGCGGCCGAAGCCGGCAAGTCGGTGACGGCGCTGGTGGAGCTGAAGGCCCGTTTCGACGAGGAGGCCAATATCCGCTGGGCGCGCGATCTCGAGCGCGCCGGCGTGCAGGTCGTGTTCGGCTTCATCGAATTGAAGACCCACGCCAAGCTGTCGATGGTGGTCAAGCGCGAGGGCGGGTCGCTCGTCACCTACTGCCACGTCGGCACCGGCAATTATCATCCCGTGACGGCGAAGATCTACACCGACGTCTCCCTGTTCACCGCCGACGCTGCGATCGGCCGCGACGTGGCGCGCATCTTCAATTTCATCACCGGCTATTCGGAACCCGCCGGCCTCGAGGCCATGTCTGTCTCGCCGATCGGCCTGAAGAAGACGCTTCTGCGCAACATCGAGGCAGAGATCGCCTTCGCGCGCGCCGGCAAGCCCGCGGCCATCTGGGGCAAGTGCAATGCGCTGGTCGACCCCGAGATCATCGACGCCCTCTACCAGGCCAGCCAGGCGGGCGTCAGGATCGAATTCGTCGTGCGCGGCATCTGCTGCCTCAGGCCCGGCGTGCCCGGCCTGTCGGAAAACATCCGCGTGAAATCGATCATCGGGCGCTTTCTCGAACACGCGCGCGTCTACGCCTTCGGCAATGGCCACGCCCTGCCGCACGCCAAGGCGCTGGTCTACATTTCCTCGGCCGACCTCATGCCGCGCAATCTCGACCGGCGCGTGGAATCGCTGCTGCCGATCCTCAACCCGACGGTGCACCAGCAGGTGCTCGACCAGATCATGGTCGCCAATCTCATCGACACCGAGCAGAGCTACCGCATCCTGCCCGACGGCTCCTCGGCCCGCGTCGATCTGCCGCCGAACGTCGAATCGTTCAACGCCCACAAATATTTTATGACCAACCCGTCGCTGTCGGGCCGCGGCAAGTCGCTGAAGGAATCCCGGCCGAAAT
>JBDHTL010000124.1:0-10379 GCA_039808645.1 Rhodoblastus sp. | reverse complement strand
ACCCCGCGGCGATTCCGGCGATCGCCGACGTGCTGAACCTGTCGCACGCAGAAGTGCATGGCGTCGTCGCCTTCTATCACGACTTCCGCGCTGCGCCGGCCGCGCGCCGCGTCATCAAGATCTGCCGCGCCGAGGCCTGCCAGGCGAACGGCGTCGAGGCGCTGCTCGCCGATCTTTTCGCGCGGCGCGGGCTCGCCCCCGATGACCGGTCGGACGGAGAGCTGGCCATCGAGACCGTCTACTGCCTCGGCAATTGCGCGCTGGGACCGAATGCGCTGATCGACGGCGAGCTCGTCGCGCGCCTCGACGCGGCGCGTCTGGAGGCCCTGTGCGACGGCGGCGGCGTCGCGGATGCGCAGGCCGGCGCCGGCCAGGCGCCATGAGCCTCCGCATCTTCATTCCCCGCGACGCGGCCGCCCTGTCGGTGGGCGCCGACGCGGTCGCGCGCGAGATCGCCGCGGACGCGCGGCGTCGCGGCCTGCAGATCGAGATCGTCCGCACCGGCTCGCGCGGCATGCTCTGGCTCGAACCGCTGGTGGAAGTCGAGACGTCGGCGGGCCGCATCGGCTACGGTCCGGTGTCTCCGAGCGACGTCCCCGCGCTGTTCGACGCCGGATTTCACGTCGGCGGCGCGCATGCGCGCGCGCTCGGGCGCATCGACGCCCTCGACTGGATGCGCCGCCAGAACCGCGTGACCTTCGCGCGCGTCGGCGCAACCGATCCGCTCTCGCTCGAGGACTACCGGGCGCACGGCGGCCTGCGCGGCCTCGAACGCGCGCGGAACATGCGCGGCGCCGACATCGTCGAGGCCGTGCGCGCCTCGGGCCTGCGCGGGCGCGGCGGCGCCGGCTTTCCCGCCGGAATCAAGTGGAAGACGGTCCACGATGCCGGCGCCGACCAGAAATACATCGTCTGCAACGCCGACGAGGGCGACAGCGGCACGTTCGCCGATCGCATGCTGATGGAAGGCGATCCCTTCCTTCTGATCGAGGGCATGGCGATCGCCGGCCGCGCGGTCGGCGCGACGAGCGGCTTCATCTACATCCGCTCGGAATATCCGCACGCCTTTCGCACCATGTGCGAGGCGATCGCGCGCGCCGAACAGGCAGGCGTGATCGGCGCTTCGGCGCCGGGCGCGGGCGGTCCGTTTCGGCTGGAGGCGCGGCTCGGCGCCGGCGCCTACATCTGCGGCGAAGAGACCTCGCTTCTGGACAGCCTGGAAGGCAAGCGCGGAATCGTGCGCGCCAAGCCGCCGCTGCCGGCCGTCCACGGCCTCTTCGGCAAGCCGACGGTCGTCAACAACGTCCTGACGCTGGCCGCCGTTCCCTCGATCCTGTCCGATGGACCCGACGCCTATGCCGCGTACGGCGTCGGCCGCTCGCGCGGAACCATGCCGTTTCAGATCGCCGGCAATGTGAAGCGGGGCGGCCTGGTCGAACTGCCGTTCGGCGCGACGCTGCGCGACCTGATCGAGGATTTCGGCGGCGGGACGCGGACGGGGCGGCCCGTGCGCGCCGTGCAGGTCGGCGGCCCGCTCGGCGCCTACCTGCCGGCCGCGCAACTCGATACGCCGCTGGACTACGAGGCCCTTGCCGCGATCGGCGCCATGCTCGGCCACGGCGGAATCGTCGTCTTCGACGACACGGTCGACATGGCGAAGCAGGCGCGTTTCGCCTTCGAGTTCTGCGCGAAGGAAAGCTGCGGCAAGTGCACGCCGTGCCGCATCGGCGCGGTGCGCGGGGTCGAGACCGTGGACCGCATCGTCGCCGGCGTGGAGCGCGAGACGAATCTCGCGCTGCTCGAGGATCTCAACCAGGTGATGACGGATGGATCGCTCTGCGCCATGGGCGGCCTGACGCCGATGCCGGTCATGAGCGCGCTGCGCCATTTTCCCGAAGATTTCCATCGCGCGGCGCAGCGCCCGGCAATGCCCGAAGCGACGGAATAGGAGGCCGGGATGCGTGCAGGGTTCATCGCGGAAGTCGATCACGGGACGCCGATCCGCGCGGGCGACGAGCAGGTCACGCTGACCATCGACGGCGTCGAGACGACGGCGCCGGCGGGCACGTCGGTCATGGCCGCCGCGATGATGCTCGGCGCCAGGATTCCGCGGCTCTGCGCGACCGAGACGCTGGAGCCGTTCGGCTCCTGCCGGCTCTGCCTCGTGGAGATCGAAGGCCGCAAGGGGACGCCGGCCTCCTGCACGACCCCGGTCGAGGCCGGCATGGTCGTGCGCACCCAGACCGAACGGCTGGCGAAGCTGCGCCGCGGCGTGATGGAATTGTACATTTCCGACCACCCGCTGGATTGCCTGACTTGCGCCGCCAACGGCGATTGCGAATTGCAGGACATGGCCGGCGCGGTCGGGTTGCGCGACGTGCGCTACGGCTCTTCCGGCGCCAATCATCTGGCGGACGCGAAAGACCTCTCGAACCCTTATTTTGCTTACGATCCCGCCAAGTGCATCGTCTGCTATCGCTGTGTGCGCGCCTGCGAAGACATTCAGGGAACCTTCGCGCTGACCGTCGCCGGCCGGGGCTTCGACTCGCGCATCGCGGCGGGCGCGACGGATTTCCTGAATTCCGAATGCGTGTCCTGCGGCGCCTGCGTGCAGGCCTGCCCGACCGCGACGCTGATCGAGAAGAGCGTGATCAGGCAGGGGCAGCCGACGCGGTCCGTCGTGACCACCTGCGCCTATTGTGGCGTCGGCTGTTCCTTCAAGGCGGAAATGCAGGGCGATCGCGTCGTGCGCATGGCCCCCTATCGCCACGGCGCCGCGAACGAAGGCCATTCCTGCGTCAAGGGGCGCTTTGCCTGGGGCTATGCGACGCACGAGGACCGCATCCGCACCCCTCTCGTGCGCGAAAAGATCACCGATCCCTGGCGCGAGGCGACCTGGGACGAGGCCATCGCGCGCGTGGCCGCCGATTTCAGCCGCATCCAGGCGCAATATGGCCGCGATTCGATCGGCGCCATCACTTCCTCCCGTTGCACGAACGAGGAAGTGTTCCTGATTCAGAAGCTGGTGCGCGCGGCGTTCGGCAACAACAATGTCGACACCTGCGCGCGCGTCTGCCACTCGCCGACGGGCTACGGTCTGAAGACGACCTTCGGCACGTCGGCGGGCACGCAGGATTTCAAGTCGGTCGACAAGGCCGACGTCGTCGTCGTCATCGGCGCCAATCCGACGGACGGCCACCCGGTCTTCGCCTCGCGGCTGAAGAAGCGCCTGCGCGCCGGCGCGAAGCTGATCGTCATCGATCCGCGCCGCATAGACCTGGTGAAGTCGCCGCATGTTCGCGCCGCGCACCATCTGCAATTGCGGCCGGGAACGAATGTCGCGGCGCTGAACGCGCTCGCCCATGTCATCGTGACCGAAGGCCTCGTGAACGAGGCCTATGTGCGCGAGCGCTGCGACACGGCCGAATTCGAGTCCTGGGCCCGTTTCGTGGCGCTCGAGAGGAATTCGCCGGAACAGAGCGAACAATTCACCGGCCTGCGCGCGGCCGACGTCCGCGCCGCGGCGCGGCTCTATGCGACGGGCGGCGCCGGCGCGATCTACTACGGGCTCGGCGTCACCGAACATTCGCAGGGCTCCACGACCGTCATGGCCATCGCCAACCTCGCCATGGCGACCGGCAATATCGGCCGCGAGGGCGTCGGCGTGAATCCGCTGCGCGGGCAGAACAATGTGCAGGGCTCCTGCGACATGGGCTCGTTCCCGCACGAATTCTCCGGTTATCGCCACGTCTCGGACGACGCGGCGCGCGACATGTTCGAGAAGATGTGGGGCGTGACGCTCGACGACGAACCGGGCCTGCGCATTCCCAACATGCTGGACGAGGCCGTCGAGAACCGCTTCAAGGGCCTGTTCGTGCAAGGCGAGGACATCGCGCAATCCGATCCCGATACGCAGCACGTGACGGCCGGGCTGGCGGCGATGGAATGCGTGGTCGTGCTGGACCTCTTCCTCAACGAGACCGCCAAATACGCGCATGTCTTCCTGCCGGGCTCGTCCTTCCTCGAGAAGGACGGAACCTTCACCAACGCCGAGCGTCGCATCAACCGCGTGCGGCAAGTCATGGCGCCGCTCGCCGGCAAGGCGGAATGGCAGGCGACCATCGATCTCGCGCGCGCGCTCGGCTACGAGATGAACTATGCGCACCCGTCCGAAATCATGGACGAGATCGCGGCGCTGACGCCGACCTTCGCCGGCGTGAGCTACGACAAGCTCGATGCGCTGGGATCGGTGCAATGGCCCTGCAACGCCGCCGCGCCGGAAGGCACGCCGACCATGCATGTCGAGCGTTTCGTGCGCGGCAAGGGCCAGTTCATGATCACCGAATATACGCCGACCGAGGAGCGGACGGGACCGCGTTTCCCGCTGATCCTCACGACAGGCCGCATTCTCTCGCAGTACAATGTCGGCGCGCAGACGCGCCGCACCGCCAACGGCGCCTGGCATGACGAGGACGTGCTGGAAATCCATCCTTTCGACGCCGAGGAACGCGGCGTGCGCACCGGCGATCTGGTCGCGCTCGCAAGCCGCAGCGGCGAGATTTCCTTGCGCGCCGTCATCAGCGAGCGCATGCAGCCAGGCGTCGTCTACACGACCTTCCATCATCCGGCGACCGGCGCGAATGTCGTGACGACGGACTATTCGGACTGGGCGACCAATTGCCCGGAATACAAGGTGACGGCGGTCCAGGTGCGTCGCACGAACCAATATTCCGACTGGCAGGAGCGCAACCGCGAGGAGGACGTCTCGTTGCGCCGCATGGCGCGCGAGGAAGGCGCGTGGAACGACATGGCGGCGGCGAAATGAGCGGCGTCGCGCAGAACAATCGCGCGAAGCTCGCGCGCATGGCGCATCAGATCGCCGACTTCTTTCGCGCCTATCCGCAGGACGAGGCGTCGCGCGCCATCGCCGATCACATCAATCATTTCTGGACGCCGCGCATGCGCGCCGATTTCCTCGCCGGGCCGGCGCCCGACGATCCGCTTCTCAAAGGCGCCGCGCCATTGATCAAGCCGGGCCGCGCCGACCGCGCGCCGGCCTGACGCCCGCCATTTCGCGCCGGCGCCCGTCTCGACTATCCTGCTCGCACGACACCGGGCGCCACGCCCGCACGGAGGAAGAATGTTCGACAATCTCTTTTCGCTCGAGGGCCGCACCGCCGTCGTCACCGGGGGTTCGCGCGGCATCGGCCGCATGATCGCCGAAGGCTTTCTGAGTTATGGCGCCGCCCGCGTCTACATCACCGCGCGCAAGGCGGCGGCCTGCGATGCGGCGGCGAAGGAAATGACGGCGCTCGGCAAGGGCGAATGCATTTCGATTCCCTGCGATCTCTCCACGCTGGAAGGCATCCAGGCTTTCGCGGCGGCGCTGCGCGAGCGCGAGAAGAAGATCGACATTCTCGTCAACAACGCCGGCGCCGCCTGGGCGGCCGATTTCGACGAGTTTCCGGAAAAGGGATGGGACAAGGTCGTCGATCTCAACATGAAGACGCCCTTCTTCCTCGCCAAGGAACTCGCGCCTCTGCTGCGCGCGGCGGCGAGCGCCGAGCGGCCGGCCAAGCTCATCAACATCGCCTCCATCGACGGCATTTTCGTCAACCCGCTCGAGACCTATCCCTATGCGGCGAGCAAGGCCGGCCTCATCCATCTCACGCGCCGCATGGCCGTGCGCCTGATCAAGGACCACATCGTCGTCACCGCGATCGCGCCGGGGCCGTTCCAGTCCGACATGAATACCGCGGCGCGCGACCATGCGGACATGGTCGCGTCGCGCGTGCCGGCGGGTCGCATCGGGCTGCCGCAGGACATGGCGGGCGCGGCGATCTTCCTGGCCTCGCGCGCCGGCGATTACGTCGTCGGCTCGACGGTCACGGTCGATGGCGGCGTCGCCTTCGGACGCGCGGGATTCGAGGGCGGCGGCTGGAGCGAGTGAGCGTCCACGACACGAAACCAGGGAGGAACGCATGGGCGCCGTCAACCGGCAGGTGCTTCTCGTGGAGAAGCCGAGGGGCAAACTCTCGCCATCAAATTTCAGGCTCGCGGAATCCGCCATGCCGTCGGCTGCGGACGGCGAAGTCCTGTTGCGCGTAAAATATATCTCGCTCGACGCCGCCAATCGCGCCTGGATGCAGGGCGCGACCTATCGTTCGGCGGTCGACGCCGGCAGCGTCATGGCGGGCGGCGCGATCGCGGAAGTGATGGACTCGAAGGCGCCGGGCTTCGCCAGGGGCGATCTCGTCTTCGCGGACACCGGCTGGCAGGATTACGCCGCGCTGCCGGCCAAGCAGGTCATCAGGGTCCCGCTTATCGAGCCGATGACGCATCTGCTCAGCGTCTACGGCATTGCGGGCCTGACCGCCTATTTCGGCCTGCTGCGCGTCGGCGAGCCGAAGGCCGGCGAAACTGTCGTCGTATCGGCGGCGGCCGGCTCGGTCGGCTCGCTCGTCGGGCAGATCGCGAAGATCAAGGGGTGTCGTGTCATCGGCATTGCCGGCGGCGCGGAGAAATGCGGTTGGCTCAAGAGCGAGCTCGGCTTCGACGAGGCGGTCGACTACAAGGCCGGCAATCTTTACGCGGCTTTGAAGACGGCTGCGCCGAAGGGCATCGACGTCTATTTCGACAATGTCGGCGGCGACATCCTCGAAGCCTGCCTGCCACTGATGAATCTGCACGGCCGGATCGCCTGCTGCGGCGCGGTCTCGGCCTACGACGGGGCGCCGCCGGCGGCCGGCCCGCGCGGTCTGCCGGGGCTGCTCGTGGTCAAGCGCGTGCGGATGCAGGGCTTCATCGTCATGGACTACTACGAGGAGCGCGAGGTCGCGCTGGCCGACCTTCAGCAATGGGTCGCCGCGGACAAGCTCAAGGTGCAGGAAGACGTGATCGACGGGCTCGAAAACACGCCGGCCGCCCTGATCGGGCTGCTGGCCGGCGAGAACCGCGGGAAGCGGATGGTGAGGGTCGCGTAAGGCGTCAGACGGCGGATCAGCCTCCGCTCGGCTCGCCGTCGATCACCTCGAAACGAGCGAATTCGAAGCCGGGCGCGACCGTGCAGCCGACGAGCGTCCACGCGCCGAGCGCGCGCGCCCTCTGCCAGCCGCCGGCCGGCACGATCGCCTGCGGACGCTCGCCGGCGGAAAGATCCGCGCCGAGACGATACGCGCGGCGCGCGCCGTTTTCCTCGATCGTCAGCTCCAGCGGCGCGCCGGCGTAATAGTGCCAGACCTCGGCCGCATCGACCCGATGCCAGCGTGACGGATCTCCGCCCGGCAGCAGGTAGTAGATGGCGGTCGAGGCGGCGCGCGCGCCGCGCGCGCGCAGATCGCGGAACGTCTCGCGATAGAAGCCGCCTTCGGGGTGCGGCGTCAGATCGAGGAGACGCACGATCTCCTCGACGCTCGCCGGTTCGACCTCGCCACGTCCCATCCGCGCCTCCCGCCCCGGCCCCTGCCCTTTTACCGCCGCGATCTCTGGGGTAAACTCGCCATGATGCGGAACCCGTCAGCGAAATTGCCGATCCTGGGGGCTTGTGCGGCGCTTGTCGCGGGCGCTCCCGCGCCTGCTGCCGCGTGGGAGGTCATCAACGACGGCCTGCCGACCTTCGCCGCCGCAGAATCGTTCAGGGCCGGCTCGGCGGACGCGCTCGACCGTTCGTCGCCCCTCAAGTTCGAAGCGGTCAAGGGCTGGAATCCCGGCTACGGCTATCGCATCGGCGGGAAGTATCTTTTCGGCATGGAGCAGAAGACCGGCCTGGCGGCAGGCGGCGACATGCTGGGCCTGGCTTCCGGCTTCGGCTTTTCCCGCACCAACGTGAAATTCGGCTACGACATGGGGGCGTTCAAGCCTTACATGTCCGCCTCCTTCGCGGAGACGCGGGGGCCAGCCTTCGGCGCCAACGTCTTCGCCGCGCCGCCGGATGCGGCCACGCCCTTCGCCTTCACATCCTCCGCGACGACGGTCGGCGCCGGCTTCGACTATGCGATCACCGACCAGCTCTCCTTCGGCATGTCCGTCAGCGCAAGCCAGGTTTCGGGCTGGCGCCGCTGACAGATTTCCGCATTCACGCCAGGTTCACGCCGGCTTTCGAACGATGCCGGCGCGATCGGGGGTTTGCGGCCGATCATTGACGCGGACCTAGAGCGTCGCCGATTGTGCAGAATGCGTCCGTCCGGCTCGGGCGCAGGGGGAAGTCAAATGCGCTTGTTCAATCGCGTTTTGGGGTTGTTCGTTCTCGCGTTCGCCGCGTTCGCCGGTCTAGCGCCCGCGCCCGCGCAGGAGAGCCAGTCGCGGTTCGCCTTCATCGTCGGCAACGACGCCTACGAAGGCGCGCCGCTGGCGACCGCCGCCAATGACGCCGCGCTCGTGGCGGATGCGCTGAAAGGCGCGAAATTCGACGTGACCGGCGCGCGCAATCTCGACCAGGACACGCTGCGCGCTTCCTATCGCGAATTTCTGGCCAAGGTGACCGCGGCCGGGCCCGGCGCTGTCAGCGTCGTCTATGTTTCGGGCTACGGCCTGCAGTTCGACGGCGAAAATTATCTCGTTCCGCCGGGGGCGGCGATCGCGCGCGACGCCGACGTGAGCCTCAACGCCATTCGCCTGTCCGATCTGCTGCGCCCGCTCGCCGGCGCGCCGGGCCGGGGCCGCGTCGTCCTTCTCGATCTCGCCTATGAAAGCCCCTTCGCCAAGCAAATCCAGGGGCTTGCGCCGGGCCTCGCGCTTCTGGAGCCGGAAGCGGGCATGATCGTCGGTTTCAACGCCGCGCCCGGAACATGGGCCGCGCCCGGCAAGGAGCCCTACGGCCCCTATGCGCAGGCGCTGGGCGAAATGCTGCGCGAGCCGGGATTCCCGATGGAAGAAACGCTGGCTCGCGTGCGCACCCGCACGGCCGAACTGACCAAGGCGGCCCAGGTGCCCTGGAGCGGCGGCAAGATCGAGCCCCCGCTCGTCCTGCTGGAGCGCGCCGCCGACGCGCCCCCGCCGGCCGTTACGCCGGACCAGATCGCCGCCGAACGCGCCAAGCCCGTCGACAAGTTGCCCGAGCCGCTCGCCTATTCGGCGGCGATCGACCGCGACACCGTCAAGGGCTACGAGGATTTCGTCGCGACCTATCCGCAGAGCCCGTACGCGAAGAACGTGCACGGCCTGCTCGCCGCCCGGCGCGAGGCGCGCACCTGGCGGCGGACGCTCGACGTCAACACGCAGAACGCCTATTGGTCCTACCTCAAGCGCTACCCGCGCGGACCGCATGCGGCGGATGCGCGCCGCCGTCTGGCGCGCCTTCAGGCCGCAGTCGAGCCGCCGCCCGCCTTCGATCCGGTCGCCTACGACGATCCGCCGCCGCCGCCGGTCGAAGAGGCCTATTTCTCGGGCCCGGACGTGTCCTTCTACGACCCCGGCGTGCCGCCGCTCGCGCCCTCCGTCTTCGTCGCCGCGCCGCCGCCGTGGTATCAGCCGCCGCCGCCGCCGGTATTCGAGGACGAGGACGATTTCTTCCTGCCGGAAGTGGTCGCGGTGGTGAGCGCGCCCGCCTGGATCGCGCCGCCCGTCTATGTGCTGCCGCCGCCCCTGCCGATCGTGATGGACGTGCGGCCGCCCGGCTGGCGCCCGTTCGTCGCCATTCCCGCCGCACTGGCGGTCGGGCTGGCCGCGGGGCGGCTCTCCAACCGCTTCCTCGACAATCGGCGACGGACCCTCGGGCAGCAGGGCCGGCCGCCGCGCCAGCCCATTCTTCCCGCCATTTCCGCGCCGCCCAAGGGCATGAGCCTGCCGGCGGGCATACGGCCCGGCCAGACCTTCGTCCGGCCGACACATGTCGGCCAGCCCACGGGTCGCCCCGGCCAGCCCGGTCAGCCGACCGGAATCGGCCGCCCGGGCAACGCCCTGCCCAATCTGCCGGTGGGCCAGCCGGGCCAGCGGCCAGGCCAGTTCGGCCAACCGGGACAGACCGGGCAACCCGGCCAGCGCCCGGGCCAGCTCGGCCAGCCGGGACATGTCGGCCAGCCGGGCCAGCCCGGCCATCCCACCGGCGGCCCCTTGACCCAGCCCGGCGCTCTGCCGGGGCAAGGCCAGACAAGGCCGGGCCTGACCGGTCAGCCGACCGACCGCCGTCAGCAGTTGATCCAGCAGCAGCAACAGCGCCAGCAGCAGATCCAGCAGCAACAGCAGCAGCGCGCCCAGCAACAGCAGCAACGTCAGCAGCAGATGCAGCAGCGCCAGCAGCAAATGCAGCAGCAGAGGGCGCAGCAACAGCAGCAACGCGTGCAGCAACAGCAGCAGCGCGCACAGCAACAGCAGCAGCGTCAGCAGCAGATGCAACAGCAGCGGGCGCAGCAGCAACAGCGCCAGATGCAGATGCAGCAGCA
>JBDHTL010000123.1:0-10454 GCA_039808645.1 Rhodoblastus sp. | reverse complement strand
CCGGCCTCCGCCGCGACGGCGTCGAGCAGGCGGGCGATATCGACGAGGGAGGCGGCGGCGGCGGTCGGGGACATGTGGGCGTCCTAGGGCCGCGACGCCTGCGACGCAAGCCGCGACCGGCGCGAATTTTCGGCATCGGGCCTCATGCGGGCGGGTTGCGGTCGCTGGTCGTCTGTCCGGCCCGAACCCCTGCGCGATTTTGTCGAATTTGAGCGGTCGGTTTCAGGTCCCGTCGACCAAGTCATTGCGTTTACGGGGATTTCACCCTTCCGGTTAGGGCTTTTGGCCCCCGTGCGGCGTCAGGATCGCCGGCAAGACGACATCTTGCCTGAGGTTTCCATGTCCGCTCGCGCCGCTTCCGTCCCGACGACCGCCGCCCGCGTCGAATGGCAGGGTCTGGCCATCGGCGTCGAGGAGCGCGACGGCCGGTTTCTCTACCGCGTGCGGATGGTCCACGACGATCCAATCCAGGTCGCCACGCTAGTCCAGACGGAGGACGAGCGCGAGGCGGTCGCGGCTTGGCGCTACTGGAGCGCCAGCCTCGGCCTGCCGCGCCTGGTCGAGCGCGCGCCGGAGGATTTCCACGCGCTGGAATGGCGCTGCGGCGCGCTGTTCGTCCGCGCCCGCGCGCCGCGCCGCCGCGGCTCGCCCCTGCTGGGCCGCCGGCCGTTCCGCTGCGCCCTGCGCAAGCCGGGCGCGAAGGGCGACATGCCGGTCCATGCCGGCGAACGCGAGATCATCGCCCGGAGTTGAGCTTCGTCACGCGCCGCCCGCTCCGCGCTCAGACGAGCGCCGCCGCCAGATAGCCCGCAAACAGCAGCAGGCCCGCGTTCCGGTTGGACCGGAACAGCAGCAGAGCCCGATCCTTGTCCTGCGGATCGATGGTCGCGGTCTGCCAGGCGAGATGCGTGGCGAAGGCGGCGACGCCGGCATAGGCCAGCGGCGAGACGCCGGCCAAGTGCACGGCCAGCGCGGACAGTCCGACGGCTGCGGCATACATCAGCCCGACGGCCGCTTTCACATGGTCTCCGAACAGCCGTGCGGTCGAGCGCACGCCGGCGATGGCGTCGTCGCGAATGTCCTGCAGCGCGTAGATCGTGTCGTAGCCGATCGTCCAGAAGATCGCGGCCGCATAGACGAGAAAGGCCGGGGCGGCGAGCGAGCCGAAGATCGCCGCCCATCCCATCAGCCCGCCCCAGGCGAACGCCAGCCCGAGCGCGGCCTGCGGCCACGAGGTGACCCGCTTCATGAAGGGATAGGCGAGGACGATCAGGAGCGAGCCGAAGCCGAGCGCGATCGTGAAGGGATCGCGGAAGGACAGCAGGACGGCGAGGCCGACCAGGCATTGCAGGACGACGAAGACCTTGGCCTGCAGCGGCGTCACGCGGCCGGAGGGCAGGGGGCGGCCGCGCGTGCGCTCCACCTGCGCGTCGATCCGGCGGTCGACCAGATCATTGTAGGTCGAGCCCGCGCCGCGCATGGCGACGGCGCCGATCAGGAACAGCAGCAAATGTAGGAAATCGGGCGCGCGGCCGGCCGCGGCGCTCGCCAGCGCGCTCGATTGCCAGCACGGCAGCAGAAGCAGCCACCAGCCGATCGGCCGGTCGATTCGCGCAAGCTGGACGTAAGGGACGGCCCAGGCCGGCGCGAAGCGGAGCGCCGGATGGCGGGCGACGGAATCGGGAAGGAGATGCGGCCCCGACTCGGCTGGACTCACAGCGGTCCGCGCGGCATCTGCTGGACTTGCGAGCCCATCGCGCCGCCCTGGGCCGCCTGCTGCTCGGCCTGCTTCTTCATCTTCTCGATCTTGGCGGCGATGCCGCAGGCCTGGCCCGCGGTCTTGGCGAATTGCGCCCGCTGCTGCTTGGCGCCGTCCACGAAATTATCCGGGATCTGGCACCATTCCTTGTTCTTCTCGAAATAGGCGACCGTCTCGCTCATCACGCTCGAGAGCGAGCGGAATTTCGGACAGGCCGCAGCCGGATCGAGCTGCTTCTTGCCGCCTTTCTGCATGCCCTTCAATTGCGCGATGATGGCGTCGCGGCGCTTCATGTAGCCTTGGATGTCGGTCTGGCAGTCGGCCAGGGCCGACGCGGACGACAGGGCGAGAAAGGCGCCGGCGGCGAGGCCGCGGGTCAGCGTCTTGGCGCGCAGGGAAGGCGGTACAGCGAACATGGTCCAACCTTTTAGAGAGGCGGCTTTTTAGCAAGTCCCGCCCGCCGTCGGCAAGGCGACGCGATCCATGCGGAACCACAGCATAGAGGCGGGATTGCGGCGCGGCGGCCCGGCCGCGTGTCTGATACGATGGTTCAATGGCCCGTCGAATGCATGAAAATCCAACAAAATCAATTTAGTACGCGGTCGCCGCCTATCCTTGACAGGATAGGGGCCCGACAATATGGTGCGCGCGTTTTCAAAGGGGCGTGATCGTCTCGATCCGCGTCGATTCCCCGGAAACTCGGCAGTTCGGCCGGATCGGACCGCCGCTCGCTTCGGCGGGCGCGTGGATCGCGCCGGGCAGTGTCCGGTGGAGGCGCGCATGGCGGACGGCGACGATGCTGAGCTGAAGGCGCGGCTGGCGGCTTTGTCGCAGAAGCTCGCCGAGAGCGGTCAGGCTCCCGAGAAGGCGGCGGTCGAGACGCCGCTCGACGGCTCGACAGGCCGGGCGATGAGCCAGGGCATGCGGGCGCTGGGCGAATTCGTCGGCGCGGTCGGCGTGAGTGCGGTAATGGGCTGGCAGCTGGATTCGTGGCTGAACACGACGCCGGCGCTTTTGTTGATTTTTCTCGCGCTCGGAACGGTCGCGGGATTTTGGAACATCTACCGCATGTCCGCCGGCCCCGCGGCAGGCAAGCGCGGTGGAAACGGCAAGACGTGAAGCGGGCCGGCCCATGCCGGCGACGACAAGAAGGGTGAGACCGTGGCGGCTGAATCGCAAGGGATCGATCCGATCCATCAGTTCAACATCAACCGCCTGTTCGATCTGCGCCTCGGCGGGGTCGACGCCTCCTTCACCAATGCCTCGCTGTTCATGCTGGTCGTGTTCCTCGCGATCACCGCGCTGATGGTGCTGTCGACAAACGGCCGCCACATCGTGCCGACGCGGCTGCAGGCCGCAGCCGAAATGGCCTACGAATTTGTCGCCTCCACCGTGCGCGACACGACGGGCGACGCGGGCATGCGTTTCTTCCCCTTCGTCTTCTCGCTCTTCATGTTCGTGCTGTTCTCGAACCTGATCGGCCTCATCCCCGGCGCCTTCACGGTCACCAGCCAGATCGTCGTCACCTTCGCCTTCGCGGCGCTGGTGATCGGCACGGTCATCATTTACGGCTTCTACAAGCACGGCGCGCATTTCCTGCATCTCTTCGTGCCGTCGGGCGTGACGCCGGTCCTTCTGCCGTTCATCGTCCTGATCGAGATCATCTCCTTCGTCGCGCGCCCCATCACCCTGTCGGTTCGTCTCTTCGCCAACATGCTGGCGGGCCACATCACGCTGAAGGTGTTCGGCGGCTTCGTCGCCATGCTGCTCGGCGCGGGCGTCTATTCCGTGATCTCGCCGCTGCCGCTGCTCGGCATCGTCGCGCTCAGCGCGCTGGAGCTGCTGGTGGCGTTCCTGCAGGCTTACGTCTTCGCCATTCTCACTTGCGTCTATCTCAACGACGCGATTCACCCGGGCCACTGACAAAAGGCGCTTGCGCCACAACAACAGATAGTCGCCCACAAAACTCCTGAAGGAGCATTCAAATGGATCCAGTTGCAGCCAAGTACATCGGCGCCGGTCTCGCGGCGATCGGCATGGGCGCCGCCGCCGTCGGCGTCGGTCTCATCTTCGGCAACTTCCTCTCGGGCGCGCTGCGCAACCCGTCGGCTTCGGACGCCCAGTTCGGTCGCGCGTTCATCGGCGCGGCGCTCGCCGAAGGTCTCGGCATCTTCGCGTTCCTCGTCGCGATCCTGCTCCTCTTCGTGATGAAGTGATTCTTCGCGCGCCCCGCATTGCGGGGCGCGCCCTTCGTTCTTGCATTGAGACGGACAGACGATGGCTAGCGACGCGCACAAGACGGGCACCGAGGTTCACGGCGGCGCCGCCGAACACGGCTCGTCCTTCCCGCCCTTCGATTCCGAACATTTCTCCTCGCAGCTGATCTGGCTGGCGCTGATCTTCGGCGCGCTCTATCTGCTGATGAGCCGCGTGGCCCTGCCGCGCGTCGCCGGCATCCTCAAGGATCGCGGCGACAAGATCTCGGGCGACCTGAACGCCGCCAAGGCCGCGCAGGCCAAGGCCGAGGCCGCTGGCGCCGATCTCGAAAAGACGCTCGCCGAAGCCAAGGCCAGGGCGCAGGGCCTGGGCCAGGAGGCACACCAGAAGCTCGCCGCCGAGACCGACGCCAAGCGCAAGTCGCTCGAAGGCGACCTGAACGCCAGGCTCGCCGCCGCCGAGGCGCAGATCGCCGACACCAAGGCCAAGGCCATGTCGAATGTCGAGACGGTCGCCAAGGACACGGCCGCCGCCATCGTCGAACATCTCACCGGCAAGCCGGCCGATCCGCAGAAGATCGCTGCTGCGCTCGCGAACGCAAAGGCCTGATCCGATGCTGTTGGAAGCCGAACATTTCGTCGCGCTCGGGTTTTTCCTGTTTCTCGCGGTGCTCGCCTATTACGGCGTGCACTCCAAGATCGTCGGCGCCCTCGACGGGCGCATCGACGGCGTGAAGAAGGAACTGGCCGAAGCGCAGAAGCTGCGCGAGGAAGCCCAGACGCTGCTCGCTTCATTCGAGGCCAAGCGCAAGGCCGCCGAAGCCGACGCCGCCGCCATCGTCGCGCAGGCCAGGCAGGAAGCCGAACTGCTCGCCAAGGAAGCGCAGGAGCGGATGACCGACTACATCGCCCGTCGCACCAAGCAGGCCGAGGAGAAGATCGCCCAGGCCGAAGCCCAGGCCGCCAACGACGTGCGTTCGGTCGCCGCCGATGTCGCGACCCGTGCGGCCGAGGCGGTGCTGAAGACCGAGACGGCCGGCGCCGGCGGCGCCGCGCTGGTCGATCAGGGCATCAAGGATCTCGGCCGCCTGCTGCACTGAGCGGGCGAAGAGTTCGCGAATGCAAAACGCCGGCTAAGAAGCCGGCGTTTTTGTTTGGTCAGCCGGTCAATCACACCGCGATCGCCAGCTTCTCCAGGTCTTCGCCGGCCTGCTGGGTCAGCGCGCAGGCGCGTATCGCCCGCGCGCCCGTCAGCACGACGACGTCGCCGCTCGCGTCGCGAACCCGGATCGCGCCGTCGCGATAGCCGTCGCGCAGCACGACCTGTTCGATCCAGCGCCAGATTTCCCGAGATGAAGCGAGATCGGCTTCGCATTCGCTTGCGCCGCGTCCGTCGGACGCCACGATTTGCATACGGAACAGCGCCATGGCCATTCCTCCCTGGACCATCTGCCGATGCGCCGCTTGTCGGCTGCGGCGTCGTTCCGGCGATCCTTTTCCCTGATTCGCCGCAACGTAAGTCAACGTTGCGGCTATGTCGCCGTGACCTGGTGTCGCGCGACGGGCGCTATTCCGCCGCCTCCGCGACGGGCGCGCGCGCCGTCCACTTGAGCACCGGCGCGCGCGCGGCGCGCGTTTCGTCGAGGCGCGCGCGCGGCGCGAAACGCGGCGCGCTCCGGAAGCGTTCGGTCTCGCCGCGCAGCGCGCGCAGCGCCAGATCGCGCATCGCCATGATGAAGAGATCGAGCGAGGCGCGCGATTCCGATTCCGTCGGCTCGATCAGCATCGCGCCCTTCACCACCAGCGGGAAGTAGACCGTCATCGGATGGTAGCCCTCGTCGATCAGCGCCTTGGCGAAATCGAGCGTCGTGACATGCGTGCCCTTGAGCCAGCTCTCGTCGAACAGCACTTCGTGCATGCACGGACGATCGCCGAACGGCTGCGAGAACAGGTCGGCCAGCCCCGCGCGAACGTAATTGGCGTTGAGCACGGCGTCCTGCGAGGCTTGCCGCAGCCCGTCGCCGCCATGCGAGAGCATGTAGGACAGCGCGCGCACATACATGCCCATCTGCCCGTGGAACGCCGTCATGCGGCCGAAGGCCTGGCTGCCATCCGCATCCTCGACAAGCTCGAGCGCGCCGTCCTTTTCACGCAGGAATGGCACAGGCGCGAAGGCGGCGAGGCGCTCCGACAGCACGACCGGCCCGGAGCCCGGCCCGCCGCCGCCGTGCGGCGTCGAAAACGTCTTGTGCAGGTTGATGTGCATGGCGTCGACGCCAAGGTCGCCGGGACGCGCGACGCCGACGATCGCGTTGAAATTCGCGCCGTCGCAATAGAAATACCCGCCGGCCTGATGCACGGCCTCCGCGATCTCGGCGATCTCGCGCTCGAACAGGCCGCAGGTATTCGGATTTGTGAGCATGATCGCCGCGACATGCGGCCCCAGTTTTTCACGCACGGCGGCCGGGTGAACCAAGCCGTCCTCGCCCGCCGGAACGGACTGAACCTCGAAGCCGATGAGCGCCGCGGTGGCGGGATTCGTGCCGTGCGCGGAATCCGGCACGAGCACGGTCTTGCGAGTCGCCGCCTCGCCGCGTGAAATGATCGCGGCCTTGATCGCCATCATGCCGCAGAGTTCGCCGTGCGCGCCCGCCTTGGGCGACAGCGCGACGGCTTTCATGCCCGTGCTCGACAGGAGCCAGCGCGAAAGCTCCTGCATCAGCGCCAGCGCGCCCTGCACGGTCGATTGCGGCTGCAGCGGATGCGCGTCGGCAAAGCCCGGCAGCCGGGCCATTTTCTCGTTGAGACGCGGATTGTGCTTCATCGTGCACGAGCCGAGCGGAAAGAGCCCGGCGTCGATCGAGTAATTCTTGCGCGACAGCCGCACGTAATGGCGCACCGCCTGCGGTTCGCTGAGGCCCGGCAATGCCGGCCTGTTCTTGCGCGCGAGGCCGCCGAGGCGATCGGCAAATGCGTCCGGCTCGTCGATGTCGACGCCCGTGCGGTCGAGGCCGCCCTGGTCGAAGATCAGCGCCTCGTCGATTTCCAGCGCGCGGTTGCCGGTGAAGGTCTCGCGCGCGACGCCGTGCGCTTCGCCCGCCTGCGTGGGGCGTCCCTGATTGTTGAGCATCAGATGGCTCCCTTCAGCGCCGCGACAAAGGCCGCGCGATCCTCGTCCGTGTTCACTTCGGTGTTGGCGACGATCACGAGATCGTCGAGGCCGGCGTTCGGCAGCAGGCGCGACGCCGGCACGCCGCCGAGCACGCCCGCCGCAGCCATCTTCTCGATGACGCCAGCCGCATCGCCCTTCACGCGCAAGGTGAATTCGTTGAAGAAGCTCTTGTTCAGGACCTCGACGCCCCCAACGCCCTTCAGCATGTCCGCGAGCTTCACCGCGTTCGCGTGATTGACGCGCGCGAGGCGCTCGAGCCCGATTCCGCCGAGCAGCGTCATGTGGATGGTGAAGGCGAGCGCGCACAATCCGGAATTGGTGCAGATGTTCGATGTCGCCTTCTCGCGGCGGATGTGCTGCTCGCGCGTCGACAATGTGAGAACGAATCCGCGCTTGCCGTTGGCGTCCACGGTCTCGCCGCACAGCCGTCCCGGCATCTGCCGCACGAATTTTTCGCGTGTTGCAAAGAGTCCCACGTAAGGCCCGCCGAAATTGAGCGCGTTGCCGATCGACTGTCCCTCGCCGACCACGATGTCCGCGCCCATCTCGCCCGGCGGCTTCACGAGGCCGAGCGACACGGCTTCGGTGAAGACGGCGACGAGCAGCGCGCCATTGGCGTGGCAGGCGTCGGCAATCGGCTGCAGGTCGCGCAGATTGCCGAACACGTCGGGAGATTGCACGACGACGCAGGACGTCTCCCTGTCTATCGCGGCAATGATGTCCTCTGTCGCGACCGGATCTGGCGTCATGGTCACGACCGCGTCGTCGGCCATGTCGGAGACGGTGCGCACGACCTCGGCATAATGCGGATGCAGCCCGCCCGACAGCACCGCCTTGCGCCGCCGCGTCGCGCGATGCGCCATCAGCACGGCTTCCGCGCAGCCGGTCGAGCCGTCGTACATGGAGGCGTTCGCCACATCCATTGCGGTGAGCGCTGCGACCTGCGTCTGGAACTCGAACATGTATTGCAGCGTGCCCTGCGCGATCTCGGGCTGGTAGGGCGTGTAGCTCGTCAGAAACTCCGAGCGCTGGATCAGGTGGTCGACGGAGGCCGGCACGTGATGCTTGTAGGCGCCGGCGCCGACGAAAAAGGGAACGCTGCCCGCCGACACGTTGCGGCCGGCCATGCCGGCGAGAATCCGCTCGACCTCGATCTCGCCCTTGTGGCGCGGCAGGTCGGACAGGCCGTCGATCAGCTTGTCCCTGGGAATGTCGACGAACAATTCGTCGACGGACGTGACGCCGATCTTGGTCAGCATGTCCGCGCGGTCTTGCGGCGAATGGGGCAGGTAGCGCATGGCGAAAGTCTCGCGTTTGGACCGCGAGCCTTCAGGCTCGCATCGGCAATTGGCGGTCGGCAGTGGGCATTCGATTGCCGAACGCCGACTGCCCGATGCCTGGACTGCGAGCCTGAAGGCTCGCGGTCCGCTTCACTCCAGCGTCTTCAGGAACGCGGCATACGCCGCCTCGTCCATCAGCCCGTCGAGCTGGCTCGCGTCGGCAATGCGGATCTTCATGAACCAGCCGGCGCCGAGCGGGTCCTCGTTGACCTTGGCGGGCGCGCCTTCGAGATCGCCGTTGACCTCGACCACTTCGCCGCCGACGGGCGCGTAGACTTCGCTGGCCGCCTTCACGCTTTCCACGACGGCGGCCTCGCCGCCCTGCGCGAAGGTCTTGCCGACCGCGGGCAGTTCGACGAACACGACGTCGCCCAGCGCATGCTGCGCATGGTCGGAAATGCCGACCACGCCGATGTCGCCGTCGACGCGGATGTATTCATGGTCCTTGGTATAGCGGATCGTCGCCATGAACCTCTCCTCTCAGCCCTTGAAATAACGGTTCGGAACGAACGGCGTCTTCGTCACGCGCGCCGGCAGCGCCTTGCCGCGCACCAGCGCGGCGACTTCCGTGCCAGCGGCGGCGAATTCGCGCGCGACATACCCCATCGCGCAGGGCGCGCCGAGGCTCGGCCCGAAACCGCCGGACGTGATCTTGCCGATCACGCGACCGTCCGGCGTTGCAATTTCCGCGCCCTCGCGCGCCGGCTGCCGGCCCTCGAAGGAAAGGCCCACGCGCACGCGAGCCGCGCCCTCCGCAAGCGCCTTTTGAATCCGCGCAGCGCCCGGAAAGCCGCCGTCCGCGCGGCGCCGCTTGGAGATCGACCAGGCGAGCGCGGCCTCGATCGGATCGGTCGTCTCGTCGATGTCGTGGCCGTAGAGGCAGAGGCCGGCTTCGAGCCTGAGCGAGTCGCGGGCGCCGAGCCCGATCGGCAGGCAATCGGGATGCGAGAGCAGCCGTTCGGCGAAGGCTTCCGCCTGCGAGGCCGGCAGCGAGATTTCGTAGCCGTCCTCGCCGGTATAGCCCGAGCGCGTGACGAAGACCGGCGAATCCCGCCATTCGAAATCGCCGCCCTGCATGAAGACGAGCGATTGCGCGCCCGGAATCAGCCCTTCCACGACCTCGACCGCCTTCGGTCCCTGCACGGCGATCAGCGCCCGGTCCTCGAACACGTCGAGCGTCAGGTCCGGCAGCTTTTCGCGCAAAAGCGCGAAATCGACGTCTTTTCGCGCGGCGTTGCAGACGATGAACAGCCGCTCGGGGTCGCCGGGCAGGCGCGTGACCATCAGGTCGTCGATGATGCCGCCGTCGGCGGTGAGGAATTGCGTATAGCGCGTGCGGCCGACTTCGAGCGAGACGATGTCGCCGGGCACGAGCGTTTCCAGGCGCGCCGCGGCGTTCGGGCCTTCCAGGATCGCCTGGCCCATGTGCGACACGTCGAACAGCCCGCATTTTTCCCGCGTGTGCAGGTGCTCCGTCATCACGCCGGTGGGATACTGGATCGGCATGTCGTAGCCGGCAAACGGCGCCATGCGCGCGCCGAGCCGCAGATGCAGCGCGTGCAGCGGCGTGAGCGCGAGCGCTTCGTGCGAGGATGTATCGGCCAAGGGACCTCCGGAATCGAGACGCGCGTCCGCAAGCGGCAAGCCGGCGGCGCCCCCTCTGTCCCGTGACCTGAGAGATTTCCCGGCCCCGCGAGAAGCCGGTTACCCCCGTCGGTGGGCGCTTGCGCTCGGCGCAACGCCGCTTTCCAGAGCGTCATCCTTTCGCGGTCCGTTTGCCTGAGCGTTTCCGGGGCGGTTGCGCCTTCGGCGCCGACGACAGGCCAGATGGCCGCGCCGGACTCTTCCGCGAAAGATCTTCGACTGACCCGGCCAGATGTACCGGGGCCGGCGCGCGAGTCAATCGCCGCGTCGCAGCACGACGGCCGGCGCCTGTGGAAACAGGCTCAGCCGGTCTGCTTCTGTTT
>JBDHTL010000122.1:0-10539 GCA_039808645.1 Rhodoblastus sp. | reverse complement strand
CGCGCAAGTCGGTGCACGAGCCGATGGCGACCGGCCTCAAGGCGATCGACGCGCTGATCCCGATCGGCCGCGGCCAGCGCGAGCTGATCATCGGCGACCGCCAGACCGGCAAGACCGCCGTCGCGCTCGACACGATCCTCAACCAGAAGGCCCTGAACGTCGAAGGCGCCCCGGAGAGCCAGAAGCTCTACTGCGTCTACGTCGCGGTCGGCCAGAAGCGCTCCACCGTCGCGCAGTTCGTGAAGGTGCTGGAAGAGCGCGGCGCGCTCGAATATTCGATCGTCGTGGCGGCCACCGCTTCCGATCCGGCGCCGATGCAGTTCCTGGCGCCCTTCGCCGGCTGCGCCATGGGCGAGTATTTCCGCGACAATGGCATGCACGCGGTCATCATCTACGACGACCTTTCCAAGCAGGCCGTCGCCTATCGCCAGATGTCGCTGCTGCTGCGCCGCCCGCCGGGCCGCGAAGCCTATCCCGGCGACGTGTTCTACCTGCACTCCCGCCTGCTCGAGCGCGCCGCCAAGCTCAACGACGAGAAGGGCGCGGGCTCGCTGACGGCGCTGCCGGTCATCGAGACGCAGGCCAACGACGTGTCGGCCTACATCCCGACCAACGTGATCTCGATCACCGACGGCCAGATCTTCCTCGAGACCGACCTGTTCTACCAGGGCATCCGCCCGGCGGTGAACGTCGGCCTCTCCGTGTCGCGCGTGGGCTCCTCCGCGCAGACCAAGGCGACCAAGAAGGTCGCGGGCAAGATCAAGGGCGAACTCGCGCAGTACCGCGAAATGGCGGCCTTCGCGCAGTTCGGCTCCGACCTCGACGCGGTGACGCAACGCCTGCTCAACCGCGGCGCGCGCCTGACCGAGCTCCTGAAGCAGGCGCAGTTCTCGCCGCTGAAGATGGAAGAGCAGGTCTGCGTGATCTACGCCGGCGTCAACGGCTATCTCGACGCGCTGCCGGTCAACCGCGTGAAGGCGTTCGAGGACGGGCTGCTGTCGCTGCTGCGCACGAGCCATGCCCCGCTGCTGGCGTCGATCCGCGACTCCAAGGACCTCTCGTCGGCCGACGAAGCGACGCTGAAGGGCGCCGTCGAAGGCTTCGCCAAGAGCTTCGCTTAATCAACAACGTCATGCCCGGGCTCGACCCGGGCATCCACGCCCACCGCGTCGGGACATAGACGTGGATGGCCGGGTCCAGCCCGGCCATGACGGGCAAGGGCCAACCGGATGCCGAGCTTAAAAGACCTTCGCAATCGCATCGCCTCGGTGAAGGCGACGCAGAAGATCACCAAGGCCATGCAGATGGTCGCGGCGGCCAAGCTGCGGCGCGCCCAAAGCGCTGCGGAAGCAGCGCGTCCCTACGCGCAGCGCATGGGCGCGGTGCTGACCAATGTCGCGGGCGGCATCGCGCCGGGTTCGGGCCCGGCCCTGCTGACCGGCACAGGCAAGGATCAGGTTCACCTGCTCGTCGTCTGCACCGGCGAGCGCGGCCTGTGCGGCGCCTTCAACACGGCGATCGTTCGTCTGGCGCGCGACCACGTCAATGCGCTGGTGGGCCAGGGCAAGACGGTCAAGATCCTCTGCGTCGGCAAGAAGGGCTACGACCAGCTCAAGCGCCAGTACGAGAAGCAGATCATCGGCGTCGAAGACCTGCGCGCGGTGCGCAACATCGGCTTCGGCAACGCCGACGCGATCGGCAAGAAGATCATCGCGATGTTCGAGGCCGGCGAGTTCGACGTCTGCACGCTGTTCTTCTCGCGCTTCCGCTCGGTGATCGCGCAGATCCCGACCGCGAGCCAGCTCATCCCCGCGCAGATCGCGGTGAACGACAACGGCGACGGCGGCGTGCAGGCGGCCTACGAGGCCGAACCCGGCCAGGAAGAGATTCTGGCGACCCTGCTGCCGCGCAACATCTCGGTGCAGGTATTCACCGCGCTGCTCGAGAACATGGCCTCGTTCTATGGCGCGCAGATGAGCGCGATGGACAACGCCACGCGCAACGCCGGCGACATGATCCGCAAGCAGACGACGCTCTACAACAGATCGCGTCAGGCGATGATCACCAAGGAACTGATCGAAATCATCTCGGGCGCCGAGGCGCTCTGACCCAACAGGGCGCGCGAGCGCCCGCACCGCAATAGCGACGCGCGAGCGTCCTGACCGAACAGCCCAGGCGCGCAAGCGCGCTGACCGAACAGCAAAGAGGAACGTGAACATGGCGAACACTGCCACGGGCCGCATCACCCAGGTCATCGGCGCCGTCGTCGACGTGAAGTTCGACGGTCACCTGCCGGAGATTCTCAACTCGCTCGAAACGACGAACCAGGGCCAGCGCCTTGTGCTCGAAGTCGCCCAGCATCTCGGCGAATCCTCGGTGCGCTGCATCGCCATGGACACGTCCGAAGGCCTCGTGCGCGGCCAGGAAGTGATCGACACCGGCGCGCCGATCTCGGTGCCCGTCGGCGACGAGACGCTCGGCCGCATCATCAACGTCATCGGGGAGCCGGTCGACGAGGCCGGCCCGCTCAACACCAAGGGCCGCCGCGCCATTCACCAGCCGGCGCCTTCCTACGCCGAGCAGGCGACGGAAGCGCAGATCCTCGAGACGGGCATCAAGGTCGTGGACCTGCTGGCGCCTTACGCCAAGGGCGGCAAGATCGGCCTGTTCGGCGGCGCGGGCGTCGGCAAGACCGTGCTCATCATGGAGCTGATCAACAACGTCGCGAAGGCGCACGGCGGTTATTCCGTGTTCGCCGGCGTCGGCGAGCGCACCCGCGAGGGCAACGATCTCTATCACGAGATGATCGAAGGCGGCGTCAACAAGAAGGGCGGCGGCGAAGGCTCCAAGTGCGCGCTGGTGTACGGCCAGATGAACGAGCCCCCGGGCGCGCGCATGCGCGTTGCGCTGTCGGGCCTCACCGTCGCGGAAGACTTCCGCGACCGTGGCCAGGACGTGCTGTTCTTCGTCGACAACATCTTCCGCTTCACGCAGGCTGGCTCGGAAGTGTCGGCGCTGCTCGGCCGCATTCCCTCGGCGGTCGGCTACCAGCCGACGCTCGCCACCGACATGGGCGCGCTGCAGGAACGCATCACCACGACGAACAAGGGCTCGATCACCTCGGTGCAGGCGATTTACGTCCCCGCCGACGACTTGACCGATCCGGCGCCGGCGACCTCGTTCGCGCACCTGGACGCGACGACCGTGCTGTCGCGCTCGATCGCGGAAAAGGGCATCTATCCGGCGGTCGACCCGCTCGACTCGACCTCGCGCATGCTCTCCCCGATGATCGTCGGCGAAGAGCACTACGACGTCGCCCGCCGCGTGCAGTCGACGCTGCAGCGCTACAAGTCGCTGCAGGACATTATCGCGATCCTTGGCATGGACGAGCTTTCGGAAGAAGATAAGCTCGTGGTTGCTCGTGCGCGAAAGATCGAGCGCTTCCTGTCGCAGCCGTTCCACGTCGCGGAAGTCTTCACCGGCTCGCCCGGCAAGCTCGTCGCGCTCGCCGACACGATCAAGGGCTTCAAGGGCCTGGTCGAAGGCAAGTACGACCACCTCCCCGAGGCCGCCTTCTACATGGTCGGCACGATCGAGGAAGCGGTCGAGAAGGCGCAGAAGCTCGCCGCGGAAGCCGCGTAACGTCCTGTCGTCCCTGCGACAGCAGGGACCCGGTTCCTCGCTTCCGAGGGCCGGATTCCCGGTTTCGCGGGAATGACACGTTCGTAAACAGGATCGAATCATGGCCGCCTTTCACTTCGAACTCGTTTCGCCCGAACAGCTGCTGTTCTCCGGCGAGGTCGAATCCGTCGCAATTCCCGGCGTCGAAGGTCAGATGACCATCCTCAGGGATCATGCGCCGGTCATGACGACGCTGAAGCCGGGCGTGGTCGAGGTCGAGGAAAGCGTTTCGAAGAAGAGCCGCATCTTCGTGCGCGGCGGCTTTGCGGACGTGGCGACCGGCGGCCTGACGATCCTGGCCGAAGTGGCGGTGCCCGTCGAACAGCTCGACGCCGCCAAGCTCGGGCAGGAAATCAAGAACGCCGAGGAAGACGTCGCGGACGCCGCGAGCGACGAGGCCAAACGCGTGGCGAGCGAGAAGCTCGACCAGCTCAACGAGCTGAAGGCCGCGCTGGGGCTGTAATCGCAGAGGTTGCCGTCATTGCGAGAAGCGCAAGCGACGAAGCAATCCAGAAGCCGAACGTATACCCTGGATTGCTTCGCTTTTGGACGAAGTCGCCAACAGGCGACTTCTGTCGGGCTCGCAATGCCGGAGTGAAGTTCCGATGATCCCCGACATCCGCGACTTCGACCGCCTGTCCCGCGAATTCCGCTGGAACCTTCCGGCGCGCTACAACATCGGCGTCGACGTCACGGACAAGTGGGCGCGTGTCGAGCCGGGTCGTCCCGCCATCCTAGACCTGTGGCCGGACGGCGCGGTCCGAACCGTCACTTTCGGCGCGCTTTCCGATCAATCCAATCGCCTCGCCAACGCCCTTCGCGCGCGAGGAATCTCGCGCGGCGATCGCGTCGGCATCCTGCTGCCGCAATCGCCCGACGTGACGATCGCGCATGCGGCGATCTACAAGCTCGGCGCCATCGCGGTGCCGCTCGCGCTGCTGTTCGGCGACGAGGCGCTCGCCTATCGCCTGAACGACGCCGGCGTGCGCGCGCTCATCGCCACCGGCGCCGGAATCCGCAAGGTTTTCGCACTCGATCCTGCTCCGGCGTCGCTCGAACTGCTGATCTCGACGGACGGCGCCGATGCGGGCGCGCTCGATTTTCACAAATTGATCGCCGACGCCTCGCCGCGCTTCACGGCCGTCGAGACGACGCCCGACGATCCCGCGCTGATGATCTATACGTCCGGCACGACAGGAAATCCCAAGGGCGCGCTGCACGGCCATCGCGTGCTGCTCGGCCATCTGCCGGGCATCCAGGTTCCGCACGAATTCTTCCCGCAACCCGGCGATCTCATGTGGACGCCGGCGGACTGGGCCTGGGCCGGCGGCCTGCTCAACGCCATGCTGCCGGCGCTGCATTTCGGCGTGCCGGTCGTATCGCGCGCCTGGGAGAAGTTCGATCCGGAGGCAGCGTTCGAACTGATGGCGCGCATGAAGGTGCGCAACGCCTTCTTCCCGCCGACGGCGCTGCGCATGCTGCGCACAGTCGAGCGCCCGCGTGAAAAATACGATCTGCATTTGCGCACGCTGGGGTCGGCCGGCGAGGCGCTCGGCGTCGAGCCCTATGAATGGGCAAAGCGCGAACTCGACATGCCGATCAACGAATACTACGGGCAGACGGAGTGCAATCTCGTGCTCGGCTCCTGCGCCATGCTCGGCGTCAGCAAGGCGGGCTTCATCGGCAAGGCGATCCCGGGCCACAGGGTCGCGATCATCCGCGAGGACGGGTCGATCTGCGACAGGGAGGAACTCGGCCAGATCGCGGTGAAGCGGCCCGATCCCGTGATGTTCCTCGAATATTGGAACAGGCCCGAGGCGACCAAAGAAAAATTCATCCGCGACTGGATGGTCACGGGCGATCAGGGCGTGATGGACGCCGATGGCTATGTCCGCTTCGTCGGCCGCGACGACGACGTCATCACCTCGTCGGGCTATCGCATCGGGCCTGGCGAAATCGAGGATTGCCTGCTGCGCCATCCGGCGATCGCCAATGCCGCCGCCGTCGGCAAGAAGGACGCCCTGCGCACCGAGATCGTGAAGGCCTTTGTCGTGCTGCGCGCGGGCTTCGCGCCGTCCGACGCGCTGATCGCCGACTTGCAGGCTTTCGTGCGCGCGCGGCTCGCGGCCTATGAATATCCGCGCGAAATCGCATTTGTGGATTCACTGCCGCTGACCACGAGCGGCAAGGTGATTCGGCGCTTGCTGCGGGAGTAATTGGCGTCCGCGCCAACTTGGTCCTGTCATTCCCGCGAAAGCGGGAATCCAGGCATCGGTTCAATCGCGCTGCGATCCCCGGATTCCCGATTGATCGCTTTGCGATCGTCGGGAATGACATTCGCGCCGGTCAAACCATCCCCGCCACGGCTTCCGCGATCACGCGCTCCTCGTCGGCTTTCACGATCCAGCATTCGACCGCGGCGGCGTCGGGGGACAGGCGCGATTCGTTGCGCGCGTTGCGCTCCGTCGAGATCGTCGCGCCGAGCAGCGCGAGTTGCGCGACGATTTTCGCGCGAATGACGGGCGCATGTTCGCCGATGCCGCCGGTGAAGACGATGGCGTCGAGCCCGCCGAGGCTGACTGCGAGGCCCGCGCCGACCACGGCCGCGCGCCGGCAATACATGTCGATGGCGCGCCGGGCGGCGGGATCGTCGCTTGCCAGTAAGGCCTTCATGTCGGCGCTGAGACCCGAGACGCCGCGCAGACCCGAGCGCGTGTAGAGCAGGTCGGTCAGTTCCTCTCGCGTCGCGCCCTGGCCGAGCAGATGCATGATGACGCCGGCGTCCAGCGCGCCCGGCCGCGTCGCCATCATCAGGCCATCGATGGTGGAAAAGCCCATGGAGGTGTCGTGCGACCGCCCGTCGAGCATCGCGCAGGCGCTGGAGCCGGCGCCGAGATGGAAGGCGAGCAGCCGCTTCGGGACCGCGCCGCGCAGGCGAACGATCTCCTGCGCCAGCCATGTGTAGGACAGGCCGTGGAAGCCGTAACGCTCGATCCCGTCGTCGAAATAGCTTTCAGGCAGCGGCAGACGACGATTGAGTTCGGGCTGCGTGCGATGAAAGGCGGTGTCGAAGCAGGCGACCTGCGCAAGGTTCGGCCGTAGCTTCGAGATGGCGCGCACGCCCATGAGATTGTGCGGCTGGTGCAGCGGCGCGAGCGGCGCGAGCGCGGCTATGGCCGGCAGAGTGCGAGCGTCGATTCTCACGGGCGCCAAAAACGCGCGTCCGCCATGCACCATGCGATGGCCGACGGCTTCGAGCGCCCCGTGATCGCGCTCGGCTGCGTCCAGGATGCCGGCGACCAGGGCGAGATCGTCCGCGGCGATCGCCTCGCCATGCCCGAGGCCGGCCTGCCGGGCCTGCTGGCCGCGCGCGACTTCCGGCAGACTTGTCCCGTCGCGGACATAGGTCGCGTATTTGACGCTGGAAGAGCCGACGTTCAGGACGAGAAGGGACATCAGGCGTCTCGGGCGGGGCGGCGGACGGGCTTTGTGTATAGCCGAACTGGTGGCACACTAACGAACCAAAGATTGAACCCAAGCGTCCCAGACATCGCCGGGAGAAAAAAATGGCCGCCGCAACGCCCAATCTCGATCATCACTGGCTGCCTTTCACCCCGAACCGCGACTTTCACGCCGAGCCGAAACTGTTTTCGCGCGCCGAGGGCGTGCACTATTACACGCCCGACGGACGGGCCGTGCTCGACGGCTGCTCGGGCCTGTTCACCTCGCCGATCGGACATGGCCGCAAGGACATTGCGGAAGCCGTCTACAAGCAGCTCATCGAACTCGACTTCGTCTCGAGCTTCCAGCGCTCGCACCCCAAGGCCTTCGAGGCGGCCGAGCGCGTGGCGCGGCTGACGCCCGAGGGCATCGACAAGGTGTTCTTCTGCAATTCGGGTTCCGAAGCGGTCGACACGGCGATGAAGATCGCGATGGCCTATCATCGCGCGCGCGGACAATCGTCGCGCACGCTGTTCGTGTCGCGCGAGCGCGCCTATCACGGCGTCGGCTTCGGCGGCGTGGCGCTGTCGGGCCTCGTCAACAACCGCCGCACCTTCGGGCCGGGCCTGCCTAACGCCGTGCACATGCGCCATACGCACGGCGCCGAGCGCTTCGTGATCGGCGAGCCGGAGACGGGCGCCGATCTCGCAGAGGATCTGCTGCGCATCGTGCAATTGCACGGTGCGGAGAACATCGCGGCCTGTTTCGTGGAGCCGATCGCGGGTTCGACCGGCATGCTGGTGCCGCCGAAGGGCTATCTGAAGCGTCTGCGCGAAATCTGTTCGGCCAACGGCATTCTGCTCGTGTTCGACGAAGTCATCACCGGCTTCGGGCGCACCGGCAAGGCGTTCGCCTCGCAGAGCTTCGGCGTGAAGCCCGACATCATCACCATGGCCAAGGCCATCACCAACGGCGTGCAGCCGATGTCGGCGGTGGCCGTGGACAATTCCGTCTACAAGACGGTGGTGGAGGATTCGCCCAACCCGCGCGCGGCCAACGAATTCTTCCACGGCTACACCTGGTCGGCGCATCCGGCCGCCTGCGCGGCGGCGATCGCGACCATCGACATCTACGAGAAGGAGCGGCTGTTCGAGCGCGCGAGCCAGATGTCGGCGTATTTTCTGGAAGGCCTGATCTCGCTGAAGGACATACCTGTTGTCACCGACATTCGCGGCTACGGCATGGCCGGCGGCATCGATGTCGCGCCGACGCAGGTTCCCGGCGAGCGCGGGCACATCCTGCAGAAGAAGCTCTACGACAACGGCCTGCACATCAAGACGACCGGCGACACCGGCATTCTCGCGCCGCCCTTCGTGATGACGACCGACCACATCGACCAGATGATCGAGATTTCCCGCAAGACGCTGCAGGCGATGTAGCCCGCGCGCGGCGGGATCAGGCGAAGGTTTGCGTCATTCGGGCGGCGGCCGCTTCGAGAAGCGGCCGTCGCTCCACCAGCTTGGCGAGGCTCGTGCGCGCGGCGGGCGCGTGGCAGGCGACGGCCGCGACGACGCGGCCCCTGGCGTCGCGCACGGGAACCGCGATGGCGACGAGGCCGGCGAGAAATTCCTCGTTGTCCGTACTGTAGCCGCGCCGCACGATCCTCCTGAGATCCTGCAGCAGGCCTTTCGGCGTCACGATCGTCTTCGGCGCATGGCGCGCGAGAGGCACGTCCCGGAGCAGGCGATCGCGCTGATCCCCGGGCATGTGCGCGAGAAACAATTTTCCGCTGGCGGTGCAATGTATCGGCACGCGCGATCCCGGTTCGAGCGCCATCCGGAGAGGCCACTTGGTCTCGACGCGATCGAGATAGAGCACTTCGCTGCGCGAGGGGCAGGTGAGATTGCAGGTCTCGCCTATGCTCTCGACAAGCTCTGAAAGCACGCTCCGACGCGCGTTCGCGGGCCCCGCGGAGCGCACGATCCCGAGTCCCAGACGCATGAGCCGGGGGCCGACCGAAAAGCGGCGCGGATCGGCGTCGCGCATCAGATAGCCCTGCTCCTGCAGGCGGGCGCACAAGCGATAAGTCGTCGCCGCGGGAAGCTCGCAGATGGTTTCGAGTTCCTTCAGCGTGGCGGGCCGGTCCGCGGCGGCCACGGCCTCGAGCAAGGCGAGCGCGCGTTCGGTCGCCGGCCTCAGTCGGCCGCCGGCGGCGCGCCGCTGCACGGTCGCGGCGCGCGGCGGCGCATCCGTCGTCTTGCGGCGCGTCTTTTTTTGACCGGTCGGCCCCTTCATTTCATTCAAGCCCTTAGCGAGATGCTGCAGGACAACAATTCCGTTCAACGGAATAAAATATTCCAATTCCAAGTTGACCGCAAACCGGATCGGTGGCTCATTTTCGGCCCAGCGGGAGGAGACATTTGGACGCAGGGCGGCCAGCGGCGGATTTCATCGTGGTGGGCGCGGGCTCGTCGGGCTGCGCGGTCGCGGCGCGCCTTTCGGAAAACGGGCGCTTTCGCGTCGCGTTGCTGGAGGCCGGGCCGCGCGATCTCAATCCGTGGATTCATCTGCCGATCGGTTACGGCAAGACCATGTGGGACAAGAAGGTCAACTGGGCCTTTTCCACCGAGCCCGAGCCGAACATGCACGATCGCGCAATCTACTGGCCGCGCGGCAAGGTCCTGGGCGGGTCGAGCGCGATCAACGGACTGATCGCGATTCGCGGCCAGCCGGAAGACTACGACGGCTGGGAAAAGCTCGGCGCGCCGGGCTGGTCGTGGGCGGACGTGCTGCCCTATTTCCGCAGGATCGAAAGCAATCCGAATTTCGCCGACGACCAGCTGCACGGCGCGCACGGACCGGTGAGCGTGAGCTCGATACCCGCGAAACACGAGTTGATCGAAGCGGCGATCGCGGCGGCCGGCCGGCTCGGCGTGCCGGCGAACGTCGATTTCAACGGCGCCCGGCAGGAGGGAGCGGGCTATTACCAGCTCACCACGCGCAACGGGCTGCGCACAAGCGCGGCGAAAGCCTATCTCAAGCCGGCGCGCGGCCGCGCCAATCTCCAGATCGTCACGGACGCGCACGCGACGGGCCTGATGCTGGAGAACGGCCGGGCGGTCGGCGTCCGTTTCCGGCGCAAGGGCGTCGCCGGCGAAATGCGCGCGAGCCGCGGAGTCATCCTCTCGGCGGGCGCATTGCAGTCGCCGCAATTGCTGATGCTGTCGGGAATCGGGCCCGCCGAACATCTTCGCGCGCAGGGCGTGCCCGTCGTCGCGGACCGGCGGGAGGTCGGGCGCAACCTGCAGGACCATCTGCAATTCCGCCTGATCTATCGCGCCACGAAACCGATCACCACCAACGACGAATTGCGCAGTCTCGTCGGCCGTATCCGCATCGGCGCGCAATGGTTGTTCA
>JBDHTL010000121.1:0-10554 GCA_039808645.1 Rhodoblastus sp. | reverse complement strand
ACGGAGGACGAAGCCGGAAACACGCCCGTCAGCGCCTGTTCCCCCAGCGAGAGAACCGACAACAGGTTTGTGGAACCGCTAATCCGGCATTTTTCAATGCGCTTCGTCATTTAAAGGGGGACTCCGATCGGCCAGGCGACAATGCGGCCGACTTGGCGCTTTGCGTTCCGATTTTGCGCTGCTTTTAAAGAGAAGGCCTCCCAAGTGTCAATTCCGCGCCGGTGCGCTTGGGGAAACAGGCGGTCCCCTTGGCGCCGCGACCGCGGATTGCTATGGGAGCGGGCGTTTCGCCGGGCGGCTTTCCCTGTCCCGCGCGCGGCTCCCGACCAGGCCGTCAGGACAGGACATGCGCTCGACGAGCGGTGAATATTACGAAAAGCTCGACCATGTTCGCGCCTTTGCCTGCTACGCAGTCTTCGTCTGGCATTTCATCCACGGACCGAACGGCGAGCTGACGCCGTTCGGCGCGCCGCCGCCGTTCTTCCCGATCGCGCTGCTCGACGAGGGCTATATCGGCGTCTCCGTCTTCATGTGCCTGAGCGGCTACCTGTTCGCGAAAATCCTCGACAATTCCAAGATCGTCTACCGCACCTTCCTGTGGAACAGGCTGCTGCGGCTTGCGCCGCTGCTCATCCTGGTCTTCATCGCCTCGGGCTTCCACCTGATCGCGGTGCTGAAGCTCATGGACCTGCGCTTCTATCTGGGCGCCCTGCTCAAGGGTTTCGTCCTGCCCCTGTGGCCGGCGGGCGGGTGGTCGATCGCGACCGAGTTCCACTTCTATTTCATGCTGCCCGCCATCCTGTGGGCGGTGCGGCGATCGACCTGGCTCGGCCTCGCGCTGATCGCGGCCGCGATCGCGTTGCGGACGGGAATCTGGGCGTGGCGCGGCGAGGTCCAGTCCGCCTCCTACTGGACGATCGTCGGCCGCTTCGACGAATTCACGCTCGGCATCGTCCTGTGCCGGCATCGCGCATGGGCGGCCGGCAGGCACTGGCTGGCGGCCGCCGTATTCGCGGGCTTCTGCTGGTTCTACTACCAGTACGACAAGGCCGGCGGCTTCATGAATTTCGCCGACGGCGGCTATCCGTCCAAGACCCCGCTCTGGATATTCATGCCGACCATCCAGGCGGCCTGCATCTCGCTGCTGATCGCATATTACGACCAGACCGACCTGTTCCGGCCCGGCCGGATTTCGCGCTTCGTCGCCATGATCGGCGGCATTTCCTATTCGATCTACCTGCTGCACCCTTTCTTCGTGTTCGAATTGTCGAAGCTCTTGTTCGGTCGCGGGCTGAACTACGCGGAATCGCTGGGGCTGGCGACGCTCGCCTTCTTCGCGACGATCCCGATCGGGCTGGCGAGCTTCCGCTGGATCGAGGCGCCGCCGTTGCGCTGGCGGCGGCGCTACAAGGCCAGCGCCGAGCCCGAACCCGCCGCGGCGTCCGCGGTCCGGCCGACCGGCTGATCACTCGCGGATCATGTGCCGATCATTTGCCGATCACTTGCTGAGCGCTCGCGCGATTTTCTGACCGCGCCGGTGCGTCGGCAGTTCGACGAGCACATGGATCGCGTAGGCGACGAGGACGGCGAGGACGATCGTGATGACGATGGCGAGGTCCGCGTTCACCTGCAGCCGCATCAGCGCATGCAGCACGATATAGCCGGCGACGCCGTGGACGACATAGAGCGGATAGGAAATGTCGCTCAGGAATCGGGTCAACCGCGTGCGCCGGAAAGCGGTCTGGAAGCGCATGGCCAAGATGAATACGGCAAGGCCGGCCGCGTAGTATCGCAGGTCGGCCGTGAACGGCATGTGGCCGATATATTGGGCTGCGCCGAACATCGAGAAGCACAGCGCGATCGCCGCCGCCGTCTGCGCGATCGTCAGCTTGCCGCGCTGGAGCAGGTTGAGCGCGACGCCGCAGAACATGAAGACGATGTAGATCGGATCGGTGTCGAACGAGGCGAGCCTGCGCACGACGCCGGGATAGTCCCGGAAATAGTCGACGATCTGGTCGACGCCGAGCCAGAACAGGAAGACGCCCACGGGAAAGAGCCAGAGCGTTCGGCGGCCCTCGCGCAGGTGGTTGGCCGCCAGCGCGCAGATTCCATAGAAAAACATCTCGATCTCGAGCGTCCACATCACGGAATCGATGCGGCGCGCATCGGCGATCGCCGAGAACGGCGGGAAATACTGGCTTGCGGCGTCGCGGAAGGTGAAGGGAACCTGCCCGCCCATGAAATGCGCGCCGAGCAGAACCGCGGCGACCGTGACGGAAAGCCCGGCCCAGCATGTCGGCCAGATGCGCCAGAGGCGGCCGACAATGAAGCCTTTCACGCTGTATTGCTCGAGCGAGAACGGAATGACGAAGCCGCTGATGGTGAAGAACAGCGCGACGCCGAAGGGGCCGAGCACGCCGAGATCGAGCAGCGAGGGAATGACCGGCGCCTTGTAGGGCACGAAGGGAACGCCGGTGAGCACGTCCACCATCGGCCCCGCGAACCAGTAGACGGCGCAGAGATGGCCGACGATCACCGAGAAAGCGGCAATGCCGCGCAGCGTATTGGCGAATTCGACGCGGCTGCCGGCGGACGCGCGGGCAGCCGCCGTCTCGCCGGGCGCGGCGCCGGCCTGCGCGGTCGCGCTCATGCCCGGGGCTCGCTGAGTCGGCGCGCGATCTTCTGGCCGATCCTGTGCGTGGGCATCTCCACGAAACGATGCACGAGCCAGGCAAGCCCGATCATGAAGACGATGGTCGCCAGCGACGCGACATCGGAATTCCATCCATGCCGCATCATGGCGTTCAAGATCACATAGCCCGCGACGCCGTGGATAATGTAGATCGGATAGGAGATGTCGCTGAAGAACCGCAGGACCTTCACGCGTCCGAACCAGTCCTGCGCCAGCATGCAGGCGACGAACAGAGAGAGACCGAGGCCGTAGACCCATGCGCTCGACTTGATCGGCGTCTGGCCGATCTTCTGCGAAACGGCAAATAGCGCGAGGCAGAGCGCGGCCGCCGCGACCGTTCCGGGCAGGCGCAACTTGCCGCGCTGGAACAGATTGAGCGCGACGCCCGTGAACATGAAGACGATGTAGGGCGGGTCGAGATCGAAATAGGTCAGGCGCCGCGCGAGCACCGGATGGCTCCCGTGGAATTGCGCGACGACCTGGTCGACGCCGAGCCAGACGAGAAACACCGCGACGGGCACAAGCCAGAGCGTCCAGTGTCCGTCCCGCAGGCGCGCCGCCGCCAGTGCGCAGACGATGTAGAAGAACATCTCGATCTCGAGCGTCCACATCACCGAATCGATCTGGCGCGAATCCGCGATCGCCGCCAGCGGCGGGAAGTAGTGCGTGATCACGTCCCGGAAATTGAAGGGCACGGCGCCGCCCATCGTGTGAACGCCGATCAGCACGGCGGCGACGGTGATCGACAGGCCGACCCAGCAGGTCGGCCAGATGCGCCAGAGGCGCCCGACGATGAAGCCCTTCACGCTGTAGCGCTCGAGCGAAAAGGGAATGACGAAGCCCGAGATGACGAAGAACAGCGACACGCCCCAGCCGCCGAGCGCATCGGGCACGATCTTCGACAGGATCGAAGGATCGGCCTTCACGTTCGGAATGCCCGTCAGCATCTGCACGACATCAGGCCAATACCAGAATGTATTGCCGAGATGGGCGCAGATCACCGACATGGCGGCGACGCCGCGCAGCGTGTTGGCGAATTCGATGCGCGCGCCGGCCGATTTTCGGTCCTGCGCGACCAGGCCGGGTCGGGATATCACATCCGGCGCCGAAACGCCGGGTTGGGGCCGATCGCCCGGCGGGGCGGGCGCGCGCCCGGCCTCCAGTTCGGCAGACATCTGGTTCGTCCCGGTCTTAGGTTTCGGGCTTCTATAGTCGCTGGAAGCCGGAAATCCAAACCGCGCGGACCGAACGCGGCGTCAGGGCGCCGAAATGACGCGTCCGGACGCGGATTCGCCGTAGAGTTCCTGCACGAGTCCCGCGCGATGGGCGAGCGCTGCGCGCTGGTTGATCGAGCCCTTGTCGGTCACCTCGCCGTGATCGATCGAGGGATGCTCGTCGAGCACGATCATGCGCGACACGCGCGTCGAGGAGCCGGTCGCTTTCGACTGGAACAGCTTCAGCTTCTCCACGAGAGCGGCGCGCAGGCCCTCGTGCGCGGCGAGCGTGGCGGGGTTCGTGTCGGCGAGATCGGAGAATTTCGCGCGGCAACCGTCGGGATCGAGCAGCAGAATCGCCGCGATCTCCTCGCGATCGTGGCCCGCGATCACGGCGTCGCGCAGGAAGGGCGCGAAGGTCGCAATCATCGATGCGCGAAGATTGCCGACGCTGACCCAGGTGCCGGTCATCAGCTTGAAATCCTCGCTGACGCGGCCGTCGAAGGCGAAACCCTTCTGCGGATCCTCCGGATCAACGAAGCGGATGGCGTCGCCCATCCTGTAGAAGCCTTCCTCGTCGAAAGCCGCCGCGGTGGCTTCGGGCTGGCGCCAGTAGCCGGGCGTGATGTTCGGCCCGCGCACGCGCAGCTCCAGCTTGCCGACGTTCGGCACGAGCTTGATCTCGCAATCGGGGATCGGATTGCCGATCATGCCGGCCCGCACCTGCCCGCGCGTCACGAAGGTGACGCTCGGCCCGGTTTCCGTCGCGCCGAGACCCGTGACGATGCGGATCTTCTCGCCGATGGTCTCGATGGCCAGCCGCTCGAGTTCGTCCCAGACGTGCTGCGGCAGGCTCGCGCCGGCATACATGAAGAATTTCACGCGGCTGAAGAAATTCTTGCGCAATTGCTCGTCCTCGGCGAGGCGATGGACGAGCAGCTCGAAACCCTTCGGCACGTTGAAATAGCAGGTGGGCGCGATTTCCTTCAGATTGCGGATGGTGGCCTCGAAACCGCCCGGCGTCGGCTTGCCGTCGTCGATATAGAGCGAGCCGCCGGAATAGAGCGTGAGGTGAATGTTCTGATTGCTGCCGAACGTATGGTTCCACGGCAGCCAGTCGACGAGCGTCTGCGGCTTGCGGATTTCCGCCATCGCGAAGGCCGCCTGCGCGATATCGGCGCAGATCATGCGTTGCGAATTGATGACGCCCTTGGGCATGCCGGTCGAGCCGGAGGTGAACAGGATCTTGGCGACCGTGTCGGGGCCGACCGCCGCATGGGCGGCCGCGACTTTTTCGCGCGCGTCGAGGTCGAGCGTATCGAAGCTTGTCGCGCCGAGATCCTCCCCGCCCGAGAGCGTGACGATTTCGACGCCCTTCGGCGCGGCGGTCCTGATCGCCTTGCCGTAGGCCGCGCCGTCGTCGGCGAAAATCAGGCCGGGCGTCAGCAGGTCGAGCACATAGCGCAGCTTGCCGTAGTCGCTGGACACCAGCGAATAGGCGGTCGAGATCGGCGCGGCAGGCACGCCGACATGCATGCAGGCGACGAGCAGCAGCAGATGCTCGATCGAATTGCGGGAGAGAATGGCGACGGGCCTGTCGTGCGACAGGCCGCGCGCGAGTAGCGCCGCGCCGATGCGCTCCATGCGGCCGACGAATTGCGCATAGGTGAGCTTGCGCCACTCCCCGTCCGCGCCGCGGCGCGCGACGATGATCGCGTCCGGCGTCTCCTTCGCCCATTTCAGCAGCGGCGTGGTGATGGTGGGCGGAACGTCGCCCAGCGGATGCGGGCTGCGCGCATAGATGACGCCGCTTCTGCGGCGGTCGATTTCGACATCCTGCGGCCCGAGCTCGACCGCGCGCTCACGAATCGCGTTCGCCATGTCCCCTCCCGCGGCGCTCTTTGGGGCTCAGCCCGAGCGTCGTCATGAATTTTGTTATATTGTATAACTAATTTCGCAAAAAGCAACCGGCGGCGCGACCGGCCGCGCCGCCGGCGTTCAGACCGTCAATGCGAGCCGTGCGACATGGCCGGCTGGCCGGCGGCCGCCGGCGCGCCGCTCCAGCCGCCGAGCCGCGGATCGACCATGCCGAAGACCATCGCGACATGGCCAACGACCAGGAAGAGCGAGATCAGCGCCGCATGGACCGCGAGCTTCTGGCGAAAGTCCGCGTTTTTGAAGATCACGCCGAGTTCGAGCAGCGCGATGCCGCCGAGCGGCACGACGCCGGCGAGATAGGCGCCGACCGCCAGCATGTCGATCCAGCCGCGCCACTGGCCGGCCTGGCTGATCGGCACGACGGCGTTGATCATCAGGTAGACGAAGACGCCGAGGAAGTAGATGCCGACGGCGATGCCAGCCGCCCGGTTGAGCGCGCGGACGGGACCGGACTTGGCGTTGTTGTAGAGGATGTAGAACTCGGTAATGGCCAGCGTTTCGGCCAGCACGACCGGGATCGCCATGAACAGCAGCAGGTTCATCGGCGAGGTCAGCAATTCCATGTAATGCGTCATGGACATGACGAATCTCCTCGCAGAGGATCGGGTTTGTTCGGTTAAGCGGAGAGGAGGTTGCGTCAGCCGCGCGGCGGCGGGGCGGGCGGCGCCTGGCTCAGACTTGCGAAGGCTCGGAAAGCTTCGACATGCGGCAAGAGGGCGACGGCGCGCGACACGATCGGCGCCGCGGCCAGGGCCGGCAGCGCGCAGCAGCAGACGACGCAATCGGGCGCCGCATGATGGACGGCCGGCGCAGGCGCCGTGTCGCTGCAATCATGGCGGATGCTGGACGCCACGGCATGAGCCGCGCCGTGATGGTCCTGCTGCACGGCGATCTCGGCCGGCGCCGCGGCCATCGCCGGCGCGCCGACAAGCGCCGGCCCCGCCAGCACGAGCGCGACGGCAATCAGAAGGCGGGCTATTCGGTCGACGAACCGCATGTCCGGAACTTGAGGCCTTAGCCGACGTTGTTCAAGTCGGCGATGGGTCGCATGGCGGGTCGCTTGGTGGGTGGGGGATATGCAAGGCTCCTCCTCCGAAAGTTCATATCGAAACCGCTTGACTTTTTGTGCGACGCACCATAGTTTCATCGTCATGCAACGAGCCTCCCTCGTTGCTAGCCCTCCTTGGGCGTTTCCTCCCTAGACTTGGGCCGCCGGCTTGCCGGTGGCCCTTTTTTTTCGCCAAGCTGCGCTGCAGCCGGGCGGCTTGCCGGCGAACCGGTTTTCTGGCGCATTGCGCGCGAGGAAACAACAAGGACGCCTGATGCCCATCGACCCCGACGCCCAGAACCTGCTGGCCATGCTCAAGGCGGCCGGCCGGCCGCCGCTCAACACGCTGAGCGCGCCGGAAGCGCGCGCCGCCTATCTGGCCGGCCGCGCCCTGCTCCAGCCCGACCTGCCCGAGGTGGACGAAGCACGCGATCTCGCCGCGCCCGGCCCGCACGGACCGATTCCGCTGCGGCTCTATCGCGGCAAGGGACTGGCGGCGGGGCCCGCGCCGACGCTGATCTTCGCGCATGGCGGCGGCTGGGTGATCGGCGACCGCGACACGCACGATTACGTTTGCCGCAAGCTCGCCAACGATGCGCGCTGCGTCGTCGTCTCGATCGACTATCGGCTGGGCCCCGAGCACAAGTTTCCCGCCGCGATCGAGGATTCGCTCGCCGCCGCGCAATATGTCGCCGACCAGGGCTCGGCGCTCGGCGTGGACGTGAACAGGATCGCCATCGGCGGCGACAGCGCCGGCGGCAATATTTCCGCCGTTCTGGCGCTGATGGCGCGCGACGGCGTCGCGCCGAGGCTCGTGCACCAGCTGCTGCTCTATCCCGCCGTCGACATGAAGATGGACGCGCCCTCCTTCGGCCGCGTGCCGGAGGATTATCCGCTGTCGCCGACCATCGCGCGCTGGTTCCGCGACCATTACATGGCGGGCGACCACGAACACGGCGACTGGCGCGCCTCGCCGCTGCACGCGCCCTCGCACAGGGGCGTGGCTTCGGCCTTCATCCTCACCGCCCGCCACGATCCGCTCTGCGACGAGGGCCGCGACTATGCGCACAAGCTCGAGGAAGCCGGCGTGCGCGTCTGGCATCTCGACATGAACGACCAACTGCACGGCTTCCTCACCTGGGGCAAGGTCGTGCGCGCAGCCGACGCGGCGCTGGAAATGGCGGCGGCGTCGTTGCGATATGCGTTTTCGACGGCGGGTTGAGGCTCGCGCTTCTCCCTCCCACGCAAGGGGAGGGAATTACTTTCGGGCCCACGACATCCATTCCAACTGAGATCATCGATCTTTTCGCGAGAACCTCACATGACCGCCATCGCCTACCCCAAAGTCCGCCTCCTCATCGACGGCGAATGGACCGACGGCACTTCGGCCAAGTCCCAGGACATTCTCGATCCCGCGACGGGTCAGTCGATCGGGACGGTGCCGCACGCCTCGAAGGCCGATCTCGACCGGGCCCTGGCCGCTGCGCAAAAAGGCTTCGACCAGTGGAAGAAGGTTCCGGCTTTCGAGCGCTACAAGACGATGCGCAAGGTGGCCGAAATCATGCGCCAGCGCGCGGCGGAGACAGCGAAGATCATGTCGCTGGAACAGGGCAAGCCTGTGGGCGAGGCTTTGCTCGAAACCAATCTCGCCGCCGATCTCATCGACTGGTTCGCGGAAGAGGCGCGCCGCACCTATGGCCGCATCGTGCCGGCGCGCATGAGCAATGTCGAACAGCTCGTCATCAAAGAGCCAGTCGGGCCGGTCGCGGCCTTCACGCCGTGGAATTTCCCGATCAACCAGGCGGTGCGCAAGGTGTCGGCGGCGGTCGCGGCCGGCTGCTCGATCATCGTCAAGGGACCGGAAGACACGCCGGCTTCCTGCGCGGAACTGTTCCGCGCCTATGTCGACGGCGGCGTGCCTGATGGCGTGGTCAATCTCGTCTTCGGCGTGCCGCACGAGGTCTCGGAATACCTCATTCCGCATCCGGTCATTCGCAAGATCAGCTTCACCGGCTCGACGGTGGTCGGCAAGCACCTCGCCGCGCTCGCGGGCCAGCACATGAAGCGCGTGACGATGGAGCTCGGCGGCCATGCGCCGGCGATCGTGTTCGACGACGCCGACATCAAGAGCGCGGTCAGCATTCTCGCAACGAACAAGTTCCGCAACGCCGGCCAGGTCTGCGTCGCGCCGACGCGCTTTCTCGTGCAGGACGGCGTCTACAACGATTTTCTTGCGCAGTTCGTCGAGACCGTGCGCGCGATCAAGGTCGGACCGGGCATCGATCCGGATTCCAAGATGGGCGCGCTGGTCAGCCAGCGCCGCGTCGACGCGATGGAGGGCTTCGTCGCGGACGCCGTGCAGCGTGGCGCAAAGATCGAGACCGGCGGCAAGCGAATGGGCAACGAAGGATTCTTCTTCGAGCCGACGGTGCTGACTAACGTTCCGAAGGACGCGCGCATCATGAACGAGGAACCGTTCGGCCCGCTCGCGCCGGTGTCGCGTTTCTCGAGCTACGAGGAAGTGGTGAGCGAGGCCAATCGCCTGCCCTACGGACTCGCGGCCTACGCCTATACGCGCTCGGCGAAGACGGCGGCCGCGCTGTCGCAGGACGTCGAAAGCGGCATGCTGTCGATCAACCACCACGGCCTGTCGCTGCCGGAAGTGCCGTTCGGCGGCATGAAGGATTCGGGCTACGGCTCGGAAGGCGGGCTGGAAGCGATCGAGGCCTACCTGAATACGAAGTTCGTGACGCAGGCAAACGTGTGAGGCGCAGCTTGTCATCCCCGCGAAAGCAGGGATCCAGACGAGGCATCACGCCGTATATGGGACGCCTGCATTTGCGGGCATGATACGCAGCGCCGGGTGGGAAGTTTTCATGATCGTCGTTCATCATCTCGAAAACTCCCGCTCGCAGCGCATCCTCTGGCTGCTGGAAGAGCTCGGCGTCCCTTACGAAATCAAACTCTACAAGCGCGACCCCCGGACCATGCGCGCGCCGGCGGAATTGCGCGCGGTGCATCCGCTTGGCAAATCGCCCGTCGTCACCGACGGCGACAGGACGATCGCGGAATCCGGCGCGATCGTCGACTATCTGATCGAGACCTACGGCAATGGCCGACTCGAGCCGGCGGCGGGCTCCGCCGACCGGCTGCGCTACCGCTACTACCTGCATTTCGCCGAAGGCTCGGCCATGCCGCCGCTGTTGATGAAGCTCGTCTTCTCGCGCCTGCCCGCCGGCGCGCCGGCTCTCGTGCGGCCGATCGCGCGGGCGATTTCGGACAAGGCGCTCAAGACCTTCGTGCAGCCGCAGATCGACCGGATCCTCGCATTCCTGGAAGGCGAACTTGCCGCCCGCGACTGGTTTGCGGGCGCGGAGATGACGGCGGCCGACATCCAGATGAGCTTTCCGCTCGAAGGCGCCGCCGCGCGCGGCGGGCTCGACCGGCGCTATCCACGGCTCGCGGATTTTCTGACGCGCATCCACGCCCGGCCCGCCTACAAGCGCGCGCTGGAGCGCGGCGGACCTTACGCGCTGTTGAACTAGGCCCCGCGTGCATCGCGCGAATGACCGGCAACGAGCTCGTCGCAAAGGCGTTCCCGAATTTCAGGCTTTTACGCCCGGCGCGAATAGGGTTAGGCTCGCCTCCGAGGTCGTGCGGCA
>JBDHTL010000120.1:0-10728 GCA_039808645.1 Rhodoblastus sp. | reverse complement strand
TGGGGAGGTAGATCGAGGCGACACGCATGACCTTGCCCGCTTCGTCCTGCGTCAGCGCCTCGAGATAGCGGGACTGCTCGTCCTCGGCGCCGGGCAGCCCGCGCTGCGTCTCCTCGAGCGGGCGCTTCGACAGGAGGGCGACGCCGTTCCAGCTCTTCTGGCCGTGGATGAGCGCGTTGTAGCCGGCGTCCTCGATCTCGGCGCGCGGGAACTGCTCGTCCGTGCACTTCAGCTCCTGCAGGCAGAGCACGTCGGGGGCGCGCTCTTTCAGATAATCGAGCAGCAGCGGCAGGCGCAGCCGCACCGAATTGATGTTCCACGAGGCGACGATCATTCGCGACTCCTTTCCGGCATGGTAGCAGACCGGAAACCGGGGAGGGCGCCATGAACGAAGTCGAACGGATCGCAGCTGAGGTCGCGCGCAAACTGATCGCGCGGCGCGAATTGCTGGCCGTGTCGGAATCCTCGAGCGGCGGGCTGATCTCCGCCGCGCTGCTCGCCGTGCCCGGGGCTTCGGCCTTCTATATCGGCGGGGCGGTCGTCTATACGGCGCGGGCGCGGGCGGCGCTGGTCAATATCGAGCGCGCCGACGTGGAAGGAATGCGGTCCGCGAGCGAGCCCTATGCGCAATTGCTCGCGCGGCGCACGCGCGAACTGATGCGCGCGGGCTGGGCGATCGCCGAAACGGGGGCGGCCGGGCCGACCGGCAATCCCTACGGCGACGCGGCCGGCCATACGGTCGTCGCGATCAGCGGGCCGGTCGAGCGCGTGCGCACGATCGAGACCGGCTCGGCCGACCGGCGCGCCAACATGGACGCCTTCGCCCGCGCCGCGCTGGAATTGCTGGACGAGGCATTGGGCGGCGGGCTTTAGGCGGTCGAAGGTCGACTTCCGATTGCCGACTTCCGATTGCCGACTGCCGGGCGCAGCGCTAGAAGCGGCGCGAACATGAGGATTCAATGACCGACACGCCGCCCGACCGCCTCTCCGTCGATCCGCGCAGCCCCTTCTACAACGAGGAGGCCCTCTCCCGCGACGTCGGCATCCGCTTCAAGGGCGTCGAGAAGACCAATGTCGAGGAATATTGCGTCAGCGAGAACTGGGTGCGCGTGTCCGTGCCCAACACCAAGGATCGCCGCGGCAATCCGCTGACGCTGAAGCTGACCGGTAAGGTCGAGCCCTACTACAAGACGGAAGCTTAGGCCCTTCTTCCTTCGCGATGGCGGAGAGGGGGTCGCCCGGAGGGCGACGGGTCGCGAGACGCCCCACCCGCGATGCTACGCATCGCGACCTCCCCGCGAGCGGGGAGGCAATGGCCAAAACCGCTACGGCCGCTTCATCCAGCCGATCGAATGGGCGTGCAGGCTCTGGACATAGAGCCCGTCGATTCGCTCGGCCGCGCTCGTCGTCTCCGGATAGGCGCCCGAGGGATCCTGCAGATCCTCGACGATCTTGCCGTCCTCGGTGAAGGCGATGATGTGCCCGTAGGCCGGAGGAATCGGCCAGAGGGCGCGCGGCAGGCGCATGATCATCGCGCGCACGAAGGGCTTGTCGGCGAGCTTGTCGATCAGCGCGTTGCGCGGCTTGGTGAGGCCGACCCACAGTTTCGGCTTGCCGTCGCTCGTCGGCAGGCCGCGCATCAAATTGTCGGGATAGCCCGGCATGTTGTCGAGCACGATGGTCGCGCCGCCCGCCGGTCCTTTCGACAGATCGAGATTGCGCGCCGCGACCGGCACTTTCCAGACCCGGTACTTGCCGGTTTCGGCGACGAAGATCGATTGCTCGTCCGCCGACATGGCGACGCCGTTGGCGAAGGAAAGGCCGCTCGCCAACACTTTCGTGGTCTTCGTCCCGAGGTCGTAGACGAGGATGCGACCGGTGGCCGCCTGCTCCAGGATGTCGAGCACGCTCGCCTCGAACGTGCCGCCCCATTCGCGCGGACCGAAACGCCGGGAAGCGTCGGAGAAATAGATGAGGCCGTCCCTGGCGACGACGACGGCGTCGGCATAGCGAATCGGCTCGCCGTCGACCTTGTCGGTCAGCACTTCGACCTTGTCCTTGCTGATCGCGAGCAGGCCGCGCAGCGCGTCGGCCGCGATCAGCCGGCCGGAGGGATCGAAATCGAAGCCGAGCGTGCGGCCGCCCGTGTTCACGAAGACCTCGCGGTTCGCGCCCCTGGCGTCCATGCGCAGGATATTGCCCGACGCGACGGCGGCGTAGAGCCTGCCGTCCGGCCCGAAGGCGATGTGCTCGGGCCCGGATTCCCCGCCGATGTCGATCTTCTGCAGATTGGCGAGGCGCGTGTTCTGCGCGTGCGGGCCGACATAGCCGGGCGCGGCTTGCACGGTCCAGGCGCGCGGCGAGATCGGGATCGGCCAGAAAGCGAAATAACCCGCGAGCGCCATCAGCGCGACGCCGAGCCATGCCACAAAGCGTTTCATCGGCTCCGATCTCCCGCGATTCCGGCCATGCCGCGATTTGACGGCGTCCGCGCGCGGAGCGCAAGCCGGGACGGGCCGCGCATGGGAGCCGCGCGGCGCTGCGCGTTGACTCCGTGCGCGCCAGTTCCCAGAAGGCGCCATGCGCGGCGCGACGGCCAAATCCAGGCTCCTGTCCATCCTTCCGGTGCTCGCCGGATTCTTCGGACTGATGGCGCTGGGCGCGCTGTTCCCGAATTTCGCGCGCGTGCTCGATCTCGCCTTGCCCTTCTTCGGCCTGATCGGGCTCGGCTACATCTGCGGCCGCCTGTTCGACTTCGGCGAGGAGGGGCTCGCCTGGGTCAACGTCTTCATAGTCTACGTCGCGCTGCCCTCGATGTTCTTCGTCCTGATCTCGAAGACGCCGGTGCAGGAGCTTCTCAACCTGCGGTTCGTGGCCTGCACGGCGGGCGCGACCATCGCTGCCTATGCGATCGCGTTCCTCGTCGGCATGAAGGCGTCGGGCGGCAATGTCCCGGAGGCGACGATCCAGGCGAACGCGGGCGCCTATGCGAATATCGGCTACATGGGGCCGGGCCTGACGCTGGCGACGCTCGGCGCCGGCGCGGCCGCGCCGGTGGCGCTCATCTTCGCGGCGGACACGATCTTCCTTTTCTCGGCGCTGCCGCTGCTGATGGCGGTCGGGCGCGGCGACGGCCGGGGTCTCCTGCGCACGATCTGGATCGCCTTCCTGCGCATCGTCACCCATCCCTTCAACATCGCGACCGCCGTGGCGGTGGCGGCCGCGGCCTTCGCCTGGCAGCCGCCGGCCGCCGTGGGCAAGATGGCGGCCATGCTCACCGGCGCCGCCGCGCCCTCGGCGCTGTTCGCGCTCGGCGTGACCGTGGCGCAGCGGCCGATCACGCGCGTTGCGCCGGAACTGCCGATCCTGCTCGCCATCAAGCTGGTCGCGCATCCGCTGATCGTCTGGCTGCTGCTGTCGGCGGTCGGCGGATTCGACCGCGTATGGACCTTCACGGCCGTTCTGATGGCCTCGCTGCCGCCCGCGCTCAACGTCTTCGTCATGGCGACGCAGTACAGGACCTATGTGGAACGGGCCTCCAGCGCGATCCTGATCGGCACGCTCGCGTCGGTGGCGACCGTCACCGGCCTTCTGTGGCTGATTTCCAACGATCTGCTGCCCGTGACGCTGTTCGCCCGCTGAACGCGCCTTCCGTTACCACCTGTTCACACATGGTTGGCATGGTGCGGTCCGTATTGCGTGACGAGTATCGGGCGGGGGTTGAGATGGCTATGGGTTCCGTTGGCAAGCGCAAGGCCGAAAGGCGCGGTTGCCAGGTCAAGGCCCAGGTCATCCGTCCGGACGGCGCCGATCCGATCGACTGCATGATCCTGGATTTCAGCGCCACCGGCGCGCGCGTGAAGCTGAACGCGCCGATCGATCTGCCGACGCGCTTCAAGCTCTATATCCCCTCGCGGCCGGAGACGAAGAGCGTTCTCCTGCGCTGGACGAAGGGGCTCGAGATCGGCGTCGAATATTCGACCGGCGTGGCGGACGAGAAGACGTTCTTCGAACTGATCGACCGTGTCGTCAAGCTCGAAAGGGCGGGCGGCGGCGCGGGCGATTCCGGCGCGCTTCAGGAGATGGCGCGCCGCGTCGAAGCGCTGGAAATGCGGCTGGCGACAGCCGGCGCGGAGGAGCGCAACGACAGCGACGCGGACGGGGGCGCCCTCGCGGCGCTGGAACGGCGCATCGACGAGATCGCGGAGACCGCCGAGGGTTTCGCGCGGCGCTCCGAGCAATTCCTGTCCGCGCGCATGGACCAGACCGAAGAACGTCTGCGCGCTCTCGCCGCGCCGGACGTCGCCGAACGCCTCGCGCGGCTCGAGGCGGCGGTCGAGGCGGGCGCGTTCGCACCGGCTGCGGGGGAGGGCGCTTCGGAGGGCCCCGATCCCCGTATCGTCGCCCGCATCGCCGACCTCGAGGCACGGCTGATGTCCGCGCCGCGCGCGCCGGCCGGCGGCGCGAACGCGGACACGCTGGAAACGAGGATCGAACAGCTTGCGCGCCGCACGGAAGAACGCGCGGAGCGTTTCGAGCGGTTCCTGATGACCCGTCTCGACGAGGTCGAAACGCAGATGATCGCGGCGCCGGCCGCGCCCGTCCCGACGCGTTCGCCGGAAGTCGTGGATCTGGAATTGAAGCTGCACGAACTCGCCGCGCGTTTCGACGCGCAGCGGACGGCGCCCGCGCATCCCGAACCGTCGGCCGCGCCGGACGAACTCGAACGATTGGCGGAGCGCGTCTCCGATCTCGAAGTCTCGATGATGGAATTGCGGACCGATCGGCCGGCCGGCGAGCCGATCGACGACGCCGAATGGCGTCGCCGTATCGTCGAGATGGAGGGCCGCCACGCCGAGATCATCGGCACGCTGCGCAACCTGCTGGCCCTGCTGACGGCCGGCGAGGCCCGCCGCGCGGGCTGACGCCCGATTACAGCTAGCCTCGCGAACCCGGCGCGAAATGCGCGAGCGTGCGCGCCAGCGTCGGCTCGACTCCCTCGCGCAGGATGGCGCGGCGCAGCGGACCGATGGCCGTGACGGCTGCGAGACCCACGCCGCGCAAAAAATCCACGGGCAGGAAATCGGCGAGCAGCGTGCGGTTGAGAATGTCGACGCCGCGCGTGCGGATGTCGATGTCGGCGCGCCGCGATTTTTCGTATTCCGCGACAGCCGCCGCTATGGCCTGCGGATTTGTGAGGTCGACGCTGTCGAGCGCGAGCGCGGCGTCGGAGGAATCGCGGATGCCGAGATTGAGGCCCTGCGCGCCGAGCGGCGGAAAGACGTGGCAGGCTTCGCCCACCAGCATGAGGCGCGGGCCGCTCACCTTCAGCGTGCGCATGCCGGCCATCGGGAAGGCGCCGAGCGTTCCCTCGATCTCGATCGCGCCATAGCGATAGTGCGACTGGTCCTCGATCTCGGCGGCGAGTTCGCGCGGCTTCAAGGCCATGCGGCGCTTCGCCTCGTCGGGCGGCATGAGCCAGACGAGGCTTGAACGGCGCGGCGCCTTCGCCGTCGAGGGCATGGGCACGAAGGTGAAGGGCCCGTGGCGCGTGTGGAATTCGGTCGTGATGTCGTCGTGCGGGCGGCGGTGGCGCAGGATGCCGGTGATCGCCGTCTGCGGGTAGGACCATTCCTTGATCTCGATGCCCGCCGCCTTGCGCGCCGGCGAGTTGCGGCCGTCGCCCGCGACGACGACGGCGCATTCGATCGCGCGCCCGTCGTCGAGCCGCGCGGTCACGCCATCGTCGCGGAAATCGTAGCCCGTGACGAAAGCCTCGAAGCGCGTGATCTCGCGCATGCCGGCGACGACCTTCGTGAGCATGGCGACGATGTCGTCGTTGGGCACGTTGAGGCCGAACGCCTCGAGCCCGATCTCGTCCGAGGTGAAGAGCGCCGGCGGCGGGCGGAAGATCGACGACGTGTCGTCGATGATCCTGATGCCTTTCACGATGGCCGAGATTTCCTCGAGCGGCTCGCGCAGGCCGAGATCGTCGAGATGGCGCAGCGAGCCCTCGAACAGCGCGACTGTGCGGCCGGGCAGGGGGCCGGGCGTCTTGCCGACCAGGGCGATCGAATGGCCCGCGCGCGCGAGCGCGATGGCCGCGATCAGGCCGGACGCGCCGGCGCCGGCGACGAGAACGTCGAAATGGGTTTGCGGAGCCGCTGCTGTGGCCATGAATGAAATCTCCCGGCGCCCTAGATAGCGCGATCGAGGGCAGGCCGGGAGACTATCCGATCAATCTGCGGCGGCGGGCCGCAGGAGGCAGTTTCGTTACGGCGTCAGAATCACCATGCCGGTGGTCTCGCGGCCCTGCAGGTCGCGATGCGCCTGTTCGGCGTCGGCCAGCTTGTAGCGGCCGGTGATCGGGATCTTGACCACGCCGTCGGCGACGACCTTGAAAAGGTCCTTGGCCATCTTTTCGAGCCGCGCGCGGTCGGCGAGGAAGGTGAACAGCGTCGGCCGCGTGGCGAAGAGCGAGCCCTTCTGGCCGAGCAGGCCGAGGTTGAAGGCGTCGACCGGACCAGACGCGGAGCCGAAGCTCGCGAAGGTTCCGAACGGCTTCAGGCAATCGAGCGAGGCGGGGAAAGTCGCCTTGCCGACGCCGTCGTAGACGACTTCGCACAGCTTGCCCTTGGTGATTTCCTTCACGCGCGCCGCGAAATCCTCCTCGCGGTAGAGAATGACGTGCTTGGCGCCGAATTTCTTGGCGAGCTTGGCTTTCTCGGCCGATCCGACCGTGCCGATGACATTGGCGCCCAAAGCCTTGCCCCATTGGCAGAGGATCGAGCCGACGCCGCCGGCAGCCGCATGAACGAGGATCGTGTCGCCTTCCTTCACCTTGTAGGTCTGGCGCAGCAGGTATTGCGCGGTCAGGCCCTTGAGCATCAGGCCGGCGGCCGTTTCATAGGAGACGTTCTTCGGCAGTTTCACGCCGAGGGCCGCCGGCAGGTTGCGCACTTCCGCATAGCCGCCGAGCGGGCCGGAATAGGCGACGCGATCGCCGACCTTGAAATTCGTCACGCCCTTGCCGAGCGCGATCACCTCGCCCGCGCCTTCGTTGCCCGGCGTATAGGGCAGGGGTGTGGGATAGGAGCCCGTGCGATAATAGACGTCGAGGAAGTTCACGCCGATGGCGTGCTGGCGGATCTGGATTTCGCCCTTGCCCGGCGCCGGAATTTCGACGTCCTCGTATTTGAGGACTTCCGGCCCGCCTGTCTGATGAACGCGTATCGCCTTGACCATGTGTTTCCCCATCCGTTGCGCCGTCTTCGCGCGAATGGGGCGATCATGCGTTGGGATGTTCGGCGTTGCAATGAGCCTGGTCGTCATTGCGAGCGCAGCGAAGCAATCCAGAATCGCAACCCGGCTCTGGATTGCTTCGTCGCTACAGATGAAACGCATTGCGGTTTCACCGGCGCTCCTCGCAATGACGGTCCTACAAGCGCGCCAGCACGCGCGCCTTCGCCGCCTCCAGAATGCCGTCCGACAGCGCGCGGTCCTCGCGCGCCACGCTGCGGGCGAGCGAGAGGGCGCCGACCATTTCGGCGATGGTCGCATGAGCGGCGGACCGATCGCTTTCCAGCGCTTGCGCCATCATGTCGATGTAGCCGCGCAGGCCTTCGGCGTAACGCGCCTGAACCTCGCGGCTCTCGCGCGAGACGTCGGTTCCGAAGGCGACCATCGGGCAGCGCGCGCCGCCGGCGTCGCGGGCGCGTTGCGACAGATAGCGCTCGACGTAGAGCCGCATGGCGGCGCGGCGCTCGGCGCCGGCGGGCTTTGCCGCCACCTTGCCGATGGCGGCGAGCGCGCGCTGGAACGCGAGCGAGCAGGCCTCGACCTCGAGCGCCGTTTTCGACTCGAAATGATTGTAGAAGCCGCCGTGAGTGAGGCCGGCCGCGCCCATCAATTCGGCGACGCCGACGCCGGAAAAGCCGCGGCGCTGGAACAGGCCGAGCGCGGCGTCGATCACCCTGGCCCGGTTTTCCGCCGCCTTTTCCCTGGTGAGGCGCATTCGCTCTCCGTTTCGTGATCGCGGCCGGCCTTCCCGGTCTTGACATGACGATGACGGTCATCATCAAATAAAGATGACGATTGTCATCATAATCCCGCGCCTCGCGCGCGGCAAGTCTCCCGGGGATCGCCATGCTCGCTGCCACGCTCGCCTCCGCACTGTCCCGTCGCGGCGTGCATTACGGCTGGATCGTCATCGCCGCGACCTTCTTCTCCGCGCTGGTCATGGCGGGCGCGGTCGGCCTGCCCGGCGCGTTCATTCTTCCGCTGTCGAAGGAGTTCGGCTGGGACACGGCGCAGATTTCCTGGGCCATGGCGGTCCGTTTCGCCCTGTTCGGACTCATGGGGCCGTTCTCGGCCGCGCTGATCGAAAAGTACGGCGCCCGGCGCGTCATGTTCGCGGCGCAGGCGCTCGTCTTCGCCGGGCTCGCCGGCTCGCTCGTCATGACGAGCCTCTGGCAGCTCTTTCTCTTCTGGGGGCTGATGATCGGCTTCGGCACGGGCCTCACCGCGCTCGTGCTGGCCGCGATCATCTCGACGCGCTGGTTCACGGAAAAGCGCGGGCTCGTCGTCGGCATTCTCACGGCGGCGGTGGCGACAGGCCAACTCGTCTTCCTGCCCTTCGCCTCCATGCTGATCGAAAGCTACGGCTGGCGCCTCGCGCTCGTCCCCTCGCTCGCGGCGATCGCGCTCGCCGCCTTCGCCGTACTGCTGCTGCTCGCCGAACGCCCGTCGGATGTAGGCTTGCGCGCCTATGGCGAAAAAGCGGACGCGCCTCAGTCTGCGCCCCCGCCGCCCGTCGGCAATCCGATCGCGCGCGCCTTCGGCGCGCTCGGCGAAGCCGCGCGCATTCCGTCCTTCTGGCTGCTCGCCGGATCCTTCTTCATCTGCGGCCTTTCGACCAACGGCCTCGTGCAGACGCATTTCATCCCGTTCTGCGTCGACTACGGCCTGCAGGCGGTGGCGGCTGCGTCGGTGCTGGCGATGATGGGCGTGTTCGACTTCGTCGGCACGATCGCGTCCGGCTACCTTTCGGACCGGGTCGACTCGCGCAAGCTGCTGTTCTGGTACTACGGGTTGCGCGGCCTCTCGCTCATCTGGCTGCCGTTCTCGACCTTCACGATTTACGGCCTCTCGGTTTTCGCGATCTTCTACGGGCTCGACTGGATCGCCACCGTGCCGCCGACCGTGAAACTCGCGGGCGCCGTGTTCGGCCGCGAGAAGGCCGGCCTGGTGTTCGGCTGGATCTTCGCCTCGCACCAGCTCGGCGCGGCGCTGGCCGCGCTCGGCGGCGGCCTGTCGAAGACCTATCTTCTGACCTATGCGCCGGCGTTCTGGGTCGCCGGCGCGGCCTGCTTCCTGGCGGCCGTGTTCAGCCTGATGGCGGGCCGCCGGAGCGGCGGCGCGGCGCCTGCCCCGGCCGCGGCGTGAGGCTGGCGCTCCCGGCGCGGCATGCGCGCGGAACGCGATGGATCTCGCCGCCGTGTCCCGCGCGGCGCTTCAGCGGCAGCGCCGGATCTTCTTGATGACCACCCGGTGGCGGAAATGCTTGCGCACGATGATCGTGCGGCAGTTCGGCCCGGGGATATAGACGCGGACGCCATGACGGTGGCGCCGCCAGCCGCGCCGCTCGCCGCGCACGTAAACGCCGACCCGATCCCGACCGCCGCGCACGCTGACGCCGGCGCGGAATCCGTCGCCGCGCTCGCGCATGCCGCTCTCGCGCGCCTCGCCACGCTCGCGCATGCCGCCGTTCTCACGCGCTTCGCCGCGCTCACGCATGGCGCCGCCCTGCGGCTGGGCGCCGCGATTGATCTCGCCGCCTCCTGGCGCGGAACGGCGCGCGCCGCCGGAGACGTCGCCTCCGCCGCTGCCGCCTCCTTGCTGCTGCACGGCCTGAGCCAGCGCTTGCGGCGGCGCCGCCTGCGCCGCCGGCAGGCAAACGGAAGAGATCAGCAGCGTCGCCGCTGCCGCGAAGGATTTCGTTGTCATGGGGGAACGTCTCCTCGGATGACGGAGCCACAAGCTCCAGCCGCCCCGGAGGAGAACGGGGCGGCGCCGCTATGGTTCCGGCGCGAACCGCGTCGCGCCGTTCAGCAGCGGATCTTCACATATTCGCCGGGCGCGTCGCCGAGGGCGGGCAGCTTGCCGCCGCCGGGCTCGCGCGCCGGGACCATTTCGGAGCAATTGGCCTTCATCCATTCGAGCCAGTCCGGCCACCAGGAGCCGGGCGTCTCCTTGGCCGCCTTCACCCAGTCCTCGAACGCGCCTTCCGGCCTGGGGCCGGTCCAGTGCTGGTATTTCGGCTTGTAGGGCGGGTTGACGACGCCCGCGATATGGCCGGAGCCCGCCATCACGTAACGCACTGGGCCGCCGAACAGCTTCGCGCCGTTGAAGGCGGACTTGGCCGGCGCGATATGGTCCTCGCGCGCGGCGAGGTCGTAGATCGGGATCTTCACCTTCGAGACGTCGAGCTTCACGCCGTCGATCACCATCTCGCCCTTGGCGAGGCTGTTCTTCAGATAGCACTCGCGCAGGTAGTAGGAATGGTTGGCCTGGGTCATGCGCGTGGAATCGGAATTCCACGTCAGCAGGTCGAAGGCCATCGGCGCCTGGCCCTTGACGTAATTGTTCACGACATAGGACCAGATGAGATCGGTCGGCCGCAGCATGTTGAAGGCGTTGGCCATGCGCGAGCCGTCGAGATAGCCGGTC
>JBDHTL010000119.1:0-10782 GCA_039808645.1 Rhodoblastus sp. | reverse complement strand
CGCCGGCTTCTATAGGGGCCCAGCACGCAGGAGCGGCCGAGTTCGAGAAACCTCTTGTCGGCATGGCGCGCAAGCAGCGGCGCGACGTCGTATTCGCCGGCGCTGTAGAAGCCGAAATTCTTCTCCGCCACGTCCTGCCGCAACAGCCGATAGGCGCCGGCGACCTTCGGTCGTACGCGGCCGCTGCGATCGAGCGCGGCGTGATCGACCACGAGGAGATGGTCGCACACTTTGTCGAAGCGACAGACGTCGCGGCGGATCAGCGTCGCCGTCATGTCGGGCGTCGCGCCGCCTTCCTCGTAAAAAACCTTGTAGCGCAGGCGCTGTGCGCGGCGGATTTCCTTGCGGGTTTCGGCCAGCCGCAATTCCAGCGCGCCCGCGCGCAGAAGTGTGCCGCCGAAGGCCGTGCGCTTCCTGGCAGGGCGTGGAAAGCGCAGCGGCGCGGCAGGATCGGCGCCGAGCGGCGCGGCGTCCCCGAAGGTCGGCATGTCGAATCGTCTCCGTGGCCAGTAGAGCCACGAAGCCCGATCTTGCCAACGGTATTATGACAGCGGCGATCGGGCTTCGCGCGCGCCCTCGCGGGCGGGCGCGGCGCGCACGAGGCCGGCGACGGCGCGGGTCAGCGCGGCGGCGTCGAACGGCTTGACGAAGAAGGCCGCAAAGCCCGCGGCCTCCGCGGCGTGGCGATCCTCCTCCGCCGCATTGGCGGTCAGCGCGATCAACGGCGTCGGCGCTACGCCGATCGTCGCCTGGGCCGCGCGGATGCGGCGCGCGGCGGCGAGCCCGTCGAGACGCGGCATGCGGATGTCCATCACGACCGCGTCGAAGGGCGTGCGCTTGCCGCTGGCGGCGTCCTCGATCTCGGCGACCGCGGCGAGTCCGTCCGCGACGCGCTCGGCCATGGCGCCGGCGCGCTCGAGGCAGCGCTGCGCGATCAGCGCGTTGATGTCGTTGTCCTCGGCGACCAGCACGCGAAGCCCGGCGAGCGGGCGCGCTTCGGGCGTGGACGGCGTGGACGGCGCGATGTCGCCGCCTCCGGCGAGGCGATCGGAAATGCGGGCGAGCAGCGAGGCATGGCGCACGGGCTTGACCAGCCAGCCGTCGAAGGCGTCGAGCACGTTGCGGCCGATGGTGCGGCGCTCGAAGGGCGAGACAAGCACCAGCGTGCGGCCGGCGTGCGCGGCGCGCGCCGCCTCGGCGATCCGGCGCGAGGCTTGTTCGCCGAGCGCGCAATCGACGATGACGACGTCGGGCGCGGCGCGTTGCGCGAGCGCGATCATCGCGGCGTCCTCGCCCTCGGCGCGTTCGACCGACGCGCCGGCGCCGGCGAGCTGCTCGCCCAGGAAAGGCGCCTCGAAGGGCGAACGTGCGACGATGAGCGCCCGGCGTCCGTGCAACGAAGGCGCGGCGGCGGGCGCCGTGGCTTCGGCCGGAAGCGGCAGCGACAGCTGGAATGTCGAGCCGGCGGCGTCGGAGCGCGCAAGCTGCAGTTCGCCGCCCATGCGTTCGGCCAGCGCGCGCGAAATGGCGAGCCCGAGCCCCGCCCCGCCGTGCGCGGCCGTCGCCGAGCCGTCGACGCGCTCGAATTCCTGGAAGATCGAGGCGCGATGCTCAACCGGAACGCCGGGACCCGTATCCTCGACGGAGAAGACGATGGAATCGCCCGGCCCGCGCAGGACGCGCAGGCCGACGCCGCCGCGCTCGGTATACTTTACGGCGTTGCCGGCGAGGTTGATGAGAATCTGGCGCAGGCGCGGGGCGTCGCCGACCAGGCGCGCGGGCACGTCGGGCGCGACATTGGCCGCGACCTCGACGCCCTTGCCCTGCGCGCGCGGGGCGACGAGCTCGACCACGCCTTCGACGAGGGCAGCGAGATCGAAGGGGGTCGCCTCGAGTTCGAGGCGACCGGCCTCGATGCGCGAGAAATCGAGGATTTCGTCGATCAGAGTCCCCAGCGCCTCGCCGGAGGTACGGATGGCGGCGAGATAGGATTGCGCCTCCGCGTCGAGCTTCATTGAGGCGAGCAGGTCGGCCATGCCGAGGATGCCGTTGAGCGGCGTCCGAATCTCGTGGCTGACCGTGGCGAGAAACCGCGACTTCGCCTCGCTCGCGGCTTCGGCGCGGTCGCGCGCAGCGGCGGCGGCCTTCAGCTCCCAGACCTCGTCGCGCAGCAGTTCCGTCTCCTGTTCGGCCCTGGTCGCGCTCCGCCGCCCGCCGCCCACCGCGTCGCCGAGGCGCCTGCCGATCAGCACGCCGGCCATCAGGGCCGCGAGGCCGGTTGCAAGAAGGGCAAGAAGGTTCGACGACATGGCCAAGGTCCCGCGCCGGAGACTGGCGCGGGACGAGCATGGCGCCGCGGAGTTGAGAAAGGCTTGCTTCAGGCCGCGGCGTGGGCCGCGCGATCCATGCCCGTGCGATAGGCGAGCGCCTCCGCCAGGTGCGCGCGGCGCACGGCGGAGGAGCCGTCGAGATCGGCGATGGTGCGGGCGAGCTTGAGAACCCGGTGGTAGCCGCGCGCCGACAGGGCGAAGCGCTCCGCGGCTTCGCGCACCAGCGCCTGCGCGCCCGGATCGGGGGCGGCGAGTTCCTCGATGACGCGCGTCGGCGCGGCGGCATTCGTCGGCACGCCGGGCAGGCCGACCGCCGCGTAACGCTCGGCCTGGATCGCGCGGGCCGTCGCGACGCGACGCGCGACCTCGGCCGAGCCTTCGGCGGGCGCCGGCAGGATGAGGTCGGCCGCCGAGACGGCCGGCACTTCGATCTGCAGGTCAATGCGATCGAGCAGCGGCCCCGAGAGCCGCGCCTGATATTGCGCCGAGCAACGCTGCACGGGACCCCGCGCGCAGGAATAGCCCGGATCGAGCGCGTGGCCGCAGCGGCAGGGGTTCATGGCCGCGACGAGCTGGAAGCGGGCGGGATAGACGGTGCGATGATTGGCGCGCGCGATCGCCACCTCGCCGGTCTCCATCGGCTGGCGCAGGCTGTCGAGCGCCTGCGGCTGAAACTCGGGCAGCTCGTCGAGAAAAAGCACGCCGTGATGGGTGAGCGAAATCTCGCCGGGGCGCGCGCCCGCGCCGCCGCCGACGAGCGCGGGCATGGAGGCCGAATGATGGGGGCTGCGGAACGGCCTGCGGTCGGTGAGCCTGCCGCCGGCGAGCGCGCCGGCGACGGAGTGGATCATGGAGACTTCAAGCAGTTCCCTGGGCGCTAGCGGCGGCAGGATCGACGGCAGGCGCTGCGCCAGCATCGACTTGCCGGCGCCGGGCGGGCCGTTCATCAAGAGATTGTGCCCGCCGGCCGCCGCGATCTCGAGCGCGCGCTTGGCGCTCTCCTGTCCCTTGATGTCGCGGAGATCCGGCAGCACGACGGCCGAGGTCCGCACACCCGGCTGCGGTCGCGACAAGACCTGCGTTCCCTTGAAATGATTGGCGAGCTGGATCAGCGAGCGCGGCGCGATCACCTCCATGTCGCCCGACGCCCAGGCGGCTTCCGGCCCGCATTCGGCCGGGCAGATCAGCCCGTGCCCGCGCGAATTCGCGGCGACCGCCGCGGGAAGAACGCCGGCCACCGGCGTCAGCGAGCCGTCCAGAGCGAGTTCGCCCAGCACGGTGAACCCGGCGAGCGCGTCGGCCGGCAGGGCGCCGATCGCCGCCATGACCGCGAGCGCGATCGGCAGGTCGTAGTGCGAGCCCTCCTTGGGCATGTCGGCCGGCGCGAGATTGACGGTGATGCGTCTGGCCGGCAGCGCGAGGCCCGAGGCCGTCAATGCCGCGCGAACCCGCTCGCGGGACTCGGCCACCGCCTTGTCGGCGAGGCCGACGATGGTGAAGACGACATTGCCGGAGGAGAGCTGCACCTGCACGTCGACGGGCCGCGCCTCGATGCCCTCGAACGCCACCGTGGCGACCCTGACGACCATATGCGCCCCCGCTCCAACCCGAGACAGGCTAACCGGGCCGCGCCGGAAACACAAGAACATTCCATGAACATTTGGCGTGGCGCGCCGGCTGCGGCAAGCTGTTGGACGATTTGAGAAAAAAATCATCCGCCGCGCGGGAGGCGCTGAAACATGGACCAGAGGGCGTTCGAAAATCTCCTCGATCGTTTCACCCGCGCCGCCGAGGCCGGCGACGGCGCGGCCTTCGCGCAATGCTTCACCGAAGACGCCGTCTACCACGACTACATCTACGGCGATCACGTCGGGCGGCCAGAGATCGCGCATATGATGAGCCATCTCTTCCACGGCGACGCGGGACCCGACTATCGCTGGGAAATGTTCGATCCCGTGGTGAAAGGCGATCTAGCCTACGCCTGGTCGCTGTCCTCGTTCACTTCGACGCGCGAAGAATTCAGGGGACGGCGCGTCGTCATCGACGGCATGAGCCGGTTCCGGCTGCGCGACGGATTGATCTGCGACTATGCGGAATCGGTTAACGGCGGCGTCGCCATGACGCAGCTCGGCGTGCAGCCCGAGCGCATGGCGAAGGTGTTTCGCAAGTGGGGCGGCTGGCTGGAGGCGCGGCCGGAGACGCAGGACTATCTTTCGCGCGCGAAGGGGACGCGACGCGAAGAGATTGGTTAAGCGATGCCCGGGTTCGGCCGATCACGGCCATTGCAACCCAGAAAGACGCAATGCTTCGGTATGCAAAGACCTATCCGCCCGCCTTCTCGAGGAAGCTCGCGCGCAGCGTCGGCTTGTGCACCTTGCCGGTCGCGTTGCGCGGCAGGGCGTCGATGAACAGCACGCGCGAGGGGCATTTGAATCGGGCGAGACGCTCGCGGCAATGCGCGATGACCTGCGCCTCGGTCAGTTCCTGGCCGGGCTTCTTCACGACGATGGCGAGGCCCGTCTCGCCCCATGTGCCGTCGGGCTGGCCGATGACGGCGGCTTCCGCGATCTGCGGTATCTGGTAGAGCGCATCCTCCACCTCGGCCGGGTAGACGTTCTCGCCGCCCGAAATGTACATGTCCTTGGTGCGGTCGACGATGTAGTAGAAGCCGTCCGCATCTTGTCGCGCAGCATCTCCGGTATGGAGCCAGCCGTCGGTGAAGGACGTCTTGTTGGCCTCCGGCCGGTTCCAGTAGCCCGGCGTGATGTTGGGCCCCTTCACCCACAATTCGCCCATCTCGCCCGGCTTCACGGCATTGCCTTCCTCGTCGACGATCTTCAGTTCGCCGTGCAGCACGGGGCGGCCGGCCGAGCCCGCCTTGCGCGCGGCGTCCTCGGCGTCGAGCACCAGAACCGCCGGGCTCGTCTCGGTCATGCCGTAGCCCTGCACCAGCGCCAGACCACGCGCCTCCCAGATCTTCAGCAGCGGCACAGGCATCGGCGCGCCGCCGACGCCGGCGATCTGCAACCGCGAGAAATCCGTGTTGGCGAAGGCGGGATGAGCGCCCATGAACTGGTAGATCGAGGGCACGCCGAAGAAATGCGTGAGGCCGACCGCCGTATCGCCGATGATGCGCAGGGCCTCGCCGGGATCAAAGGCGCGCATGATGATGTTGCAGCCTCCGGCGTGGAAGACCGGATTGACGTAGCAGTTGAGACCGCCGGTGTGGAACAGCGGCAGCACGCAGAGATGCGTCGTCTTCTGCGAGATGAACACGCCGATGCCGAGATTGATGCAATTGATGAAGTTCATCAGATGCGTGGTCTGCGAGCCCTTCGGCTTGCCCGTTGTGCCCGACGTGTACATGATGGTGCACACGTCCTCCATCGCGCAGGGCGTGTGCACGGCGAGGCGCTGCGACGCGGCGACCGCCTGTTCGTAGGCTGCGCCGTAGGCGAGGAGATGCGGCACGCCGCACTGCTTCTTCAGCTCTTCCGCCATGGACGCGAAATCGCGGTCATGCGCCAGCACGACCGGCGCCGCGTCGGAGATGATGAAGGCGAGTTCGTGGACCGTGAGGCGGACGTTGAGCGGCGTGAAGATGGCGCCGAGGCGAAAACACGCGAATTGCGTCTCCAGAATCTCGGTGGAATTGGCGGCGAGAACCGCAACCCGCTCGCCCTTCTTGACGCCCAGGCCCGCCAGATGGGTCGCGAGACGGTCGATGCGCTCGTCGAACTCGGCGTAGGTGAAGCGACGCTGCGTCGCCAGGTCGATCGCGGCCGTGCGATCGCCGCGCACCTCGGCATGGTGGGCGATCCAGTCGAAATAGGCGAAAGACATGTTTCCTCCCCTCGCGTTCGAATTGCGGCTGCTGCGGCTGTTTTTTGAATTTGAGGTTGCCTCAGAAATCATGTAGCGTCAATCGAGGCGGTCGGACAATCTTGTCCACTTACTGCTCACGAACATGCGACCGTTGGAGGAACAAGGGATGCAATCGAAGTTTATCGTCGCAGGTCTCGCCGGCGCGCTGTCGCTGGCGATCAGCGGCGCGGCGGTGGCGCAGAAGAAATACGATGCGGGCGCCACAGACACTGAGATCAAGATCGGCAACACCTACGCCTATTCCGGCCCGGCGTCCGCCTACGGCGTGATCGGCAAGACCGAGGCCGCCTATTTCAAGATGATCAACGATCAGGGCGGCATCAACGGCCGCAAGATCAATTTCGTCACCTACGACGACGGCTACAGCCCGCCCAAGGCCGTCGAGCAGACGCGCAAGCTGGTCGAGAGCGACGAGGTCCTGTTCATCTTCAATCCGCTGGGAACGGCGACGTCGCTGGCGACGATCAAATATCTCAACGCCAAGAAGATTCCGCAGCTGTTCATCGCCGCTGGCGGCACGATGTTCGGCAACCACAAGCAATATCCCTGGACGATGGGCTGGCAGCCGAACTACCAGAGCGAGGGCCGCATCTACGCCAAGCACGTTCTGGAGAAATATCCGAACGCCAAGATCGGCGTCATCTCGGCCAACGACGATTTCGGCCGCGACTCGCTGAAGGGCTTCAAGGACGGGCTCGGCGACAAGGCCAAAACCCTGATCGTCTCGGAAACGACCTACGAGACATCAGATCCGACGATCGACTCGCAGATCCTGAAGCTGAAGGCGTCAGGCGCGGACATGTTCGTGAATTTCACCACGCCGAAATTCGCGGCCATGGCGATCAAGAAGATCGCGGAAATCGGCTGGAAGCCGGTGCACATCCTGCACTCGGTGTCGCAGTCCACGGGTTCGGTGATGAAGCCGGCCGGTCTCGAGAACGGCAAGGGAATCATCTCGGCCAATTACGGCAAGGACCCGGACGATCCGTCGTGGAAGGACGACAAGGCCGTCAAGGACTGGGTCGCCTTCATGGACAAGTACGTTCCGGACGGCGACAAGCACTCGACGCTCTACGTCTACGGCTACAACGCCGCGCAGACGATGGTGCAGGTGCTCAGGCAGTGCGGCGACAATCTCACGCGCGAGAACGTGATGAAACAGGCCGCGAGCCTCGACTTCGAGCTGCCTATGCTGCTGCCCGGCATCAAGATCACCACTGGACCGAGCGACTATTTCCCGATCAAGCAGATGCAGCTGCAGCAATTCGACGGCGAGAAGTGGGTGCGCTTCGGCCCGGTGATCAAGGGCGAAGTCTCGATCGACTGATCGATCCCACCTCATCGCGAGAGACAGGCCGGCGCTTGCGCCGGCTTTTTTTATATCCGGCCCATCAGCAGCAACACGACCAGAATGACGACGATCAGGCCGACGCCGCCGCTCGGTCCATACCCCCAACCCGAACTGTACGGCCAGGTCGGCAGGGCGCCGAGGAGCGCCAGAACAAGAATGATCAGAATGATTGTGCCGAGCGACATCGTGCAGCTCCCGTCATGGCGGCCCCGCTGCAACATCAACGGTTCTTGGCGGCGAATGTTCCATAAGCTCGGCTGCTCGGCTCTTCTCGCCGCAAGGCGGACCAAGAGAATTTACGGGGCGTGCGAACCAAATCGGCGCCGCCCGTGTTTAGCCGTGGTCGCGAGGGCCTCGCCATCGCTTGCAACCCGGGAGAAATCTCATGAAGTCCGTACTTCTCGCCAGCGGCGCGCTCATCCTCGCCGTATCGACCTCGGCATACGCGGCCGCGACCCTGGCGGCGCCGCCGCCCGAAGGCATGTCGGTGACGAACTATTACAAGCAGTCCGTCTACGATCCCGCGGAAACGAAGATCGGCGAAATCGACGACGTGTTGCTCGACAAGAGCGGCAAGATTTCCGGTCTGGTTCTCGGCGTCGGCGGCTTTCTCGGCGTCGGCGAGAAGGACGTGATCGTCCCCTTTGAGGCCGTGAAGATGATGCACAAGGACAACAAGGCCTGGCTCGCGATCGACGAGACCAAGGACTCGCTCAAGAATGCGCCGGGGTTCAGCTACGATCGAGCGTCGACGACCTGGAAGCCCGCCAAGTAACCTCGTTCCGAACGTGCGCGGGATCGCGTCCCGCGCACGTTCAGCTTCCGAGCGCGTTGTCGTCGCCGGCAAAAAGCGCGCGCGAGATCGCCCGTTCCCGCCCCGCGACGATTTCCACGAAATCCGAACCGCCGCGCATGACGCGGAAGGCCGCGTAGCCGCGTTCGAGGAAGGATTGCAGCGCGCCCAGACCGGCGAGTTCGGCGGGCTTGCGCATTATCTTCAGGGCCGCGCCGATGAAGGGCTGGCGCGTCAGCCGGTCGAGCGAGCGGCCGAGATGCTCGATGAGATCGATCTGGCGCTCACGGCTGTCCTGCCTGCCCACCGCGCGATAGGCGGCGGCATAGGCCGCGCCGTCGAGGGCGCGCCCCGTGTCCAGCGCAGCGATCATCGCCGCGTCGAGTTCCTCGGACAGCGCATCCAGTTCGATCGCGTCCGCGACCGTCTCCAGCGCGGTCGCCGGCAACGTGCGGGCCATCAGCGGAACGATCCGGCGCACCTGCTCGGTCTGCACGCTGATGTCCTGCGGCCCGTAGAGGTCGCTCAGGAAGAATTGCGCCGCCGCGCCGAAGCGCGGGCTCGCCAGCAGGTCGGCATGCGTGCGGGCCAGCCGTTCGGCCTGCCACGTCCGAAAAGCGGTCCGGCGCGCCGAAACGGCGGGCTCGATATGGATGGCGGCGCGCGCGGCTTCGGCGCGGTCGAGTTCGCCGATCAGGCGGGCGACGGCTTGGTCATGGTTCATGGCGCCTGCATACCACGGTCCGCCTAGGCTGCGCCGCCTAGACGGGGCGGAGAAAGAGGGAGACGATCTTTGCTCCCAATCGGGCCCAGGCCCCGAAAATCGTGCAGTTTTTCCCACGCCCGGGCGCGCCCGCCCGCAGCGAGGCGGACCTGCGAAGGGTCGCGTCGCTTTCACGCAGTTTTGCGCGGCCGCGTCCAAGTCTATGATCGCCGCGAAGGAGACGGCGATGAGCCATAGCGAAAGAATGTCGCCGGTCGATACGGCCTGGTTGCGGATGGACCGGCCGACCAATCTGATGATGATCGTCGGCGTGATGGCGCTCGAGGGGCCGGTCGACGTGAAGGCGCTCGAAAAGGCGCTCGGCGAGCGCATGCTGGCCTTCCATCGCTTTCGCCAGCGCGCGGTGACGACGCCGGCCGGGGCCTTCTGGGTCGACGACCGGAATTTCGACATCGCGCGGCATATCCGGCGTGCGCGCCTGCCCGGGCGCGGCGGCGAGGCGGCGCTGCAACGCTATGTCGGGCAACTCGCCAGCGAACCGCTCGATCCCAACCACCCGCTGTGGCAGACGATCATCGTCGAGAAATACGAGGGCGGCGTCGCGATCATCTCGCGAATCCATCATGCGATTGGCGACGGCATCGCGCTGATGAAAGTGCTGCTGGGGCTGGCCGACGACGGCGCGGATGCGCGGCCCGGGCCGCACGAGGACCATCACGAGGAAGGCTTCCTGTCGAGCCTGGTGGCCCCGCTCGCCGGCGCGGCGGAGACGGGCGCGAAACTCACCAGCGGCGCGCTGCGCGAGGCGCTGGCGATCGCCACGAGCCCGACGCGCGCGGCGCAACTGCTGAAGACCGGCGCGGGCGTCGCCGGCGAACTCGCCTGGCTGCTCGCCATGCCCAGCGACAGCGAGACGCGCTTCAAAGGCAAGCCGCAAGGCGCCAAGCGCGTCGCCTGGACGCGCCCGCTGCGCTTGACCGAGGTGAAGGCGGCGAGCTGGGCGCTGCATTGTTCGATCAACGACATTCTGCTCGCCTGCGTCGCGGGCGCGCTGCGCGCCTATCTCGAGGACAAGGGCGACGAGAGCCAAGGCGTCGAGGTGCGCGCGCTCGTGCCGATCAACCTGCGTCCGCCGGGCGCGGAGAGCGAACTCGGCAACCGCTTCGGCATCATCGCCGTGGAACTGCCGGTCGGCTTCGCCGATCCGCTGCAGCGGCTCGCCGAAGTACGGAGGCGGATGCTCAAGCTCAAGGGCAGCTACGAGCCGCCCGTCACGCTCGGCCTGTTCGGCGCGCTCGGCCTCGCGCCCAAGCTCATGCAGGACCAGTTGTTCGACCTGCTGATCTCGCGCGCGAGCGCGGTGATGACCAACGTGCCGGGACCGCAGAAGGAGATCACGATCGCCGGAGCCCCGGTCAAGCAGGTGATGTTCTGGGTGCCGCAGTCCGGCGATATCGGCATGGGCGTGTCGATCCTGTCCTACGCCGGAAACGTGCAGTTCGGGCTGATCACGGACACGGCGCTGACGCCGGACCCGGAAGCGATCATCGGACGGTTCGAACGCGAGTTCGAAGCCTATCTCTACCATGTGCTGCTGGAAGCGGCCGCCTGCGCGGACGAGCGCGACGCGGCCGAGGGCGACGGCGACGCGGCGCCCGCCGCCGCGGCGGCGGTGGCTCCCGACGCGGCGGCCAAGACC
>JBDHTL010000118.1:0-10826 GCA_039808645.1 Rhodoblastus sp. | reverse complement strand
TGGCTGGGGGACCTGGATTCGAACCAAGATTAACGGAGTCAGAGTCCGCTGTTCTACCGTTGAACTATCCCCCAACGGACGCGGACGAGGCGGCGCGTCGGAACGGGGGTCGAGATAAAGGGCCGCGCCGCTCGTGTCAACGCCGCGGGTCGTCCTACCGACGATCCGCGCGGAAACCCGTCGCCCAGGGAACGGCGCACGCGGTCTCCCTTTCAAAAGCCGGGCTTGCTGGTATTCTCCACCGAAATCGACCGGCCCCTCGGCGGCTGGTCGCAGGAGCAGATCGTGTCGTCGCTTGGGGAAGGCCCGCGCCCGGAGGATGCGCAGGGTCGTGCCCGGGACGGGAGTGTTGCGGGCCGCGCCGGCGGGGCGCCGCTTTACGCCGCTCTCGATCTCGGCACGAACAATTGCCGCCTTCTGGTGGCTCGCCCGGCCGGCTATCTGGCGCCGACCGGGGCCGAGGGCCTGCGAGTCGTCGACGCCTATTCGCGCATCGTTCGGCTCGGCGAGGGCCTGTCCCAGACCGGGCGGCTGAGCGAGGCGGCGATCCGGCGCACGCTGGAGGCGCTGGAAATCTGCCGCGACAAGATGGACCGGCGCGGCGTATCTCGCGCACGGCTGATCGCGACCGAGGCGTGCCGCGCGGCCGCCAACGGACCCGAGTTCGTCGCGCGCGTGGCGGAGCGCACGGGGCTCGGGCTGGAGATCATCGACCGCGAGACCGAGGCGCGGCTGGCCGCGCTCGGCTGCGGTTCGCTGGCCGATCCGCAGGCCGAAGGCGTGCTTCTGTTCGACATCGGCGGCGGCTCGACGGAAATCGTCTGGCTCGCGCCCGATCGCGCGCGAAATCAGGGCGCGCGCAGCGTCACCATCTGGACGTCGATCGAGCTCGGCGTCGTTTCGCTCGCCGAGCGCTTCGGCGGACATCACGTGGACGACAATACGTTCGAGGACATGGTCGCCGCCTTCGACGAGAAGTTGCGGCCCTTCACGAAGAAGGCGATGGAGCAGCGCGCCTGCGGCCGGTTCCACCTGCTCGGCACGTCGGGCACGGTCACGACGGTCGCCGGCATTCATCTCGAACTGCCGCGCTACGACCGCCGCCGGGTCGACGGCTTGTGGATGTCGGCGGATCAGGCCGACGACGCGGTCGACCGTCTGCGCGCCATGGACTATGCGCAGCGCGCCGCCAACGGCTGCATTGGCCACGAGCGCGCCGACCTCGTGCTGGCGGGCTGCGCCATTCTCGAGGCGATCCGTCGCGCCTTTCCGGCGCCGCGCATCCGCATCGCCGATCGCGGCCTTCGCGAGGGCATTCTTCTGGAACTCATGCGCGCCGACCGCGCCGGGGAGACGCACGCGTGACAGCCGGCAGGCAGGGCCCGGGCGGCAAGGACGAAAAGGCGCGCGGCGGCTCGCTGAAGACGCGCGTGAAGACGGCGCGCAAGCGCACGCTGTCGTCCACGCTCTGGCTGGAGCGCCAGCTCAACGATCCCTATGTGGCGCGCGCGAAACGCGAGGGCTGGCGTTCGCGCGCGGCCTACAAGCTGATCGAGATCGACGAGCGTTATCATCTGCTCAAGCCCGGCATGCGTGTCGTCGATCTCGGCGCCGCGCCGGGCGGCTGGTCGCAGGTAGCGGCCAAGAAGGTGAAGTCGGAAGAGAGGAAGGGCCGCGTGGTCGGCATCGACCTGCTCGAGGTCGAGCCCATCCCCGGCGTCGAATTCACGGTCATGGACTTTCTGGCCGACGATGCGCCCGATCGCCTGAAGGCGATGCTCGGCGGGCAGGCGGATGCGGTCATTTCCGACATGGCCGCGAACGCAACGGGCCATCGCCAGACGGATCACCTGCGCATCGTCGCGCTGGCGGAACTCGCCGCCGATTTCGCCTGCGAGGTTCTGGCGCCGGGCGGCGTGTTCGTCGCCAAGGTTCTGCAGGGCGGCACGGAAAACCAGCTCCTTGCGCGCCTGAAGCGCGACTTCGCCGTCGTCCGCCATGTGAAGCCGGAGGCGAGCCGCAAGGATTCCGCCGAACTCTATGTCCTGGCGATGGGCTTCCGCGGCTCCAACGCTTGAGCACAGACGCGCCGGCGATTGGCGCGCGTCGCGCGGCGGCGTAGCCTTGCGACCAGGGCGCGAAGACGTCCGGGCGAGGGCGTCCGAGGGAGAACCGGATGAGCAGGCGACCCGAAATGGTGACCGACGATCCGCTGCGCGCCAAGCCGCGCTTCAGCGGACCGGCGGAGGAAGTCGCGCCCGACGTCTTCATGCATGCGCTGTTCGTCAATACCTACGCGATGAAGACGCCGGATGGCCTGCTGCTGATCGACCCCGGCACGGCGCGCGGCGCGCCGAGCGTTCATGCGGCGATCCGCGGCTGGACGGACGATCCGGTTCACACGATCGTCTACACGCACGGCCACCTCGACCACGCCTTCGGCGCGAAGCCGTTTCTCGCGGAAGGCGCCGTTCGCAACATCGTCGCGCAGGAAAATTGCGCCGAGCGCTTTCGCCGCTATTCGCTGACGCACGGCTACAACCAACTCATCAACCAGCGGCAGTTCGGCTCCGACAAGCTGCGCTTTCCCGACGAATACGACTGGCCGACCATCACCTTCCGCGACAGCCTCGCACAGCGCATGGGCGACGTGGAGCTGCGCTATCGCGCGGCGAAAGGCGAGACGGACGACCATTGCTATGTCTGGGTTCCCGCGCGTTCCTATCTCTTCTGCGGCGATCTCGTGGTCTGGCGCTCGCCCAATTGCGGCAATCCGCAGAAGGTGCAGCGCTATCCCGTGGAATGGGCGGACGCGCTGGAGGAAATGGCGGGCCTCGGCGCGGACTGGCTGTTTCCCGGGCACGGTCTCGTCGTCAAAGGCCGCGATGCCGTGCGGCAGGTGCTGACGGAAACCGCCCGCTATCTCAGGCATATCGTCGATCAGGTGCTGCCGCGTCTCAACGCCGGCCAGTCGCCGGACGAGATATTTCACGCCGTCGAATCCGATCCGGAACTGGCTGCGCGGCCCTATCTGCTGGAACTCTACGACCATCCGAAATTCATCGTGCGCAATCTCATCCGGCGCTGGGGCGGCTGGTGGAACGGCGTGGCGGCGGATCTCTTTCCTGCGACGCTCGAACGGCAGGCCGCCGAGATCGCGGCGCTGGCCGGCGGCGTCGGGGCGCTTGTCGCGCGTGGCCGCGCGCTGCTGGCGGCCGGCGACCTCGAACTCGCCTGCCACGTCGCGGAATGGGCGATCCGCGCCGCGCCGCGGGACCGCGCCGCGCTGGAACTGAAACGCGACGCCTACGACAAACGGTTCGCGGCGACCGGCAATCTGATGGCGCAGGGCATCTATCGCGGCGCGATGAACGAGGCGCTGGTCGCGCTCGGGCAGGACAAGGCGCAGAAGGCCGGCGGATATTCGCTTTAGGCGATCGTCGATTCAGCCGAGCCAGCGCGCGTCGAGCGCGTGAAAGCTCGCGGCCTGCGTCGTCGGCGCGCCGCCGTCGGCGCCGCGGCGCGCGTAGACGAAGGCGATCTCGAACTCGCCGCCCTTGCGCGGCTTGGCGTCGAGCCGGATGATGTCTCCCTTCGCTTCCTCACCGAGCGGCGCGAGCGCGGCGGGCGGATCGCAATGCAGGCCGAATACGCCATCGAAGACGAGCGTGCGAATGTCGGAAGCCGACGCGCCGGCCGCGTCGAAATGGATACGCAGCACGAGCCGGCGCGTCATCGCATTGTAATCGACGAGCGCGAGCGCGCGATCCTGAAGGTCGACGCCGGCGACAAGGTCGTCGAGCGCGGGCCGGCTCATGTCAGGTCCATCCCGGCATCGACAAGACGGCGATATTCGTTGAGCGCGTAGCGGTCGGTCATGCCCGCAATATAGTCCGCGACGATGCGCGCGCGCGCGGCCGCGTCCCGCGCGCCGCGAAAGGCGCCGTCCCATTCGAGCGGCATGGCCTTGGGATCGTGCAGGAAGAGCGGAAAGAGCCGCTCGATCACCTGTGTCGCCTTCGCGCGGACGCGCATGACTTCCGCATGACGATACATGGCGGAGAACAGGAAGGTCTTGATCGAACGGTCCGCCTCGATCATCGCCGCCGAGAATGCCACGACCTGTCGCCCGGCGGCGCGGATTTCGGCCACGCTCTCGGCGCCGGTTTCCGCGATTCGCCGCGCGCTTTCCGTCAGCGCGTCCTCGATGAAGCGCGTGATGATCCGTCGGCCGAGTTCGTGGATGACGCGCGCGCGTTCGAGCGCGCCATAGGCGCGCTCGATCTCGTGCAGCAGGCCGTCCACGAAAGGCGAGGCGGCGCGCAGGTCGACGAGTTCGAACAGGCCCGCGCGAAGCCCGTCGTCGATGTCGTGCGCGTCGTAGGCGATGTCGTCGGCGATCGCCGCCGCCTGCGCTTCGGCGCTGGCGTGGGACGAAAGCCCCAGCGAGCCGATACTGGTCGCGCATTCGGCGTCGAATTCGAGGATGGGCCGCGGCACGCCGCGTGTCGCGAATTTGGCGCTCGGGCGGCCGTCGGCGGAGAGCAGCGGGCCGTTGTGCTTGACCAGGCCCTCCAACGTCTCCCACGTCAGGTTCAAGCCGTCGAAGCGCGCGTAGCGGCGCTCGAGGCGGGTCACCAGCCGCAACGCCTGCGCATTGTGATCGAACCCGCCGTAGTCCCGCATCAGCGCGTCCAGCGCATCCTCGCCGACATGGCCGAACGGCGTGTGGCCGAGGTCGTGCGCGAGCGCCAGCGCCTCGGCGAGATCGTCGTCCAGACCCAGTCCGCGCGACAGGGCGCGGGCGATCTGCGCCACCTCGATCGTATGCGTCAGCCGCGTCCGGAAATGGTCGCCGCCGAGCGGCACGAACACCTGCGTCTTGTGCGCGAGGCGGCGGAAAGCCGTGGAATGCACGATCCGGTCGCGGTCGCGCTGGAATTCCGTGCGCGTCGGCGAGGCGGGCTCCGCGACGAGCCGGCCGCGGCTGCGGGCCGCATCGCAGGCGTACGGGGCGAGGGCGGGCGTCGCTGATGGCATGAGGTCCGGGGGCGTTCCGGCCGCGGCGTTGAAAGCGCGGCTCCAGCGGCTTATCTTGTGGGGGCCTTCCGAGGCAAGCCGGACCTTGAACCCGAGCTGGATGGTCGAATGCAAACCGCGACAGAAGAGACGACGCAGGACGTCGTGCTGACAGAACGCGCCGCCCGGCGCGTCGCCAAAATTCTGCAGGCCGAACAGCCGGGTTCGGCCCTGCGCGTCGCCGTCAACGGCGGCGGCTGCTCCGGCTTTCAATACGCCTTCGACATCGTGCGGGACCGCGCCGACGACGATCTGACGCTGGAGCGCGACGGCGCGACCGTGCTCATCGACCCGGTCAGCCTCGAATACATGAAGGGCTGCCGAATCGATTTCGTCGACGACCTGATCGGCCAGTCCTTCAAGATCGACAATCCCAACGCCACGGCGTCCTGCGGCTGCGGGACCAGCTTCTCGATTTGATCGACCGCCGCGCCTTCGCCGGCGGCGTCGCCTTGGCGGGTTTCGCCTGGGGAATGCCGGCGCGCGCGCATGACGCGGCGGAAGCTATGGCGGATCTCGAGCGCAGCCTCGGCGCGCGGCTCGGCGTCGCCATGCGCGATACGGCGAACGGGGCGCGGTTTCGCTACCGCGCCGACGAGCGGTTTCCGATCACGAGCACGTTCAAGTTCCTCGCCGCGGCCGCCGTTCTGGCGCGCATCGACGCGGGCGCCGAGAATCCCGACCGGCGCGTACGCTTCACGAAATCCGAACTCGTGACCTACTCGCCCGCGACCGAAAAATACGCGGGCGGCGAGGGCATGACGATCACGGAAATCTGCGAGGCCGCGATCACGCTCAGCGACAATACGGCCGGCAATCTTCTCCTCGCGTCCATCGGCGGCCCGGAAGGGCTGACCCGCTATGCGCGTTCGGTCGGCGACGAGATCACGCGCCTCGACCGCGTCGAGACCGACCTCAACGAGGCCCGTCCCGGCGACGCGAGGGACACGACGTCGCCCGCCGCCATGCTCGGCAATCTCGAAAAGCTGCTTTTGGGCGACGCGCTGTCGGCCGCTTCTCGCTCGCAACTCGCGAACTGGATGATCGCCAACAAGACTGGCGACACGCGCCTGCGCGCCGGCGTTCCAAACGGATGGCGCGTCGGCGACAAGACAGGGGCGGGGGGACACGGGACGAACAACGACATCGCCATTCTCTGGCCGCCAACCGGCAAGCCGGTCCTCATCGCCGCCTATCTGACGGAATGCGCGCGCAGCGTCGAGGAACGCAATGCCGCGATCGCCGAGGTCGCGCGGATATTGACGGCGCACGCGCATTAACCATGCGCGTCGAGGCCGCAACTCGGCCGCAAAGCGAACATTGCGCCGCCATTGCCGATCGCCAGGCTTTCCACGCCGCCTCCTCGCGGCGTTTGAAAGGGCCGCACATGACGCGTCTGCTTCGAAGCCTGTTGCCGGTGGCGTTGCTGCTTGCTGTCGCCGGTTGCTCCAGCGACCGTTTCGCGATGGCCGATCGGGGCTACGAACCGCCGCCGGACGGCTATTATCCGCCGCCGCCGCGCCGGCGCGCCGACGCCAAGACCTATCTCGAGAGCGGGCGCATGTACGACCGCTAGGCCGGCAGCAGGATCCGCGCCGCGAAGACGATCCACATCAGCGCCAGGATCAGCACGCCCGCCGCGAACATGTTGAAGCGCGTCGGCACATGGTTCGACGTGACGTGCACCCAGGCGTGCGCGTAGCGCGAGGCGACGAACAGCCATGACATGACGACGAAGAGCAGATCGTCTTTCTTCGTCAGCATGGCGAAGGCGACGAGCGCGTAGAACAGCAGCGGCAATTGCAGGTTGTTGGCATAAGCGTTGCCGGTCTGCGTGACCGCCGCCGGCCAAGCGCTCTGGCCGAGCGCGATATCCTTCATCTTGACTTCGCCGGCCTTGATCGCGGCGACGCGCGTCAGCGCCGTGCGCGCGAGAAGGAAGAATACGAGCGCGACCAGCGCGAAGACGGGAAGAAGGACTGCCTGAACGGACATTGCGCCTCTCGAACGTTTGCCGCCCATCATAGGCCGCGCGGTCGGCGTGGCTAGACGCCCCCGATGCGGCGCGCCGGATTGCCGGCGACTGTCGCGCCGGCCGGCACGTCGCGCGTCACCACGGACCCCGCGCCGATGATCGCGTCGTCGCCGATCGTGACGCCGGGCGTGATGATCGCTCCGCCGCCGATCCAGACATTGGCGCCGATCTTCACGGGACGCCCGAATTCGAGGCCCGCGCGGCGCTGTTCGGGGTCGCGCGGATGGTCTGCGCCGTAGATCTGCACGGCCGGACCGATCTGCGTCGCCGCGCCGATCTCGATCGATATGCTGTCGAGCAGCACGCAGTCGAAGTTCAGGAAAACGCCGTCGCCGAGGCGAATGTTGTAGCCGTAGTCGAAATGGAACGGCGGGCGCACGACGACGCCGGCGCCGACATGGCCGAGCGCTTCGCGCAACAGGGCGGCGCGTTGCTTGGGGCTCACGCCGGCCGCATTGTAGCGATCCATCCAGTCGCGCGCCGCCGCGTGATCGCGGACGAGTTCCGGATCGTCGGCGCGGTAATGCTCGCCGGCAAGCATCTTGTCCTTTTCGCTGCGCATGTCCGCCTTGTCCGCTCCTCGCTTGTATCGGCCGCGCGCGGCCGGAATAATGGCCCGAACCATTGGAGGCCAGCATGAGCCCGCGCGAACGTCTTGACCAGATGCACGCCGAAATGACCGAATGGCGCCGCGATTTCCACGCGCATCCGGAAATCGGCTTCGAGGAAGCGCGCACCAGCGAGATCGTCGCGCAGAAGCTGGCCGAGTGGGGGATCGAGGTGCATCGCGGCCTCGGCGGCACCGGCGTCGTCGGCGTTCTCAGGGGGCAGGGCCAGGCGAGCGGCGGCAATCGCGCCATCGGGCTGCGCGCAGACATGGACGCGCTGCCGATGGAGGAGGGCAACAGCTTCGCCCACCGCTCCCGCAATCCCGGGCGCATGCACGCCTGCGGCCACGACGGGCACACGACCATGCTGCTCGGCGCGGCGAAATATCTGGCCGAGACCCGCAAGTTCGCCGGCACGGTGCATCTCATCTTCCAGCCGGCGGAAGAGGGTCTCGCCGGCGCCAAGGCCATGCTGGACGACGGCCTGTTCGAGCGCTTTCCCTGCGACGCCGTCTACGGCATCCACAACAGCCCGGACATGCCGCTGGGAACCGTCAAGGCGCTCGCCGGCACGGCGATGGCGGCCATCGACTATTTTAGCGTCGTCTTGCGCGGAAAGTCGGCGCATGGCGCGCATCCGCAGCAGGGGATCGATACGGTCTCGATCGCGGCGCAGGTCGTGGGCGTTCTCAACGCGCTGCCCTCGCGCCATGTCGACGCGCTGGAATCGGCCATCGTCAGCATCGGCCAGATTCATGGCGGCACGTCGGACATCGTCATCCCCGAGACGGTCGAGCTGCGCGGCTCCGTGCGCACGCTGAAACCGGACGTGCGCGATCTCGTGGAAGGCCTGTTCAAGCGCGCGGTCGAGCATACGGCCGCGGCCCAGGGCGGCGCGGCGGAGATTTCCTATCGCCGCGCCTATCCTGCGACGATCAATTCTGCGCATGAAACCGACCGCGCCTCGCTCTGCGCCGGCAATACGCCGGGCGTGAACAATGTGATCCGCGACGGCAAGCCGCTGCTGGCGGGCGAGGATTTCGCCTTCATGCTGGAGCGCGCGCCCGGCGCCTATCTCTTCTTCGGCCAGCGCGACGGCGAACGCGGCGGCGTGCCCGTGCACAATCCGGGCTACGATTTCAACGACGACCTGCTGCCGATCGGCGCGAGCTATCTCGCCGGCCTCGTCGAGCAGGAACTGGGGTGAAACGACAGATGAAACGTTCTGACTTCCGCTTCTTCTTTCCCTTCCGCGTGCGCTATTCCGAAGTCGACGGCCAGAGCGTCGTCTTCAACGCGCATTACCTCACCTATTTCGACACGGCGATCACCGAATTCTTCCGTTGGCTCGGCTACGATTACACGGCCGATGTGAAGGCGACGGGCGTTGATTTCCACACGGTGAAATCGCTCGTCGAATACAAGGCCCCGATCCGCTTCGACGAGGAGATCGAAGTCGGCGTGCGCGTCGGCGCCATCGGCAATTCCAGCCTGCGCTTCGATCTCGCGATCTTCGCGAAGGGCAGCGATGATCTGCGTGCGACGGGCGAGATCGTGTGGGTCTACACGGATCAGAAAACGCACAGGACGGTGCGCGTGCCGGATTCGATGCGGGAGATGCTGGGCAAGGCGGAGAAGGCGCCGGCGACGTGACGCCAGGATGACGCGTCCTGCCTCCCCGCTCGCGGGGAGGTCGCGATGCGCAGCATCGCGGGTGGGGTCTGCCGGGCGCTGTCGGCAGTGCAGCCTATGCCCTCGATCCCCGCCCGTCGCATTCGGCGACACCCTCCCCGCGGAGCAGGGAGGAGTAGCTCCATCCCGTCACATCCCCGTCGGATAGTTCGGGCTCTCGCGCGTGATCGCGACGTCGTGCACATGGCTTTCGCGCAGGCCCGCGCCGGTGATGCGCACGAAGCTCGCGCGCTTCTGGAACTCATGGATCGTCGGCGCGCCGACATAGCCCATCGCCGCCCGCAGGCCGCCGGCGAGCTGGTGCAGGATCGGGCCGACCGGGCCGCGATAGGGCACCTGGCCCTCGATGCCCTCGGGCACCAGCTTCATCTCGTCCTTGATGTCCTGCTGGAAATAGCGGTCGGCCGAGCCGCGCGCCATCGCGCCGACCGAACCCATGCCGCGATAGGCTTTGAACGAGCGGCCCTGGTACAGGAAGGTCTCGCCCGGGCTTTCCTCGGTGCCCGCGAGCAGCGAGCCGATCATCACGCAATCGGCGCCGGCCGCGATCGCCTTGGCGAGGTCGCCGGAATATTTGATGCCGCCGTCGGCGATGACGGGAACGTCCGATTTCCGCGCGACCTCGGCCGCGTCCATGATCGCGGTCAGCTGCGGCACGCCGACGCCCGCCACGATGCGCGTCGTGCAGATCGATCCCGGCCCGATGCCGATCTTGATCGCGTCCGCGCCCGCGTCGATCAGCGCCTTCGCGCCGTCGCCCGTCGCCACGTTGCCGGCGACGACGGAGACCTTGTTGGACACGCGCTTGATGCGCGCGACCTGGTCGAGCACGCTCTGCGAATGGCCGTGCGCCGTGTCGACGACGACGCAATCGACGCCCGCGTCGATCAGCATCAGCGCGCGCTCGTAGCCCTTGTCGCCGACGGTGGAGGCGGCAGCCACGCGCAGCCGGCCTTCCGCGTCCTTGCAGGCGTGGGGATGCAGCGTCGCCTTCTCGATGTCCTTCACCGTGATCAGGCCGACGCACTTGTAGTCTTCGTCGACCACCAGCAGCTTCTCGATGCGGTTCTGGTGCAGCAGGCGCCGCGCCTCGTCCTTGGAGACGCCCTCGCGCACGGTGATCAGCTTGCGCGTCATCAGTTCCGACACCGGCTGCGCCTGATTGTCGGCGAAACGCACGTCGCGGTTGGTGAGAATGCCGCAGAGCTTGCCCGGCTTGTCGCCCGCAGCGCGCTCGATAACCGGAATGCCGGAGATCGAGTAGCGCGCCATGATGGCGAGGGCGTCGGCGAGCGTCTGGTCGGGGAAGATGGTGATCGGATTGACCACCATGCCGCTCTCGTAGCGCTTCACCTTGCGCACTTCTTCGGCCTGCTCCTCCGGCTCGAGGTTGCGGTGGACGACGCCGAGGC
>JBDHTL010000117.1:0-10854 GCA_039808645.1 Rhodoblastus sp. | reverse complement strand
TTGTCGATGTTTTCCAGCCGCATGTTCGGCAGCCGCTTTGCGAGTGCGCGAAACGCGATCTCGCCTTCCAGCCGCGCGAGCTGCGCGCCGAGACACGTGTGGATGCCGCCGCCGAACGACAGCGGCCGCACGTTCTTGCGCGTGATGTCGAGCTTTTCCGGCTCTTCGTAAGCCTCGGGGTCGCGATTGCCCGCGCCGAGCAGGCAGATCACTTCCTCGCCGCGCCCGATTGTCTGCCCGCCGATCTCGACGTTGACCGAAGCCTTGCGGCTGGTCAGCTGCACGGAGGAATCGTAGCGAAGCAATTCTTCGACCGCGCTTGGAGCGAGATCGGGATCGGCGACGAGCTTCTCCCATTGATCGCGATTGCGATGCAGCGCGAGCAGGCCGTTGCCGATGAGATTCGTCGTCGTCTCGTGTCCCGCGGCGAACAGCAGCGAGATATTGGCGTAGAGTTCGTCCTCGCTCAGCCGCCCGTCCTTCTCGTCCTGGACCTGCAGCAGCGCGCTGGTCAGATCGTCGCCGGGCTCGCGGCGGCGGCGCTCGAACAGTTTCGCGAAATAGGCGCGTCCGCCGAGAACATTGGCGTTGACCTGGTCGAGTTCGGCGCGCGTCATCGGCGTCGGATCGAGCGCGCGGCCGGACACGCGATAGCCGGTGAGGAATTGCGCGCGATCTTCCTGCGGAATGCCGAGCATGTCGCAGATCACGATCACCGGCAGCTTGTGCGCGAAATCCTCGATCACGTCCATCTTTCCGCGCGGCGCCAGCGTATCGAGCAGGGCGTTCACCACGCGCTCGATCTGCGGCCGCACCTCCTCGACGCGCCGCGCCGTGAACGCCTTCGCGACGAGCCCGCGCAGCCGCGTATGGTCGGGCGGATCGCGCAGCAGCATGGAATGGCCGAGCTGCTTGAACACCGCCTCCTCGCGCAGCGCGGCGCGATTGCGCGGATCGGAAATCGCGCCGTCGAAATCATGGACGAAGCGCTGGTCCTTCAGCAAGCGCGCGATATCCTCGTAGCGCGTGAGAACCCACACGCCCATCGGCGATTTCCACACCGGCGCCATCGAGCGCAGCATTCGGTAGGCGGGGTAGGGATCCCGCACGAAGGCGGGATCCGTCAGGTTGAAGGCGGGCTGCGCGTTCATGGTCGTTTGTTCCTGATGTTCAGCGCCCGGTCTGCACATCGCCGAACCGCACCCATTGCCTGCCGTCGAAGCGCATCATCTGCATCTGCTTGACCGGCATGTGGTCGTTCGGGCCGGTCGAGACCTTGATGCCCGGCAGCAGCATCGGCAGTTCCATGTCCTTGATCGCCTGCGCCTGCTTCATGATGTTGGCCGTCGATAGATCGTCGCCACAGGCGCGCAGCACGGCTTCCATCACCATCGCGGAATTGTAGCCGTTCACGAAATTCTGGTCGCGATGGTCCTGGCCCGGCATGTATTTCGCCATGAAGGCGAGAAAGCCTTTCAGTCCCGCATCGTCCTTCCACGCGGGGTCCATCGGGTCCTTCACATAGGCCGACGACATGATGCCGACGCCCTTCTCGACGCCGGCCGGCTCCATCACGGAGGAAATCCAGATCGCGACATTGGCGAGGAAGAATTGCGGCTTCCAGCCGAGTTCGTAGACGCGTCGGATCATCTGCGCCGCGAATTTCGGCGTCACCGCGCCGATCAGCACGTCGGCGCCCGTCGCCTTCAGCGTGGTGATCTGCGAGTCGATCGTGGGATCGGTGAATTCGTAAGGCGCGACGGTGGCGCGCTTGTCGAAGTCCGCTCCCAGCACGTCGCGGACGCCAGCGACATAATCGCGGCCGAAATCGTCGTTCTGCGCGAGGATCGCGAACTTGGCCTGCGGGTTCTGCGCCAGCGCGTGGCGCGCGTAGATGCGCGCCTCGTAGCGGAACGAACCCTGCACGCCCATGATGGTGAGCGGGTAATTCGTCAGGTCGTCGAACTTCGACGCGCCCGAGCCGATGAAGAGCTGCGGGACGTTCTTCGACTGCAGGTATTTCGCCGTCGCCGTATTGTGCGCCGTCCCGATGGTCGAGAAGATCAGCGCGACCTCGTCCTGCTCCACGAGCTTGCGCGTCTGTTCGACGGTCTTGGGCGGGACATAGCCGTCGTCGTAGGACAGCAGGTTGATCTTGCGCCCGTTGATCCCGCCCTTGTCGTTCAGCATCTGGAAATAGGCGATCTCGGACTTGCCGAGCATGGAGAAGGCGGAGACCGGCCCGGAATAGGGCATGGTCTGGCCGATCCTGATCTCCGTCGTGCTGACGCCGCGCATCTCCTGCGCGTTCGCGCCGCCGAGAGCGAGCGCCATCAGGCCCGCCTGGCCGAGGGTTCGTATCGACATGGATTTCCTCCGCGCAGCCGGTCTTTCGCCGACGCTAGTCGCGGAGCCTGCCAGAATTCTCGCGCGCGCGCAGCAGGAGATTGCGCGCGCCGCCTCAGACGCCCTCGACGCCTGCGATCTCGATACCGAAGCCGGACAGGCCGACATAGGTCATCGGCGTCGACGTGCGCAGCATGATCGAACGCACGCCGAGGTCGCGCAGGATCTGCGCGCCGAGGCCCACGTCCAGCCATTGCCGCGTGCGCTTGGCTTCGGAATCGTCGTCCTGCGCGCTCACCACGTTGGCCGGCACGCCGGCCGTCCCGTCGCGCAGATAGACCAGCACGCCGCGCCCCTCGCGCTTGAAGCGCTCGAGCGTGCGGCGCAGCGTGTCGGAGGCCCCGAAGGCGTCGCTGAGAATGTCGGCGCGATGCAGGCGCGCCGGCACTTTCCTGCCGTCGCCGATCGAGCCGTGCACCAGCGCGAAATGCTGCACCGGATCGAACGGCGTCGTGTAGCAATAGAGGGTCATTTCGCCGACGAACGTCTTCACCTGCCGTATGGCGACGCGTTCGACCAGTTTCTCGCGGGCCTGACGATAGGAGATCAGATCGGCCACCGAAATGCGCTTCAGGCCGTGCTTCTGCGCGAAAACGTCGATCTGCTTGCCGGCCATCACGGTGCCGTCGTCGTTGGCGAGTTCGCAGATGACGCCGACCGGCGGCAGGCCGGCGAGCCGGCAGAGATCGACGGCGGCTTCGGTATGGCCGGAGCGCATCAGCACGCCGCCCTCGCGCGCGATCAGCGGAAATACGTGGCCCGGCCGCACGAAATCGGCCGCGCCCATATTGCCGTTGGCGAGCGCGCGCACCGTATTGGCGCGCTGCTCGGCCGAAATGCCCGTCGTCAGCCCGTGCCGCACGTCGACGGAGACGGTGAAGGCGGTGCCGAGCGGGGCGTCGTTGGCAGCGACCATCGGCTGGAGATGCAGGCGCCGCGCCTCGTCGAGCGGCAGCGGCGCGCAGACGATGCCGCAGCAATTGCGGATGATGAAGGCCATTTTCTCGGGCGTGCAGAGCGAGGCGGCCACGACCAGATCGCCCTCGTTCTCGCGGTCGTCGTCGTCGGTCACGACCACGATCTCGCCGCGCGCGATCGCCTCGATCGCCTCGTTCACGGACGCCGCGACATCGTGCGCGGGGCCGACCTCGACGGCGTCGTTGGCGGCAGGCGCCGGCGTTCCCAGGTAGTCGCCGACCAGCTTGAGTTCGCGCACTTTCAGCTCGCGCTTGCCCTGCAGCAGCCGGGTCACCTGCGCACGGTCGATGCCGAGCGCCTCCGCCAGTCCGGCCTGCGACAGCCCGGGCTTCTCCAGCCCCTTCCTGATCCATTCCAGGATGTTAGATTGCCCCTGCATGCGTGCCTCCGTGAGTCGATATATGAGTTTTACGCAACATTCCGTCAAGCGCGCTGTTGCGATTATCGCCACGTCGCTTCTGGCGGCTGCGGCGCAGACCGGGCTCGCGGCCGCGGCGCCCGACTGCGCTTCAGCCAGGGTCGGGGAGGGAACCTTCACGATCTGCGCGTTCAACCCGGCCAAGTCGGACATTCGCCTGTTCTGGAAGGACGCCAACGGCGACGCGTACGCCGGGTTCGACCGGCTGGCGGAAGACATTGCCGGCATGGGCGGACGGCTGACGTTCGCGATGAACGCGGGCATGTATCAGCCGGACCTGTCGCCGGTCGGCCTGTATGTCGAGAAGGGCGCCGAGCTTCACCCGGTCAACCGGCGCGCGGGCGCCGGTAATTTCGGCATGCTGCCCAACGGCGTCTTCTGGGTGCGCGGCCAGACGGCCGGCGTGACCGAGACGAGGAAGTTCGTCGCCCAGAATCTGAAGCCCGACTACGCGACGCAATCAGGCCCGATGCTGGTCATCGGCGGCAGGATCCATCCGAAGATCCACCCCGACGGGGTCTCGGAGAAAACCCGCAACGGCGTCGGCACGTGCGAGGACGGGCTGGTGCGTTTCATCATCGCCGACACGCCCGTCACCTTCTACGCCTTCGCGACCATCTTCCTGTCGCTGAAGTGCCAGGACGCGCTGTTTCTCGATGGTTCGATTTCCGCGCTCTACGCGCCCGAGATCAAGCGCAACGACGGCTGGAAGTCGATCGGCCCGATCGTCGGCGTGATCGACGGCCTGCAGAAGAAATAGGCGCTCACGACGCCCGGATGCCGCCGAGGCCCGGCGCGACCGCCTCGTCCGTCCACACCCTGAAGGATTTCAGGCTGTGCGGACCGAAGGAATTGATCAGGGGAATGTCGGCCGCGTCCCGTCCGCGCGCCACCAGGATGCGGCCGATGCGCGGAACGTTGTGGCGCGCGTCGAACACATGCCATCCGCCTTCGAGATAGACTTCGAACCAGGCGTTGAAATCCATCGGCGCGGGATCGGGCGGCACGCCGATATCGCCAAGGTAGCCGTTGCAATAGCGCGCCGGAATATTCATGCAGCGGCAGAAGGCGACCGCCAGATGCGTGAAGTCGCGGCAGACGCCGACGCGCTCGTCGAACGTCTCGAACGCGGTCCGCGTCGCGCGCGCCAGGGCGTAGTCGAACGTGACGTGCGCATTCACGAAATCGCAGATCGCCTGCACGCGCGCCCAGCCGGGAGGCGCGCCGCCGAACAGATCCCAGGCCGTCTGGCTCAGCAGGTCGGTCTCGACATAGCGGCTGCCTTGCAGATGGACGAGCGTGTCGTCGGGCAGGCTGGCGACGGGAACCTCGCCGGCGCCCGTGGGCGTTCGGTCGGGCTCTCCGGAGACCTCGACGATCCCGCCGGCCCGCAGCGTGCAATCGCCCGCCGGCGCGACGAAGCGCCGGCACACGTTGCCGAACCCGTCGCGATAGACGCGCGAAAACAGGAAGGGCTGCGCGGCGAACGGCGCTTCTTCCAGCACGGCCGAAGCGAGCGAGGGATGCAGGTCGAGCTGGCACACCATCGGCGTCGGCGCCGGGCAGGCGAGGCCGATCTCGTAGCCATATGCGATTTTCATGGCGCGGGCCCGCGGCGAGTGGACATCGCGGCGACAACGCCGGATCGGTCCCGCGGTTCCCCGCCGCGCGGCCGCGCCGCGGCGCAAAGAATGCGCGCGTCTGCCTAGTTTTCGCGCCTTTTCAGTTCGTCGCCGACATGCGGCAGGTTCTCGTGCATCCGCGTCAACAGCTTCACGGCCATCGCGCGTTCCTCGCCCGAAAAGCCCGTCAGCAACTGCTCTTCCCGCGCGCGCGCGACCAGCGCGATCCTGTCGTGCAGCTCGATGCCGGCGCGCGTCAGCGCGATGAATTGCCGGCGATTGTTGTTGTCGCGGTAGCGCGTCTCGACATAGCCCTTGTCGAGCAGGAACCGGACCGAGCGGCTGACGCCGGCCTTGTCGAGGCCGATCACCTCGCAGATGCGGCCAGCCGTGATCCACGGCTCGACGGCGAGCAGCGCCATGATCCGCCATTCGACGATGCCGACGCCGAAGCGGCGGCGGTAGATGGAAGACGCGCTGCTCGACAGCTTGTTGGCGATCCAGGTGAGGAAGGCCGGAACGTAGTTTTCGAGATCGAGCGCGTTCGGCGACGCGCGCTCGTCCGCTGCGGCATCCGTCGTCGCGCGGCGCGCCCTTTTCGCCGATCCCTTGCGTTTCGCCCCGTCGAGGTCCGGGGCGGCCGCCTTGTCCATGAAGCCCTCACGCCCGCGTCGTCCGCACCGGCAGCGATGCGAAAGCGCGCAGGACGTTATTATACTGGCGTTTCGGTTCGCCAGCGAGTTCGATCGTCGCGGCTTTGCGCGCGAAGGCGGAAAACACCGCTTCTCCTTCGAGACGCGCGATCGGTTGCCCGACGCAGCCGTGAATGCCCGTGCCGAAGCCCATGTGGCCAACGACTCTGCGCTCGATGTCGAATTCGTCGGGCCGTTCCCAGCGGCGCGGATCGCGATTGGCCGATTGCATGAAGGCGCAGATCTTCTCGTTCGCGCCGACGGTCACGCCGCCGATCTCGACGTCCTTCGTCGTCGTGCGGAAGAAGGCCTGCGCCGGGCCTTCGTAGCGCAGGCCTTCCTCGAAGGCGTTGCGGGCGAGTTCCGGTCTCTCCCGCAACTTTCTCCACTGGTCGGGATGAGTGGCGAGGCACCACAGAAGATTGCCGAAGGCGTTGACGGTCGTGTCGACGCCGGCCGAAAGGAACGAGCGCACCAGCATCGCCGCCTCGTCTTCCTTCAGTTCGCCGGTGTCGACGGCGGCGTAGATCATCGCGCCGAGCCCGTCCCCGGTCAGCGCGGCGCGCGAACAATTGGCCATGATCCACGCGCGCACCGCGTCGGCGTTGACCATTGCGGCCTGCGTGAATTCGTTCTGCGGCCCGAAAGAGTTGAACACCATGCTGCCGTAGGGCAGCAGGTTTTCGCGCCCCTCCGCCGGCAGGCCGAGCGCGTCCGGAAAGACCTTGATCGGATAATATTCGGCGAAATCCGCTATGCCGTCGAACTCGCCCATGTCGAGCATGCGGTCGACGAGGATTTCCGCCTCGCGTTCGAATTGCTCGCGCAGTTTCTTCACGATGCCGGGCGTCATGGTGCGCGCGAGAACGGTGCGCGTGCGCGTATGCAGCGGCGGGTCGGCTTCCAGCACGATGCTCGGCGGCCGCCACGGCTTTTCCTTGTTGAAATTGGCGAGGCCGACGCCGGCGGCGGAGGAAAAGGTCTGCCATTCGCTCAGCACGCGCTGGACCTCGTCGTGCCGCGCGACGATGTAGCACTCGTTGTCCGGCGACCAGAGAACGGGGCCCGCCTCCCGCATCGCCTCGAAATGCGGATAGGGGTCGTCCATGAATGGCCGGGTGAAGGGATCGACCCTCGCGAGCGGCGCGGCGGGCCTGGTCTGCGCTGTGGCGTTCATCGTCTTCTCCCTCACTTCGCGAGCGGGCAGCCGCCCTCGGCCATCGGCCGGAAGGCCTGCGCGCCGGGGATGGTCTTGACCAGCTTGTAGTAATCGTAGGGATACTTGCTCTCGTCCGGCGCCTTCACCTGGAAAAGATGCATGGCGTGAACCGCGCGGCCGTCGGCGCGCACGTTCATGTCGCCGAACAAGGGATCCTTGAACGGCGTCTTCTTCATCTGCGGCACGACGTCCCTTGCATGGTCGCTGCCCGTCGCGGCCACCGCCCGCAGATAGGCGAGGGTGGAGGAATAGACGCCGGCCTGGTTGGCGCTCGGCATCTTGCCGCCCATCCGCGCGGCGAATTTCTTCGCGAAGGCGCGCGTCTCGTCGTTCATGTCCCAGTAGAAGGCTTCCGTCAGCAGAAGGCCCTGCGCGGTCTTCAGCCCCATCGCGTGCACGTCGTTGACGAACATGAGGAAGGCGACGAGCGACTGGCCCTGCGAGCGCATGTTGAACTCGGCCGCCTGCTTCATCGCGTTCGCCGTATCCGGGCCGGCGTTGGCGAGGCCGACGACCTTGGCCTTCGACGCCTGCGCCTGCAGCAGGAAGGAGGAGAAGTCCGAGGCGCCGAGCGGATGCTTGCTCGAGCCCAGGACCTTGCCGCCCTTCGATTGAATGTAGGCGGAGGCGTCGGCCTCGATCGAATTGCCGAGCGCGTAATTGACGGTGACGAAGTACCAGCTGTCGCCGCCGCGCTCGAGCATGGCGCCGGAGGTCGAATGCGAGATCGCCCAGGCGTCGGTCACCCATTGCACGAGGTTCGGCGAACAGGCCTTGCCGGTGAGATCGGAAGAGGCCGTGCTCGACGCCAGCATGGTCATCGGCGTGTCGCGCACGATCGTGTTGACGGCGAGCGCGACGCCGGAATTCGGCAGGTCGACGATGGCGTCGACCTTCTCGACGTCGAGCCACCGCCGCACGATGGCGGCGCCGACGTCGGGCTTGTTCTGGTGGTCTCCCGAGACGATCTCGACCCTGAGGCCCTTGGCCTCGGCGGTGAAATCCTCGGCCGCCATCTTGGCGGCCTCGATCGAGCCGGGGCCGTTGTAGTCCTGGAACACGCCGGACGTGTCGTTGAGAACGCCGACGCGCACGACGCCGTCGGAGATTTCCGCCGTCGCGGGCGTGACCGCCAGCGCGACGCCGGCCAATGCGGCAAGACCCGTCGTTCGCCATTTCATGCGCTTCTCCTCGTATCGGCGCGCGCAGACGCGCGCGCAGCGAAGCTGCGCGGAGAGCGGCGCGCGTGTTGAGATGCCGGCCTTGCCGGCTGCGTTTCCTCGCGGTCGGGCTCTTTGTCCCGATCCGGTTCAAATGTTGCCATCACAATATTGCGATGTCAACAATATCCTCGCGGCGCCGCGCGGCGCGGCCGGGCGCTATCCCACCTGGCCGCGGTGGCGCAGGAACTGGTCGGCGAGCACGCAGGCGACCATGGCTTCCCCGACCGGCACGGCGCGGATGCCGACGCAGGGGTCGTGGCGGCCCTTGGTGAGGATTTCCGCCTCGTGGCCCGCGCGGTCGATCGTGCGGCGCGGCGTCAGGATCGAGGACGTCGGCTTGACCGCAAAGCGCGCGACGATCGGCTGCCCGGTGGACAGGCCGCCCAGAATGCCGCCGGCGTTGTTCGACAGGAACAGCGGCTTGCCGTCGTTGCCCATGCGCATCTCGTCGGCGTTTTCCTCGCCCGTGAGTTCGGCGGAGGCGAAGCCCGCGCCGATCTCGACGCCCTTGACCGCGTTGATCGTCATCAGCGCGCCGGCGATTTCGGAATCGAGCTTGGCGTAGACCGGCGCGCCCCAGCCGGCCGGCGCGCCCTCGGCGACGATCTCGATGACCGCGCCGATCGAGGAGCCGGCCTTGCGGATGCCGTCCAGATATTTCTCCCATTCCTGCGCGGCGACGGGATCGGGGCAGAAGAAGGGATTGCGCGCAACCTCGTTCCAGTCCCAGCGGTTGCGATCGATTTTGTGCGGGCCGACCTGCACCAGCGCGCCGCGGATCGTCACGCCCGCCACGACCTTGCGCGCGATGGCGCCGGCGGCGACGCGCGCGGCCGTTTCACGCGCGGACGAGCGCCCGCCGCCGCGATAGTCGCGAATGCCGTATTTCGCCTCGTAGGTGAAATCGGCATGGCCCGGCCGGAACTTGTCCTTGATGTCGGAATAATCCTTCGAGCGCTGGTCGACGTTCTCGATCAGCAGCGCGATCGGCGTGCCCGTCGTCACCTGGCGGCCGGACGCCTCGTCGACGAACACGCCCGACAGGATCTTCACCGCGTCCGGCTCCTGGCGCTGCGTGGTGAAGCGGGACTGGCCGGGCCGCCTCTTGTCGAGAAAGGCCTGGATTTCGGCCGCTTCCAGCGGGATCATCGGCGGGCAGCCGTCGACCACGCAGCCCAGCGCCGGCCCGTGGCTCTCGCCGAAGGTCGTGACGCGGAAGAGATGGCCGTAGCTGTTGTGCGACATGACAAGCCTTTCGTCGCACGTTGGGCGACATGCGACGCTTGTGTCGCGCTTTGCCCGCCCCGTCAAATCGGCCGTGGCCGGCGCGCGCGACGGCGCTAGCTAAGGCGAGAGCCCCGGGAGACATCGATGCGCAAACCCTTGCTCGCCGCCTGCGCCGCGCTCCTCTTCAACGGGTCGGTCGTTTTCGCGCGAGACGCCGTTCCCGAGCCGCAGCTCGTCGAGAACCTGAAGAGGATCAGGCTTCCGCCGGGCTTCTCGATTTCCGTCTATGCGTCCGGCCTCCCCGAAGCGCGCCAGATGGCCCTGGGCGACAAGGGGACGCTATTCGTCGGCTCCTTCGACGCCGGCGCGGTCTATGCGGTGACGGAGCGCGACGGCAGGCGCGTCGTCAGGACGATTCTCACGGGCCTTGCCATGCCGACGGGCCTCGCCTATCGCAGCGGCGCGCTCTACGTCGCAGCCGTCAACCGCATCCTGCGCTACGATAATCCGGAAGAAAACCTCGACCGCATGCCTCCGCCAATGGTCGTCTACGACGATCTGCCGTCGAGCCGGCATCACGGCTGGAAATATCTTAGCTTCGACAAGGATGGCCGCCTCACGTTCGGCGTCGGCGCGCCCTGCAACATCTGCGACCTGCCGAAAGGCACTGGAGAGGTGCGCCGCCTCGACCCGGCGACCGGCGAGGCGGAGACGATCGCGCGCGGCGTGCGCAACACGGTCGGCGGCGATTTCGATCCGCGCTCGGGACTGTTCTGGTTCACCGAGCACGGCCGTGACTGGATGGGCGACGACATGCCGGCCGACGAACTCAACATGGTTGCGAAGGAAGGCGCCGACTACGGCTTTCCCTTCTGCCACCAGGGCGACACGCCCGATCCGAAATTCGCCGCCGGCCGCTCATGCAGCGAATTCACGCCGCCCGTCCAAAATCTCGGCGCGCATGTCGCGCCGCTCGGCATGAAATTCTACACGGGCGCGCAATTTCCGGCCGACTACCGCAATTCGATTTTCATCGCCGAGCACGGCTCCTGGAACCGCAGCGTCTACA